>JBBQBQ010000158.1:0-8294 GCA_038317685.1 Desulfuromonadales bacterium | reverse complement strand
GGGCCAGCCGCCGCTGCCGGTCAGCATTTGGCAGGCAGTCATATAGGTGGCATCGATATCGGGGCGTTCTTCACGATCGACCTTGATGGCCACGAAGTCACGATTGAGGATTTCAGCCACGGCCGGGTCTTCGAACGATTCATGGGCCATGACGTGGCACCAGTGGCAGGTGGAGTAGCCGATGGAGAGGAAGATCGGCCGGTTCTCCTTGCGGGCGCGGTCAAGGGCCGCCTCGTCCCACGCTGACCAGTCGACGGGATTCTCGGCATGCTGCAGCAGGTAGGGACTTTTTTCGAAAATCAGCCGATTGTAGCGGGGCCGGCCGTCGGAGGGGAGATCGCTGGTGTCGACCGCGGAAAGGCGGCTGACCGGATCATCGAAGCGGGAGGATGCAAGCGACATAGAATGCTCCTTTCCTGAACTTCAGGATAGCATAAATGCCCTGCCCATAACCGATGCCGGAGGTTTTTGAGAGGGGGCTCTGCGAGGAATGGGAACCGAACGGACCGGGAACGACCCGACTTTAGAGGGGATGCCCGGCTGAATAAAAAATGCCCCGTGAAGGAGGGGGATCACGGGGCAAAAAGCCCCTGGCTGTTTGGGGTGCCAGGGGAACATTAGGTAATTTTACTGGATGGTCAAGCAACATGCAACGTAGTTTTTGCAGGGGGATGAGCCTGAGAATGGGCAATAAAAGACCCCGTACACGGAGGGGGGGTGTGTACGGGGCCAAATCTTTGTCCTGGAAACCAGGCCAAAGCTCGACTCTGATATTAACCCTTGCGGGGAAAAATTTCAAGTCGAAACTTCAGGGAAGGGAGAACCCCAGGCCGGTTCAGCGGGGTTGATCAGTCATATTCACTCTCGCTCCTGAAGCAAGTCCCGGCTGCTACTTCCTGTCATTGGCCGCTTGCCGCTGTTCCTCCGCCACCTGGCGCTGGGCGTTCGGATAGCGGTAGGTGTCCCCCCGGTAGTTTTTCAGGACGACTTCGTCCCCCAGGGACTGCAGGTAGTCAGGGAGGATCGGGATCTTTCCGCCGCCGCCGGGAGCGTCGATGACGTAGGCGGGCACCCCCAGCCCCGAAGTGTGGCCACGCAGGGCCCGGACGATTTCGATCCCCTCCTCGACGCTGGTGCGAAAATGGTTGGTCCCCTGCACCAAATCGGCCTGGTAGATGTAGTAGGGCTTGACCCGGATCGTCAGGAGCTTTTGCATCAGACGTTTCATGACCGCAGGGTCGTCGTTGACCCCGCGCAGCAGGACCGTCTGGTTGCCGAGGGGGATCCCGGCATCGGCCAAGCGCCCGCAGGCTTTGGCGGAAATCTCGGTGATCTCGTCGGGATGGTTGAAGTGGGTATTGATGTAGAGGGGGTGAAACTTGCGCAGCAGCCGAACCAGATTGGGGGTAATCCGCTGTGGCAGGACCACCGGTACCCGGGTGCCGATGCGGATGATCTCCAGGGACGGAATCGCGCGCAGCTCCTGGAGAATCCACTCCAGGCGCTCATCGGCCAGGAGCAGAGGATCCCCACCGGAGAGGATCACATCGCGGATCTCCGGATGGCTGCGGATATAGTCGATTCCGGCGCTGATTGTTTCCCGGTTGATGACCATGTTTTCACCGCCGACTTTGCGTTTGCGGGTGCAAAACCGGCAATACATGGCGCATTCCGAAGAGACCAGAAACAAGGCCCGGTCGGGGTAGCGGTGAACCAGGTTCGGCACCGGGCTCTGGTTTTCCTCGTCGAGGGGATCCGCTACGCAGACCGCATCTTCCAGTTCTTCGGCGGAGGGGACCGCCTGGCGCCAGATCGGATCGTCGACCTCCCGGATCAGGCCGAGATAATAGGGGTTGACCCGCATCGGGTAGCGGTCAGCAACCGCCTCCAAGGGGTGGGGGTCGACGCCGAAGCGGCGCGTCAAAGCTCCGGGACGGGTAATGCTTGCCTGCAAAAGTTTCTGCCAGGTCTCCATCCTCTTCTTCTCCTTAGGAGGAAAAGCGTTTGACATAGGTGAGTCGGTCATCACCCGGTTTGTAGAAATCCCGGATGCACGATTCCATGGTGTAGCCGGCGTTGTCGTAGAACCTTCGGGTTCGCTCGTAGCCTCCCTGGGAGGAGGTTTCCAGACAGACCAGACGTGCTCCCCGGCGGCGGGCGTCAGCTTCGGCCCAGCTCATGAGCTGGCGACCGAGGCCTTTCCCCTGGACCGACGGATCGGTTGCGATCCAGTAAATATCAAAGTTCCCTTCGGTGACCGGGACCGGGCCGTAAAGGATATAGCCGGCGACCTGCCCGGCCTCTTCGGCGACGGTCACCAGGTAATCCTGCTGGGCCGGGTCGTCGAGAACGATGTGCAGCAGTTCCATGGCGCATTCGACTTCGGGGCCGTTGAAGGCACCGGTAGCGCGGAGAATGCGTTCCAAATCAGGCAGGTCACGATGTTCAAGACTTCGCATGCTGCAGCTCCTTGCGATTCATGGCCAGGTTGAGAATCCGTTCGATGAGCTTTGTATATCCGATGCCGGCGACCCCGGCGGCTCGGGCCAGGCCGGCTCCGGGGGAGATGTCGGGATTGGCGTTGACTTCCAGGATGTAGGGAATCCCGTCGCGCAAGCGGATGTCGACCCGGGCATAATCGCGGCATTCGAGGAGTTGGTAGGCGCGCAGGGCCACGTCCTTTACCAGGGCCTCCTCTCCCGACGGGAGCGGTGCCGGGCAGATCGGCTCGGTGCCGAGGTAGGCAGGAGAGTTTTCGCGCCATTTGCCGTCATAACTGACGATGGCGTGCTTCAGAGTCGACTGGAATTGAATCTCCGAAAGCGGCAAGACCTCCATCGGGCCGTTGCCGAGTACGGCCGCGTTGAATTCTCTTCCGTCGATAAACTCTTCGACCAGGGCGCCCTGCCGGTAGGTGTCATGGATGTAGCGAATCCGTTGCCCCAGGGCTGGGGCTTCGGTGACCACGCTTTCCTCGGTAATCCCGAGGGAGGCATCCTCGAAGCGCGGCTTGACGATCAACGGATAGGTGAGGGCCGGGTGGCCGGGGAATGGTTCGCCGGGGTTGACGAGGATGGAGAGGGGGGTCGGCAGGCCGTGCCGGACCAGCAGATCTTTGGTCCGGGCCTTGTCCTGGGTGAAACCGAGGCAGAGCGGCGAGGACCCGGTGAAGGCCAGACCGCAAAGGTCAAAGAGCGCCGCCACATGGCCCTCCAGGCGGCTGTTCCCCCAAAACCCTTCGCAGAGGTTGAAGACCAGATCGGTCCCAGTTGTCTGCAAGGTTTCCAGAAAAGCCTTGATGTCGTGACCCAAGGGGATCAGGGGTGCGGCATGCCCAAGTGACACTAGGGCCTGCCGCACCGCCAGGGCTTCCTCTTCGGCCCCTTCCTCTGAAATACGGTCGGCGGCTTCACCCTTGAAGAGGGTGGGAGGGACGCGATTAAAGGCGACGGCGACGTTCATCGCTCTCACCCTGGGCCAGACTCAGACGTTCACAGGCGGCATCGACCACACTCAGGATCGTTGCGTCGTAGCTCAAGCCGGCGGCCCGGGCAGCCTTGGGGAAGCAGCTGTTTTGCTCCGGGCGCGGCAGGATGCCGGGGAGGGGGTTGAGTTCAATGATATTGGGGATGCCGCGACCATCAAGGCGCACATCGATTCGACACCAGTCACGGCAGCCCATGATCCGGAAGGCGCGCTTGCAGGTCTCTTCGATGTTGCGCTGCAGCATCGGTTCGAGGGGGGCCGGGCAGGCGAAGATCTTCAGAGGATCCTCCTCCCGATCCCAAAGCCATTTGGCTTCGAAGGAGTAGATCGGGTTGACGCCGGCCGGGAGGGTGGAGAAATCGATCTCGACGATCGGAAGCGTCCGCAACCTCTCGCCGTTGCCGAGGAGAGCCACGGTGAACTCTCGACCCGGCAGATATTCCTCAATCAGCGCCGGTTGGTTGTAGCTCGACAACACCCAGTCGACCTGTCGCAGCAAGGCCTTGCGGTCCTGAACCAGCGCCAGATCGGTGACTCCCTTGCTGGAACCTTCGAGGGTCGGCTTGACCAACAGCGGGTAGCGGAGCCGCACCGGGACCTCGGCCAGCGAGTTTACTACGATGAACCGCGGGGTTGGAATCCGGTGGTAGGCGAGAATCTCCTTGGTGCGCTGCTTGTCGAGGCAGATGCCGAGGGTGACCGGATCGCTGCCGGTGTAGGGCAGCCCCAGAAAGTCGAGCATGGCCGGGATCTGCGCTTCACGGCTGGCGCCGTAAAGGCCTTCGGCGATATTGAAGACCAGGTCGGGCCGCAGGCGCACAAATTCGTTAAAGGGATCAACCCCCGCATTGACCAGGGAAACCTGGTGATGCTTGCCCAGCGCCTTGGCCACGGCGCGAATGGTGTGGATGTCATCCCATTCGGCGTAAAGGTCGTCGGCTGGTTGCGAGGGAGGTTCGGAGGGAGGTTCCGACGGAGGTTCCGCGGGAGGCTGGTCCTGGTCGTGCACGGACTCCTCGCGGAGATTGAAGGCGAGAGCGATACGCATGAATTTAACCCCTTTTAAAAGCCGGTTCGTTGCCGAAAATCTCCCAAGGGAGCGGCGGGTTCGTTCGAGGGGTCCGGGTGCCTGGGGGCGGGCGGCTATAAAAAGGGGTTGCTTTTTACGCTTGGTCGTCTTGTGCGTCCCCGGACCGGAACGAAACTCCGTTGGTGAAGCGTATACTCCCCTTGCCGGGGGCTTGTCAACGGGATTTTTTTGTGGTCAAAAACCCTTTTAAATTTGTACTCTTATATCGCCTCATGAGAAATATGCAAGGGGCTTTTGAGAAAGAAATTGAAAACCGGGATTGGGATTTTGAAGCGGGGGAATAAAGGGTCTGAATGATCCACAAAAACAGGGCCGCTGTTGCCAGCGGCCCCGAGGTCTTGCTTGGTGGGAAGATTACTTTTTGTGGCAGTCGGTGCACTTGGTGGGGCCGTTTTTCTCTTTATGGCAATCTTTGCAGGTTTTGTGGGCCCAGTCCTTGCCGAAGCCTTCGATCTTGCCCGGAGCAGCCGTATGACAGGCCTTGCAATCGCCGTTCAGACGTTTTTGGTGTTCGGCGTGTTTGAAGGTGACTTCGCCCATTTTGGCGGGCATTTTGATGACCGCCGGGCCGTTGTCGGCCGAGGCAAGGGAGACGGTGCCGGCGAAGGCGACTGCGGCGATGAGCAGAGCGACGATGGTACGTTTCATAGTTGTTCCTCCGTTCAGGGGTAAAAGTCTGGGCGGATCAAAATCCGCCGCCGAATGTGATCCAAGTTATACTCGATGGTGGTTAGGATTTCATTAGACATCTGTCGGCGTTCGACCCGATGTCTGGTGAAAAACAAGTAATTTCAATTAAATACATTTACAATGTCGGGTTGTTGAATTGGATTAAGTCGGGTTGGCCTTTTCCGTTTACAGCTCAATGGGTTGTTTGCTAAACTCTTGTTGCCGTATCACAGTGAAAGGAATTATGGCGGAAAACCTATCACCCACTGTCTGTCTCGACGGATCGGCTATCCGCCGCATCCGGGAAGAGAAGAAACTGACCCAGTTTTATGTGGCCAAGGTGGTTGGTGTGACCACCGACACCATTTCCCGCTGGGAAAACAACCGTTACCCATCGATCAAGCGGGAGAACGCCCTGCGTTTGGCCGAAGCGCTGGAAGTCCTGATCGACGAAATCCTGCAACTGCAGAAGGATGATTCCCCCGCCGCCTCTCCTGTCGATGCACCTCGCAGTCTCCCCCTGGGGATGATTCTGCTGGCCACCTTCGCTCTTCTCCTGATCGGAACCGTCCTTTATTTTGTCTTTCGGGGTCCGGACCTTCCGGCACCAGGACTGGTGGCCAGTCGGGTCCTCCCCCCAATCGCCGCGCCTGGAGGGATTTTGCCGGTTCGGGTTCGACTCGATCCTGATCCGGAGACCAAGGGCTATATCCTGCGGGAACATTTCCCTCCGGGCTGGAAGCTCATCGAAGCGAGCCCCCCGGCTTCCAGCCTGAATAACGAAGAAGGAACCGCCCGCTGGATCGTCAAGCCTGAAGAAGCTCGACATGTGATCGTCTATTTGTTGCGGGTCGGCAGCGATGCAAAACTGGGGGGTACGGGGCACTTCAGCGGTGAGATTGTCGCCAATCCCAATGGTTCCAATACCCCGACGCCGGTCGGTGGGCTGAATACGGTCGAAATCGCGCCTTATCTTTGGGCTGACCTGAACGGGGACAATAAGATTGACGACAGCGAAATGCTGACGGCTTCGGAGGCTTTCGAGGAAATGAAAGGGGTGCATCTCGACTGGAATCAACTTGAGGATATCTGGGACGGAGAAGGGTACCGCTGGGATTCCCGACAGCAGCGATTTTTTCCGGTACACCCCCGGCAATGACCGAATAGCCGATTCAGGACAGGATGTCACCACCAGCCAAGTAGTTGGCCGTGTTGATGAAAATTCCAGGCCCCCATCAGCGCTACCATCAGTCCCGCCCCTCGCAGCATCCCCTGGCGCAGTCGCCGACCGAGCCAATGGAGCCCCCCCCCGAATAAAAGCAACCCCGGTGCCGTCCCAACTCCGAATGCCAGCAGAATCAAAGCCCCCGATTGAGGATCGGCGCTCTGAGCCGCGGTGATCGCCATGGCGTAGAGGAGCCCGCAGGGGAGAAATCCCAGCAGCAGGCCGATCGGCAGGCCGGCCAGCGGTCCGGAAAATTTCTGCAGGGGGCGCAACAGCGAGGACAGGAGTGAATAATTCCCCCGGCATTCGAGACGCAGGAGATTGAAGGAGGGGACCAGCCCTGCACTGCCGATGCCCAGGAGAATGATCATCAGGTCGGAGCCGACCAGGATCATCCGGCTGAGTTGGCGGAAGGTATCGGTAAAGGCAATCGCCGAGCCGAGCCAGCCGACGGAAAAGCCGATCAGGCTATAAGTTGCGATCCGGCCGAGATTGTAGAGGAGATGAAAGCTCACCCCGCGGGGGTGCCCCTCTCCGGCGAGGGCGAGGGCTGCAACAATGCCCCCGCACATGCCGAGACAGTGCCCGGTGCTGAGAAAGCCGGTGACCAGAGCCATGGAGAACAGGGGATCGTTCACTTCAGAAGGACCCTTTCGATCGGGAAGACCAGGGTCTCTTCTGCCCCGGCGACCGGGTGAACGGTCACTCGCGCTTGCCAGGCCCCGGCCATGGTAAAGATGGCCTCGCCCCGGAAGTCTTCACCATCGGAGACGAGACGCGGCCGGTTTTCCGGCATCGGCATGGCCGGCATCACCAGATCACAGGTCAGCGTGGAGGGGGGAAACGGTGTCCCGTCAACGCCCTTGAGGGCAAGCCGGAACGGGGTGGGGTGCATGGTGACCAGGGGTGCGGCCGCAAATTCAAGGACGCCCTGCAACCCTCCAGGGCTCCTGGCTTCGATGCGAGTAACGGAGGGTGCGGCCGGTACTCGCAGCGGTAAAATACCGAGGAGCAGCAGGCTGCCGGCGAGGAGACTAAGGGCCTTCAGCAGGGGGCGGATCAGGTTGGTCATGGTCGCTCTCCGTGTCGGGTAAGGGAAGGTCATCATTCAGCATCCGGTATTTGGGGCCTTCAAGGTCGTCGAATTCACCTTTGCGCACGGCCCAGAGGAAGACCAGCCAGACTCCGGTGCCGAGAAAGAGGGAAAGGATGATGAGGCCGTACAGGGAGGACAGCATCGCTTCAATCACCCTCTCCCGGCGCCGGACAGGCGCAGCGAGTTGCTGACGACACAGATCGAACTCAGCGCCATGGCGGCCGCGGCATGAATCGGTGCCAGGTGGCCCGAGGCCGCCAGCGGCAGGGCCAGCAGGTTGTAGAGGAAGGCCCAGAAAAGGTTCTGGCGGATAATGCGCAGGGCCCGGCGACCGAAGCGGATCGCCATCACCAGGCGCCCGAGGTCGGGACGGGTCAGGACTAGGTCGGACGTCTCCAGGGCGATGTCGGTCCCCCCCGCCAGGGTACACCCGACGTCGGCTGCGGCCAAAGCCGGAGCGTCGTTGATGCCATCACCGATCATCATCACTCGTTCCCCGTCCTGTTGCCTGGCGGTAATCCAGGCCGCCTTGCGCTCCGGGGTCAAGCTGCTGCAGACCGTGTCAATATTCAGTGCCAGTCCTACGCGACGGCCGGCCTGAAGCCGCGCGCGAAAACTCATGCCAAAAAATTGCGAAAACTCACCGCGCAAAATGCTTTGACGTGGTCAAAATTACTTTTATGACAGACCTTACCAGCTTCGGATAATTAATTCTCGCCTGGCATTCC
>JBBQBQ010000157.1:0-8307 GCA_038317685.1 Desulfuromonadales bacterium | reverse complement strand
GGCCCTCACCGCGCATGAAGGAAGGAACCCCCTCCTCGATCGTGGCATTGCAGAGAACCTTGGTTTCACCGCAACTGACCAGGACCGAGCCCTCCGCATAACGGGTAAATCGTCTTTGGAAGGTCACGGCGCGAAGTTGGTCAAAAGCTCTGCCATCCGGGCGAATCAAGGGGGGGAGCGTCATTGGGGAATCTCCGTGGGATGTTCGCCGAAGGCTTTGAGGCCGGCGAAGAGGGCTGCGACCAGGGCCTGCCTGCCGGTCGGATCGGTGAGCCTGGCACGATCGTCGGGATTGGTAAGAAAGCCGAGTTCGACCAGAACCGTCGGCAGGTTGCCGCGGCCCAAAGGAAGCAGGGGTGCGGAATAGATGCCGGTAACGGGAATTCCAGCCTTCCCCAGTTCCGTGGCCAGTTCCCGGGCCAGCCGCAGGCTCTCCCCTTGCCCAGCGGGGACCATCTGGCCGTCACTCTCCTCAAAAGGCCGGACGAAGAACATCACACCCTTGGGACCCGCCCCCGATTCGGCCTGAACATGCAGTTGGAGGAAGGCATCGACCTCGGGATGAAGGGCGACCTTGAGGCGGTCATCAAGAGAGAGAGAATAGTCTGCATCGCGGCTCAAAAAGACCGGCACACCGAGCTGCATTTTCAACTGTTTTTCAAGATCCTTGGCAAAGTCCAGATTCAGGTCTTTTTCCTTGAGACCACCACCGACCGTGCCGGGGTCGAGGCCGCCATGACCGGGATCGATGGCGACTCCTCGCAGGGACGGCCCCGCCTGGTTCCCTTTTTTGCGCAGGAGAAAAGCGAAGAGGCGATCAAGGGTAGAAGCGTCCTCGGCTCTTTCCGGCGGCACCTCGGCGGGATTGAGATTGCGATAAAAGACCCGGCCGCCAATAAGGCGGGATAAGGGGCCGGTAACGAAATCCTCCGATACCCGCAACCGCCGATCGATGAAACGCGGCGGGTGGGCCAGGGGAAGGTAGCGGTTTTCCAGATTCAGGTAACGGCTTCCGGCAAACAGGGTGGCCTTTCCCTGCGGCGCAGTGATCACGTAAAGGTGGCGAACCGCATCCCATTCGCCTCTGAGTCCCAAAGCCGGCAGGACGTCGTCGAGGGCCAGGTACGGGATTCCGTCCCGCAGGTAGACCTCATTGAGGGTCACCGGGGGCAAGCCGTCCGGAGCAACCTCGACGGCGGCCCCGGCAGGGACAGCGATAGCCAGAAGCAAAAACACCATTTGCAGTGCTGGAACAAAACGTAACATCGGTGCAAGAATCCTGAAGGAACAGGGAGACGGAGCAGGGTTAATCCGGCCGACCGCAAGGCCCGTTATATACCCCAGATAGAGACTCACTGTCAACGGCTGCCTCCGGGTTCAGGAGGGGATCAACCGGAGTCCACGCTGCCCCGGCACCTCGAGGATTTCGAGGAGACGCTGAGTGAGAGTGGCTTCGAGTTCGCGTTGGGCCGCCCCTCCCCCCGGCATCGGAGCAATTTGTCCTCCGGCGGTCAGGTTGTGTCCTCCGGAACTACCGAGATCCGCCATGACTTGACGGATCAGGTCCCCAGCCACCAGCTTCAATCCTGCGGTGCGCAAGGAGAGGATCTCCTGGCCGTTGAACCAGCCCATCCCCAGCACCACCTCAATACCCTCCATGCGCAGCAGAAAATCTGCCATTTCCGCAACGATATCCGGATTGTCGATGCTGAAGAGATTAAAGACCAGGAGGTTTTCGAAAATCCTGGCATTTTCCAGCGCCCGATTGAAAACGAAGAAATACTCCCGGGAAACCCGGGGATGGGTAATGGCATAGAGGATTCGGTTATTGCAGAAGGGAATCAGCTTCAGATACGCCTCACGATCGGCCTGGTCCCATTCCCGGCCCAGATCCTGGGTCTCCGATTTAACCGCATAAAATAGGATCGTCGCCAACTTGGTACCGAGGTAAACGTCCTGGCATTGCAGATATTCATAAAGGATCGTCGCTGAGGCGCCGAAATCCTCACGCACATCGACCCAGGAACAGACCGCCGTCGCCGGCCGCAGGGGGTGGTGGTCGATGACGACATCCACCCTCCGGTCGGCGGGGAATGAGTTATTGCCGGTCCCTGGTTGGGTATCGACCATGCAGACAACTGAAAACGCATCCAGATCGAGGCTTCCCATGGGGACCGCCTCGATTTCCAGCAAGCGGACCATGGCGCGATTTTCCCCCCGGCCGATCATTCCGCCGAAGGTAATGGTCGCCTCCTGATTGGTTTTGACCCACAGCAGGTGCTTGAGGGCGAAGGCCGCAGCGAGGGCATCGGGGTCGGGGTTGTCGTGGGCGACGATGAGAATCCGCCCCTTGCCCCGTACCCATTCGATCAACCCCGAGGAAAAGTCGCTGGAACGGCTCAGGTCAACGGGCATGGGCCACCTTAGGGGCGGGACGGCAACAAGCGGTCAAACTCCGGAGTTTCATGGATTCTGCACTCCTCCTGGCTATATATTGTTCAATAAAATTCAGCCGAGCTTCACAACTTCTTCGCGTAACCCTTG
This sequence comes from Desulfuromonadales bacterium, assembly GCA_038317685.1. Classification (GTDB taxonomy): domain Bacteria; phylum Desulfobacterota; class Desulfuromonadia; order Desulfuromonadales; family DDH964; genus JBBQBQ01. The sequence continues at coordinate 5,763 of JBBQBQ010000157.1, read as the reverse complement.
AGCAGAAGGCTGTTGGTCACCACCGAGACGCTGGAGAAGGCCATGGCCAGGCCTGCGAACTCTGGTTGCAGGACCAGACCAAAGGCCGGGTAGAGGAGACCGGCGGCGACGGGGATGCCGACCACATTGTAGAAAAACGCCCAGAAAAGGTTCTGGCGAATCTTGGCAAGGGTCCGGCGACCGAGCCGGATGCCGCGCTCGATGTCGCGCACGTCCCCTTTCACCAGAATAATGTCTCCGGTCTCCTTGACGACATCGGTTCCGCTCCCGATGGCGATGCCGATGTCGGCCTGGGCCAGAGCCGGGGCATCGTTGATACCGTCGCCGACCATACCGACCAGATGCCCCTGTTCCTGATAGCGACGCACCACAGCCAATTTTTCCCCCGGCAGGACCTCGGACTCAACCGCATCGACTCCGACCGCTGCGGCCACCGACTCGGCGGCAGCGGCTCGATCACCGGTGACCAAAACGGTACGAAGGCCGAGACGTCGCAACGCCGCCACGGTTTCGGCGGCCCCTTCCTTGAGGGTGTCGGCAAAGGCAATGGCGCCGACCAAGACCCCCTGTCGAGCAAGATAGACAAAGGAGGCTCCCTCCCCTGCCAACGCCGCCAACGGTTGGTCGAGGAGCGCGAGATCAAGCCCTTCCCCTTCGAGCAGGCGGCGATTGCCGGCGAGGAGCGTCACTCCTTCGACCCGGCAACGGATGCCGTGACCGCCGATCTCTACCATTTCTTGCGATGGAGGGACCAACACTCCGAATTCGGCCGCTCGTTGCACCACCGCCCGTGCCAGGGGATGGTTGCTGGCTCCCTCGGCGGCAGCCGCCAACCGCAGCAGTTCCTCGGCCGCGATTCCTGACGTCGGCACCAGCCCGACAACCCGGAATTCGCCCTTGGTCAGGGTGCCGGTCTTGTCGAGGAGAAGGACGTCGAGTTTTGACATCTGCTCCAGGACCGAGGCCCTTTTATAAAGGATGCCGGCGGCGAGTCCCACCGAGGTGCCGACCATAATGGCCGTCGGCGTCGCCAGTCCGAGGGCACAGGGACAGGCGATGACGAGGACGGCGATAGCCACCTTGAAGGCAAAGAGGAAACTGCTCCCGGCGACCAGGTACCAGATTGCAAAGGTCGCGACCGCGAGGGCGACGACGGTCGGTACGAAGATGTTGGAGACGGCATCGGCCAGCCGCTGAATCGGCGCCTTGTCGCCCTGGGCGGTTTCGACCAGCCGCACGATCTGGGCCAGCACGGTATCACCGCCGACCCGGGTTGCCCGCACCCGCAACAGGCCGCCGCCGTTGATGGTCGCGCCGGTGACGACGTCACCCGGAGCTTTGTCGACCGGCACCGGCTCCCCGGTCACCATGGCCTCGTCGACGGCCGATTCCCCTTCCTCCACCAGGCCATCGACCGGAATCTTTTCCCCGGGACGCACCACCAGCCGGTCGCCGACTCTGACCTGGCTGGCAGGCACCTCTTCTTCAACCCCGTCAATCCAGAGGCGAGCACGGTCGGCCTGCAGTTGCAGCAGGTTCTTGAGCGCCTGACCGGCCTTCCCCTTGGCCCGGGCTTCGAGCCATTTGCCGAAACGGATGAAGGTAATAAGCATGGCCGAGGTTTCAAAGAAGACTGGACCATCCAGACCGGGCACACCCAACAGAGCGAGCGCCGAATAGCCCCAGGCGGCGCTGATGCCGAGGGCGACGAGCACATCCATGTTGGCCGAGCGGGACCGCAGGGAATACCAGGCGCCCCGGTAAAAGGTCAGTCCGGCACTGTACTGGACTATGGTGGAGAGCCCGGCAATGACGAAAACGGTGGCGGTGCCAAAGGGCTCGACCCACATCAGCGGCATGATCGGCGCACTCAGCACCGCAGAGAAGAGGAGCCAGAACCATTCACCCTGCGCCACGCGTTCTTCGGCCGCAGTATCGGAAGTTTCACGGGGAAGGTAGCCAGCCGCGGCAACCGCAGCGAAGATCGCAGAGGGGTCGATCAGTCCCGGGTCGAAGCTGACTTGCCCGGACTCGGCAGCGAAGTTGACCCGGACCTGCGCAATCCCGGGCAGGGACTGGAGCGACTTTTCAATGGTCGAGGCACAGGCCGCGCAATGCATGCCACCAATGGAGAAGGCCAGGCGTTCGCCCGCTTGATCCGGTATGACCCGTTGTGCTGCCTGGTCAGGTTGATCTGAAACTTCGAACCCTGCAACCGTCAGGGCCGCCGCCATTTCCGCAGGCCCGGTTCGCCCCGGATCAAAGCAGACCTCCGCGTGTTTCTTTGCAAGGGAAACCCTCGCTTCAGTAACTCCGTCGACCCCCTCCAGGGTCGCCGTGACCCGCGCGACGCATTTGCCGCATTTCATGCCGGGAACCGGCAGGATCAAACGGACGGCGGGAGAAGTTGAGGGCATCATGGCAAGGCTTTTTTGGCTCCCAACAGGCGCCGGAAGGAAGAGGTCCGGCGAATTTTTTCAAAATCGGGATCAGCCAGGGCGTCCTCGAGAAACTGGGGTTCTTCGGCGGCGGCAAGGGATAGTTCCCGAACCGTCTCCCGAACCTTGCCAAGGCGGGCCAGAACACAGGCGCGGTTGTAATGGGCGAGAGGGTAACCACTGGTCCGGGCGAGGATGGCGTCGAAGCAGGCCAAGGCCTCCTCCAGATGCCCCAGATCCATCAGCAGGTTCCCCTTGTTGTTGAGAGTGTAGATTGATTCCGGATCACGGCGCAGGCTTTCCTCGATTTCCACCAGTGAGGCTTCGAGGAGTCCCTGTTTTTCCAGCAGGATAGCCCGGTAGAAGGGAATTTCAGCACTATCCGGTTCGAGTTTTTCGGCCTCTTGCAGAACCTGGAAACCCTCTTCAAAGCGGCCCCCGTCTCCGAGTACGTTGGCCTGCTCAATCCAGGCCTCGAAGAATTCCGGATCGAGTTCCAGGGCTCGCCGATAACTCTCCAGGGCCGCGGCTTCTTCCCCCAGTCGGGCCAGCGACAGCCCGCAATTATAGTAGTAGGTGGCAATTTCGGATTCCCGGGCGATGGCACGGTGGTAAATCTTCACCGCCTCCCGGTCGAGACCGAGCCCGGCCTTGGCGTAGCCGAGGCCGTTGAGACTGGCGGCGTCAGCCGGGTTGTGCGCCAACGCCTTCTCGAAACTAATGACCGCTTCTCCGAAACGACCCAGGCGGTTCAGGGCATAGCCCTGGTTGTAGAAGGCATCAGGCGTGTCGGGGAGGCGCCGCAGCGCCTCATCGTACATCTGGAGGGCTTCTTCGGTACGGCCGAGTTCGTCGAAGGTATTGCCCAGATTGATGTACGCTTCAGGAAAATCGGGCTGCAACTGCAGGGACCGTTGAAAATGGGTGACAGCCAACTCAAGTTCGCCGACCCGCTCCAGCAGAACCCCGTAATTGTGATGAATCGCACCATTCTTGGGGTCGAGACGCAGGGCATTCTGATACAGGGCGAGGGCCTTCGGATCATCGCCGAGATTCGCGGCTGCGACGGCACAAAGGTTCAGAGCCTCGATATCGAGGGGGTTGGCTTCGAGATATTCCTCAATCAGGTCCAGGGCGGTGACATCGTCGCCCCGGTCGAGAGCAGTCTGGGCCAATTCGAGCCGCTCCTCATCGTCTTCTTCATCCAGGTATTCTTCAAAATCTTCGTCCATGCTCTCTCCGGGCGCGGGTATCAGCCGGACGCATCGCGTCCGGCAACGGGCTGGACACTATAGCAGAGTTCCGTACTGCTTGCACCCGTCTTGCACAGACCCATTCTTCACCCCTTCGACACCCCAGGCGTACCGGCGGCGCGCAATTCGGCCACCGACAGCCCCCGCACTCCCCAATTCTCCGGGGGAACCTCCTCAATGACAACATGGGTTGTGGCGGGATTTTTGTCGAGGACTCGCACCAGCAGATCGGTGATGCCGGAGATCAGTTGAGCTTTCTGTTCGCGGGTCGCACCGCTGGTGATTTTGACATTGACAAAGGGCATACTCGTCTCCTTGCCGCAATGAGATGTGTTCCTCACCAGTGTAACCTCCGCGGCAATTTCTGCCAAGTCCCGTTGCTCCGGTCTTGGCGGGGAGGATACCACCGATCGTTCAGTCCTTACCCGCCGGCTTCGGTTCCCACTGCCAGAACCGGGCCAGAAGGGCAGTCAGACCGACGGCAAGGACCAGACGCAAGCCGAGCATGATCCAACCGTTGCCACCGATGACGACAAAAATCAGGGTATCCTCCACCACGGCGTGGCAAGTAGCCAGAAACAGCCCCATCAAAAAAAGTTCCCGACGTGGCAGAGCCTTTTGCTGGGCGACCCGGATAATGATCCCGGCTCCGTAAGCGATGCCGAGGAAGATCCCTGTGAAGAGCGGCACGGCGGCATGGCGGGACAGGCCCAAACCGCGCATCAGAGGATCGACGGCGGTCCCGGCCCGGCGAAAGACCGGCAGGTAGCGTAACACCTCGAAAAGGGTCACCAGCGGAACGACTATCAGAACCAGCTTGAGCGCAAGCTGCCCGGCGCCCCAAAGGGCGGTCATCAAGAGTTCCATCAGGCCACCAGTAACCGGTGGACGAACTCCAGCGCCAGGCCGGTTACTCCTGCGATCAGGAGCCGGCAGACTGTCAGCAGGCCGCCGCGGGCACCGGTGCTGCCGAGAACCCCACCTTCCAGTAGAAGGTTATGAGCGAGCCCCATCATCAGCCCGCACTGGGTCACCTGCCAGGGGGTCAGATGGAGGGGGGCCATGACCGCGATCGCCGCATAGAGGTTGAGAAGGAAGGCTGCAATAAATGCGAATGCGGCCTCCCCGGGGAGGCCGAAAAGTCCCATCAACGGTGCGAAAAGCCGTCCGACCAGGTTGATAATCTGCGTCCCTTTGAGGAGGTCGACGAGGATATAGAGCGGAACAACGAATCGGATCAGCTTCCAGGAGGTCCCCATCCCCAGGCGCAGTCCGGTCACTATCCGATCCGCCAGGGGAGGAACGGAGGCCGGTTCAGCAACAATTTCACTCATAAGATTGATCCCTGGAAAGTGGTGAATCGCCGGCGGCAGCCGGCTTTAAGCTCAAAACACCCAACCTTGACATCACCGCCCCTGCTCTCTATAGTGACCGGTCATGAAGGATCTCTTCCTCGCCGACGCGCATCTGCGCGACCCTGCCGACCTTCCCTACCAGCGCCTGCTTGCCTTTCTTGAAGAGCAGCGCGGCCAGGTGCGCACCCTTTACCTTCTCGGTGACATCTTCGATTTCTGGATCGGATTCCGCCGCGTCGTCTATACCCCGCATATCCCCCTGCTGGAGTCGCTGCGACGGCTTAGGGAGGCAGGAACGGAGATGGTCTTCATCGAGGGGAATCACGACTTCAACATGGGACCGTATTTCACTGAAACCCTCGGCTGCCGGGTCTTCCCGGACGGCGCCACCGTCCAGATCGACGGCCGCAAAGTCTACCTCGGCCACGGCGACCTGGTCAACCCGCGAGACCGCGGTTACCTCCGGTTGCGGCGGCTACTGCGTAGCGGGTTGGTGCGTACCCTGTCCCGGATCGTCCACCCTGATTGGACCTGGTCGGTCTACCGCTGGCTGGCCCGACGTTCCCGGGGAAGCCAGTCGGCCATCGTTCGGCACCTCCCCCTGGAAGATCTTAGACGCCACGCTTCCGCGCACTTCACTGACGGCTGTGACTTCGTGATCACCGGTCATTACCATCTTCTTCACCAGGAAACCACCCCCGCGGGAACCTTTCTCTC
>JBBQBQ010000156.1:0-8314 GCA_038317685.1 Desulfuromonadales bacterium | reverse complement strand
TCCCCCTCCATTCGGTGAAAGGGGCCCTCGGCCACACCCTCGGCGCCGCCGGCGGGATCGAGGTCGCCATCGGCCTCAAGTCCCTGGCGGTCGGCTGCCTGCCGCCGACCGCCGGTTTTGAGCATCCCGAGACGGCGGCGGAAGGCCTGGTCAGCGCCGCGGTGCTGTGCTTCGACGGCGAGGTTCTGCTGACCACCAATTCCGGCTTCGGCGGCATCAATGCGGCGCTCCTTCTGGGGCGGGGAGAAGGACCATGAAGGCTCGGATGGCAGGAGTCGGCTGGGTTTCCGTCGGCGGCTGGGGGTATGGCTCGGGGGTCGGCGGGTTTGCCCTGGAGAACGGGGAGCTGCAGCTCCCGGCCCGCAAGGACCTGTTTGCCGACCCCTTCCCGCGCTACGGGCGCCTCGACGACTTCTCCCGCCTCGGCCTGGCGGCGATCACCCTGGCGCTTCGGGATGCCGGCCTGGAAGATTGGAGCGAAAAACGCCCGATCGGGGTGGTGGCGGCAACCTACGGCGGCTGCATCGTCACCGATGTGGCCTACTACGCGACCCTGGTGGAATTCGGGGGAGCGCTGGTCAGCCCCAATCTCTTCGCCTACACCTTGGCCAACACCTTCCTTGGCGAGGCCGCCATCCGCTTCGGATTGACCGGCGGCAGCTGGGTCGTCGACCGGGATGGCGACGGCGAGCTGCGCTCTCTGGAGATGGCGCTGGAGAGTCTCGCCGCCGGAGAGAACCAAACCATGCTGGCCGGGATCTGCGACCTGCCGTCCCCCTGCGGCCTGTCCGGGCCGGCGCCGGGGGCGATCTTTGCCGTTCTGCAAAGACCGACGGCCAGCGACGGCGACCGGCCGCTGTTGACCTGGACCAACCGGCCGACCCTGAACGGGCGTCCCCTTGACGACTGGCGGCAGCTGGTGGCGGCCTGCCGCGCCTGTGGCCCCGCAACCACCCCTTCCCGACGAGATGACCGACCATGAAGATGCCCCTGATCTACCCCCGCTGGCCCAAACTCCAAGGCCAGACCGAATTCCATCTCCCCCCCCACGGTCCGGTGGTTTTCGCCGCCACCGTCCCGCCCGAGGTGGACCTGGTCTTCACCGATGAAAACCTCGAAGCGATCGACTTCGACGCCCCGGCCGACCTGGCGGCGATCTCCGTCATGCTCACCTGCCAGCTGCCGCGGGCCTTCGAGGTGGCGGCCGAGTATCGCCGCCGCGGGGTTCCGACCATCTTCGGCGGCATCGCCGTCATGCTCCACGCCGAGGAAGTGACGGAACATGCCGACGCGGTTTTTCTCGGCGAGGCCGAGGGACGCTTTGCCGGGGTCCTCGACGATTTCAAGGCCGGCCGGCTGCGCAAGGTCTACGACTACATGAACAATCCGCCGGCCATCGAGCTGATCGGCACCGCCCGCCGTGAGATTCTCAAGCGCGACCTTTACAACTACCGCGGGGTGCAGATGCTCGATTTGGTCCACGCTTCGCGGGGCTGCAAGTTCGACTGCTACCCCTGCTGCACCGGCTTCCTCGGCGGCAAGGCCTTCCGCCCCCGCCCCATCCCGCAGGTCATTGAAGAGCTGGAGTCGATCCATAACAACCGGCTCTTCATCGTCGACAATTCCCTGGCTCAGGACCGCGGCTGGCTGAGGGAGCTATTCACGGCGATGGCGCCGCTTAAGAAGAAGTGGGTTTCTCACCCGATCCTCGACGACGACGAAATCCTCAAACTCGCCGCCGAGGCCGGCGCCTGGTACGTCTACCAGGCGGTCTTCGACACCTCCGACGTGATCCGCAACCGCATCAAGCGCCTCAAGGACCACGGCATCGGCGTCGAGGGGACGATCCTCCTTGGCACCGACGAACAGAGCGAGGACGACATCAAGCGCCTCGTCGACTTCCTCATCGAGGTTGAACTCGACGTGGCCGAGTTCACAATCCTCACCCCCTTCCCGCACTCGCCGGTACGCCGCCAACTGGAGCAGGAAGGGCGCATCCTCTCCAGCGACTGGCGCCGCTACAGCGCCGACCAGGTCGTCTTCCAGCCGAAGCAGATGACCCCGGAGAAGCTCAAGGAACTGTACCACTACGCCTGGGACACCTTCTACGCCGGCGGCGGCCATGCCCTGCGCATGGGGGAACTCTTCAAGCGCGTCATCCAGCGGGAGATGGAGGACGGCACCTACCGGCGCTTCGATCCGAAGACGCGGCGGCGTTTCCCGGCCGGGACGGGTCAGGCATGAGCAGGGTTTTCCTCCTTTCCTCCAACACCACACTGGAACCGTACCCGGTCTACCCCCTGGGGATGGCGGTGATTGCCGGGGCGCTCGCCGCCCAGGGGCACGAGGTCCGGCAGTTCGATCTCCTCGCCAGCGGCCGCGATGAGGAGCGCCTGGCGGCGGAGCTCGCCGCCTTCGGCCCGGAGGTGATCGGCTACTCCCTGCGCAACATCGACAACGTCGATTCCCTCAGCGGGGAGAAGGACTGGTATCTTGGCCAGGCCCGGGAAATGGTGGCGCTGCTGCGCACCCTCAGCCCGGCGCCGATCGTCGTCGGGGGACCGGCCTTCACCATCATGCCGGAGGAGATTCTCGCCTACCTCGGCGCCGATTACGGCGTGGTCGGGGAGGGGGAGCGGGCCATCTGCGAGCTGGTGGCGGCCCTGGCCGCCGGGCGCCCGGTCCCGGCCCTGACCCGCTCCAGCGGGCGGCCCCTGTCCGGGGCCGAATTCGGAACTCCCCTGCGGGTTCCCGAACTGGTCGACTTCTATCAAGGCAAGAGCGGTCTGCTCAACCTTCAGACCAAGCGCGGCTGCCCCTTCGGCTGCGCCTATTGCACCTATCCGGCCATCGAGGGAACGTTCTTCCGCTGCCGGGAACCGCGCGCGGTCGTCGACGAACTGGAGCGGATGCAGCGCGACTTTAAGGTCCAGCGGGTCTTCTTTACCGATTCGGTCTTCAACGATCCGGGCGGAGCCCACCTGACTCTCGCCGAGGAGCTGATCCGCCGGAATCTGGGGCTCGCCTGGAGCGCCTACTTCCGGCCCCAAGGCGTGACCCGGGAGGAATTGGCCCTGCTCAAGCGGGCCGGACTGGAGGCGGTGGAATTCGGCACCGATGCCGCCAGTGACACGACTTTGGCCGGGCTCGACAAAGGCTTCAGCTTCGCCGAGGCCGAAGCCGCCAACGCCGCCTGTCTCGATGAATTGCTCCCCTGCGCACACTTCATTATCTTCGGCGGCCCCGGCGAGACCGCCGCCAGCGTGGCCGAGGGACTGCAGAATATCGAGCGTCTCGGCGCCTCCGTGGTCTTCGCCTTCTCGGGCATCCGCATCCTCCCCGGGACCGGCGTGCATCGCCGCGCCGTCGCCGAAGGGGTGATCAAGGCCGCCGATCCCCTCCTCAAACCGGCCCACTACTTTGCCCCGGGGCTCGACATCGAGGCGATGCACAGCGAAATCCTCCGGGCCTTCAAGCATCGCCGCAACCGCATCTTCCCGCCTTCGTCAGGGCAGGCGAAGCTGGCGGTTCTGCAGCGCTTCGGCTGGCGTGGCATCCTCTGGGACCAGTTGGTGCGCTTCCCCCGTCGGGAACGGAGCTGACCATGGCCCGCCTCGACCAAAAGAGCGTGATCCTGGTCCATCCCCTCGGCTACCGGGCCGAGGCGGCCGGCCGGGACATCTCGCGGGTTGCCAACCTCATGCCGCCGTTGGGGTTGGCGAGCATGGCCGCTTATCTGGAAGAGCGGGGGATCAGCGCCCACCTGGTCGATTGTCACGCCCACCCCGACAGCGAAGGGGTGCTGCGCGAGCTGCTGCGGAGCGTGCGCCCGGCCTTCGTCGGCTTCTCCTGCACCACCTCCAGCTTCCTCGACGGGGTCCGACTTGCGGAGCTGGCGAAGAGCGAACTGCCGCAGGTCCGCAGCGTCTTCGGCGGTCCCCATGTCTCGGCCCTGAAAGAGGCGGTGCTGCGGGACTATCCGGCGGTCGACTTTTCAGTCGTCGGCGAAGGGGAGGAAACCCTGGCCGAATTGGTCGCCTCGGGTGGGGAAGGGGCCGAATCGATCGGCGGTCTGGTCCATCGCCAGGGGGGTGAGGCGGCGTTCACCGGCTACCGTCCCAAGGGGATCGAACTCGATTCCCTGCCGTTTCCGGCATATGAGAAGCTCGCCGGTTTCCCCGGCGCCTACCGGCTGCCGATCTTCAATTATCCGCAGGCGCCGAATACCAGCTGCATCTCCAGCCGGGGCTGTCCCTACGCCTGCAGCTACTGCGACCGTTCGGTCTTCCAGCGCACCTTCCGCTTCAATTCGGCCGACTACCTGTACCGGCACCTCGCCTTCCTCAAGCAACGCTTCGGCATCCGCCACGTCAACTTCTACGACGACCAGTTCACCTTCAACCGCAAGCGGGTCGAGGAGTTCTGCCGGCTGATGATCGATCGGCCCCTGGGGATGACTTTCAACTGCGCGGTGCGCGCCGAGCACATCGATTTCGACCTGCTGCGGCAGATGAAGGCGGCGGGGTGCTGGATGGCGAGCCTGGGGATCGAAACCGGCGACGAGGAGCTGCTCGCCCAGCACCGCCAGAACCCCGACCTGGAGATGCTGGCGGAGAAGATCCGGACCATCAAACGCGCCGGCATCCGCACCAAAGGGCTATTGATGATGGGCCTTCCGGGGGAGACCGAGGGGAGCATCCAGCGCTCCATGGACTACGTCTACTCCCTCCCCATTGACGACTTCAACCTGGCCAAGTTCACCCCTTTTCCCGGATCCCCGCTCTATGAAAAGATTCGGGAATTGGGAGAGTTCGACGAGGACTGGCCGAAGATGGACTGCATGCAGTTTCAGTTCGTCCCCCACGGCATGACCCGGGAGCGGCTGGAGGAGTTCTTCGCCCTTTTCTACAAACGGCATTTCCAGCGCCCTTCGGTGCTTCTCGGTTATATCGCCATGCTCTGGAAGTCCCCCGACTCCTGGAAGCGCTTCGCCGGCAATCTGGGGAGTTTTCTGCGCTTTGTCCGCAGCAGCCGGCGCATCGGGGAGGCAGACGATGGCCACTGACGGGGTGCGGCTGCTGGTCCTCATCCCCCTCTACAACCACGCCGCCGCAGTGCGGGGCGTGGTCGAGGCCTGTCTCGCCGTCCACCCCGAGGTCCTGGTCGTCGACGACGGCAGCAACGACGGCGGCGCCGCGACCCTCGCCGGGCTGCCGGTGCGGATCCTGCGCCATCCGGTCAACCGCGGCAAGGGGGCGGCGATTCTGACGGCGGCGGCCGAGGCGCGGCGGCTGGGGATGACCCATCTCGCCACCATCGACGCCGACGGCCAGCACGACCCGGCCGACCTGCCGAAGCTGCTGGCTGTCCTCGCCGCAAAGCCCCTGGCGATCGTCGTCGGCACCCGGGACTTCAGCGCCGCCAATGTTCCAGGCTCGTCGAAGTTCGGCCGGCGTTTCTCCAACTTCTGGCTGCGGCTGCAGACCGGCTCGACCCTCGGCGACACCCAGAGCGGGTTTCGGATCTATCCCCTGGAGGTTCTGGAGGGTCTGCCCCTGCGCGACCGTCACTATTCCTTCGAGGTCGAAGTCCTGGTCAAGGCGTCATGGGCCGGAATTCCCTTGCGCGAAGCGCCGATTTCGGTACATTATCCGCCCGCCGGCGAGCGCATCTCCCACTTTCGGGGGTTTCGCGACAACCTGCGGCTGACGCTCCTCAACACCAGGCTCACGGCGCGCTCCATTCTCCCCTGGCCCCATCACCGTCTGGCCGGAGCCGGGGCGGCGCCGCTGCGGGTCAGCGTGCTGCGGCCGATTCAGTCGCTGCGGACCTTGCTGACCGAGAATACCTCGCCGGGGCAGCTGGCCGCCGCCGGGGCGGTCGGCGTCTTCCTCGGCGCGGTGCCGCTGGTCGCCATGCATACCATTGCCATCCTGCTGGCGGCGGGGTTTTTCCGCCTCAACAAGGTGGCGGCGATCGGCGCCAGCCAGATCTGCATGCCGCCGCTGGTCCCGGCCCTCTGCATCGAAACCGGCTATTTCCTGCGCCATGGCCGGTTTCTGACCGAGATCTCGCTGGAGACCCTCGGCTACCAGGGTTTGGAGCGGCTTCTGGAGTGGTTGATCGGCTCCCTTCTGCTCGGGCCGCTGCTGGCCCTTTTGGTCGGGGGGACGATCTACGGACTGGCCCTGGGCCTGGTGAGGGAACGCCGTGGCCAAGGGTGAAGGGGGGGCGGGCCGCTGGAGCAGCCGCAGCATCGGCGCCGCCTGGCAGCATCGCTTCTTCTATGGGCTGATCCGCCTGGGCGGGCGCCGGGCCGCTTACCTGATGCTTTACCCGGTTGTCCTCTACTATGTGCTGCTGCGTCCCGACCAGCGGCGCAAGGGAGAGCCGTACCTGCGGCGGCGTTTTCCCGGGGCCGGGGGCTGGCAGCTGCTGCGCCACAGCTTCCGGCTCAGTTACGGACTCGGTCAGGCCCTCGTCGACCGCGCGGTGGTCGGAATCCTCGGTCCCGACTCGACGCCGGTCGATCTGGGCGGCCGCCGGGAACTCCTCGCTGTTCTCGCCGAAGGGAAGGGCCTGATCCTGGTCACCGCCCACGTCGGCTGCTGGCAGGCGGCGCTGGCGGCCCTGTCCCATCTGCACCAGCCGGTCCATCTGCTGATGCAGCGGGAAGAAGGGGATATCGACCGCCACTATTTTGAACACAGCGGCGGCGAGGCGCCCTTTCAGATCATCGATCCGCGGGGTTTCCTCGGTGGCTCCTTGGAGATGCTGGCGGTTCTCAAACGGGGTGAAATTCTGTCGGTCATGGGGGACCGGCTCCTCGGCAGCGACCGTAACGGCATCGCCGTCGATTTTCTGGGGGCGCCGATGGTCCTGCCGATCAGCGCCTACAAACTCGCCTCGGCCAGCGGCGCGCCGATCGGCATCCTCCTCTCCGCCAAGACCGGGGTCGCCAGTTATCGGCTGCGGCTCGACGGGATCATCCGGGTGCCCCCGGGGCTGGGACGGAAGGCCGAGGCCTTTGCCCCTTACGCACGGCAGTTTGCGGCGGCCCTGGAGGAATTTACCAAACTCTACCCGTACCAGTTTTTCAATTTCTACGATCTATGGGCGGAAACGGAGGCCGGCGTGACCGGGTCCGGCCGCCCGGATCGACCAACAAGGAGTCAAGACCATGTCGATCAAGGACAAACTCAAGCAGATGCTGGTGAATGAACTGAACCTGGAGGATATCGCCCCCGAGGAAATCGCCGACGATACTCCCCTCTTCGGCGAAGGGCTGGGACTCGATTCCCTCGACGCGGTGGAACTGGTGGTCCTGGTGCAGAAGCACTTCGGGGTTGAGATCAAGGACATGGAAGAAGGGCGGCCGGCGCTGCAGACGGTCAATTCCCTCGCCGCTTTCATCGAGAGCAAACTGTCGAAATGAAGAATCGGGGCGCCATCGCGGTGACCGGCGTGGGCTGCCTCTGCGCCGCCGGGGCAACTCTCGCGGACTGCCAGGAGAGCATGCTCGCCGGCCGCCGCCGCCCCGCGCCCCCGGTGCGCTTCGCCACCAGTCACCCGGAACCCTACCCGGTCTTTGAGGTCCCCGAAGCTTTCTTCCCGGCCGATCTTCCGGAAGACCCGGAGGAACTGCGCACCACCCGCCTGGCTCGGGCCGCCGCTGCCGCCGCCCTTGCCGATGCCGGCTGGACGCCGGAAGCGCTGGCCGGGCTGCGGGTCGGGGTCTGCCTCGGCACCACCGTCGGCAGCGCCATGAACAACGAGGACTTTTACGGGGAGTGGTGCCGGGGAATCCGGTCGCCGCTCCTGCCGATCCGGCGCTATCTCGGCAGCAACGCGGCCTCCGCGGTGGCGCGCCAGTGGGGGTTCAGCGGTCCCCTGCAGACAGTGGTCAATGCCTGTTCCTCCGGCACCGATGCTCTCGGCCTCGCCGCCGAATGGCTGCACAGCGACGTCTGCGATCTGGTCCTGGCGGGAGGCGCCGAAGAACTCGGCCGCATCACCTACAACGGTTTCATCTCCCTGATGATCACCTCCCCGGAAGGAGTGCGCCCCTTCGACCGGCAGCGGCGCGGCCTGAATCTCGGCGAGGGGGCGGCGCTGCTGGTCCTGGAGAGCGAGGCCCTGCAGCTGCGGCGGCCGGGGCGGGCCCGGGCCTTTCTGGCCGGCTATGGCTCGGCCTGCGATGCCCACCACCTCACCGCTCCCCATCCGGAAGGGGCCGGGCTGCGCCGGGCGCTGGCCGAGGCCCTGGGGGCCGCCGGCTGTCTCCCGGGGCAGCTGGCCTTCGTCAATGCCCACG
>JBBQBQ010000155.1:0-8318 GCA_038317685.1 Desulfuromonadales bacterium | reverse complement strand
GGGTTCCAAACCCGCCCGTCACGTGGATGCGAAGCAGGGCGGGTTTGGAACCCGCCCCTACTTAGTTCGCGCCGAAGACCCGTTTGAAGATGGTGCCGACATGCTTGAGGTGGTAGGCAAGGTCGAAGGCCTCGCGGATCTTCGCCTCACCGAGCGCCCCGAGGACTTCCGGATCGGCCAGGAGTTCGGTCTGAAAATCCTTCCCCTCGTCCCAGACCTTCATGGCGTTTTTCTGCACCAGCCGGTAGGCGTCCTCCCGGGAGACCCCGGCCTGGGTCAGGTCGAGGAGGATCTTCTGGGAGAAGACCAGCCCCTGCATCTGGTTCAGGTTCCGCAACATGTTGTTGGGATAGACGACCAGGTTCTTGATCAGCCCGCTCAGGCGGCGCAGGGAGAAATCGAGGGCGACGGTGGCGTCGGGCCCGATGTAGCGTTCCACCGAGGAGTGGGAGATATCCCGCTCGTGCCAGAGAGCGATGTCTTCCAGCGCCGGAATGGCAAAAGCGCGGATGTAGCGGGCCTGGCCGGTGAGATTTTCGGCGAGGATCGGGTTGCGCTTGTGAGGCATCGCCGACGAGCCCTTCTGGCCCTTGGAGAAGAACTCCTCCGCTTCCAGGACTTCGGTACGCTGCAGATGGCGGATTTCGACGGCGATCCGCTCCATCGACGAGGCGATGATCGCCAGGGTGCAGAAGTATTCGGCGTGGCGGTCCCGGGGGATGACCTGGGTCGAGACCGGTTCGGGCTTGAGGCCCATCTTCCGGCACACGTATTCTTCGACGAAGGGGTCGATGTTGGCAAAGGTGCCGACCGCCCCGGAAATCGCCCCGGTGGCGATGTTTTCCCGGGCCGCGCGCAACCGGGTGCGGTTGCGGTCCATCTCGGCGTACCAGCCGGCCAGCTTAAGGCCGAAGGTCACCGGCTCGGCGTGGATACCATGGGAACGTCCCATGCAGACCGTATCCTTATGCTCGAAGGCGCGGAGCTTGATCGCCGCCAGGACCAGATCGAGATCAGCCAAAAGTTCGTCGGCCGCCTGCACCATCTGCACGGAGAGGCAGGTATCGAGAACGTCGGAGGAGGTCATCCCCTGATGGATGAACCGGGCCTCCGGGCCGACGAACTCCGCCACCGAAGTCAGAAAGGCGATAACGTCGTGTTTGACCTCGGCCTCGATGGCGTCGATGCGGGGGATGTCGAAGGCCCCCTTGGCGCGGATCACTCGCACCGCTTCCTTCGGAATGACACCGAGTTCGGCCTGGGCTTCGCAGGCGAGGGTCTCGATCTCCAGCCAGATGCGAAAACGATTTTCCGGTTCCCAAATGCGGGCCATCTCCGGGCGGGTATAGCGTGGGATCATGGGATTGGACTCCTAATGGGGAGGTTCAGTTGGAGCCTGCGGTTGGCTGCGGGAATCAACTGACCGCCGTAGGCATTCGACACCTCTTGAAAAGGCCATTTTCCACAGATGTACCCAGATTTTCGCAGATAATTCCAGAAGCACAGGCACGGACATCCTGCGATCTGCCTCTGTGTGCATCTGCCTGCATCTGCGGACAGAGCTTGTCCCGGTTCGGATCAACCTTTGGCGCTGCTCCCCGAGAAACTGAGACAGACGCTCGGCATCGCCTGGCTACCGACAACCAGCACCGGAGCACAGAGGTGTTGACGCGCCAGCACCTCCCGGGCACCGGCTTCGGCCCGTTCGGGTCGGTTATTGGTTTCGCTCAGATGGGCGAGAAAGACCGCTTCCAGCCCGTCCCAGAGGAGGCCGTCAAGGAGTTCGGCCGTCGCAACGTTGGACAGGTGACCGTGGTTGCTGCGGATCCGCTGCTTGAGATGCCAGGGATAAGGGCCATCCCGCAGCAGTTCCTCATCGTGGTTGGATTCGAGGACCAACACCCGGCAGTCGCGCAGTCGATCGGCAACCAGGCGGGTGGCGATCCCGAGATCTGTGGCAATTCCGACTTTGCCGGCTTTTGATTGAACGGTGAAACCAACAGGGGCCGCGGCATCGTGGGTCAGGGGGAAGGAAGCGATCTCCAGGTCTCGGAAAATCCAGCTGTCGCCGGCGTCGAACTCCCGGTGATGGTCGATTCGGCCAAGTCCCGGGAGGGCCCGACGGGCTTCCGGATGCAGGAAGACCGGCAGCCGGTGACGACGCGCCAGAGGGCCGAGACCCCGGCAATGGTCATGGTGTTCGTGGGTCACCAGAACCGCGTCAAGGTCGTCGGGGTCGACGCCGATGACGGCCAGGCGCTGGGTAATCTCCCGGGCCGAGAGCCCGGCATCGATCAGCAGTCGGCTGTCACGGCTTTCGACATAGATGGCGTTCCCCTTGCTGCCGCTGGCGAGCAGACAAATCCGCACCAAAGAGCACTCCTCCCGCCCCGGCGGGGCGCAGTCTATATACCGGAATTTGCCTGGTCGCGCAAGGGGAAATCAGGCCAGCAGAGGGTTTTCGGCCAGCCCGGGAAGATCTTTCGCCGCGGCATGGAGAGGGAGCAGGACATAGAAAGCGCTCCCGGGAAAGCTCTTCGCGTCAAAGCCGGGACTCTCCACCCAGATTACTCCACCATGCATGTCGACGATCCCCTTGGCGATGGTCAGACCGAGTCCGGTCCCCTTCCCCTTGAACGCGATCTTGCCGGTGAAGTGCTCCTCGATGTTGCCGACTTCGTAGAATTTGTCGAAGATATGCAGCTGGTCGTTTTCGGAAATGCCGATGCCGGTGTCGCGAACCACGATCTCGGCATAAGGGAGCATCTCCTCGGCGAGAGGGACGGTCAAGGCATCGGTGTCAGGGGAGCGTTGGCGCACGGGGCGCAGGCGCTCGGTCAACCGGGTTTGGAGGGTGATCGTCCCCTGGTCGGGGGTGAATTTGATGGCGTTGACGATCAGGTTGGTCAGCACCTGGTAGACCCGGCCGCTGTCGCAATGGACCGAAGGCAGGTTCCGGGCCAGATCGAGGACCAGGGACTGGTTTCGCTGCGAAACAAAATACCCCAGTTCCGCCCCCGCCTTCTGTACCAAGGCATTGAGGTCGATGGGACGGCGCTTGAGGCGCAGTCGGCGGTTGTCGAGCATGGAGACATCGACCATGTCGCGGACGATTCCGGAAAGACGATCGGCGGCGTCGGCGATATGCTGCAGCATCGGCTGCGCTGACGGATCGACCTTGTTGGGCATCTCCCCGAGGAGGAGCTCGGTGTAGCCGATAATGACGGTCAGCGGGGTTTTTAGTTCGTGAGAAGCGACTCCGAGGAAAGAGTCCTTCATGCGGTTGAGTTCCTCCAGCTCCCGGGTGCTTCGTTCAAGGTTTTCCTTGATTTCCCGCTCCCGGGTGACGTCGCGGACGATGGTCTGAACCATGCGCTTGCCGTCCTTGCCGGTGACCGGCGAGGAGCGCGCCCAGCCGACCAGCCGGCGTTGATCGGAGGGGCGCACGAAAATGAGCTCACCTTCCAGGGATTGTCCTTTCAGGACCTGCTGATGCAGATGGTAATGGGTTTCGATCTCCTCGCACTGGAGCTGCTCCAGGAACGAGAAGAGGTTGCCCCCCTCGATACGCCCCCGGACGACGCTGAAAAGGTGTTCAGCGGCCTTGTTGGCCAGGACGATGGCATCGTCCTCGTTGCTGACCAGAATGGCATCGGAGGCATCTTCAAGAAGCAAACGGTACATTTCACGGCTGCGGCCGAGTTCCGCCCCGATGGCCTCCTGGTATTCATACGATTCCTGCAGCTGGCGATTGGTTTCTTCCAGCTCTTGATAATTTTCGGTGATCTTTTCGTCGCGATCCTGGAGAGACCCGGCCATCTCCTGCAGGGCCGTGCCAAGTTCGGCAAAATCCCGGGTCGGCATATTGGGAACGTTGACCCGGAAGTTGCCTCCGGCAATCTCAACCGCCACCGAGCAAAGCCGCCGGATCGGTCCGATCAGGTGACGCTTGGTGAAATACACCACCACCGTGAAGACGGTCAGGATGGCACAGGCGAGGACCAGCACCGACCGTTGAAAGACCTTGGCGGTGTGTTCCATGAGGACACTATCTGGGAAACCGATCCGAACCCGCCCTGCCAGTTTGCCATCGGCGGCGAGCAGAGGAATGGTCACATCGTAGAAATCACCGAGACCCGGGACGCGAATCCGGGCGGTATGTTCGTTGAGGGCGGCGATAAATTCACTGAGCGCGGCCAGCCGCAGGGACGGGTCACTGGTGTACAGGGGATGACCGAGGTTGTCTTCGATGAGACAGTAGAAAATCTCAGGATCGCTGGCAACGATCTCCTGGCAGCGGGCATTGATCCCTTCGAGTTCGTTGAGCGGGATGCCGAGGGCCAGTACCTTTTCCACCGAGCTTCTGAGGCTGGTGGCAAGGGTCCGGCAGCGCAACAGGATACCGTCGCGATAATCGCGCCGGAACCCCTCGATATTGAGCCCCGTGTTAAAGGAAATCGTCAGGGTCAGGATCAGAAAGGCGAATCCCAGGATTCGTTTTTCAAGGGTGTTTTTCATTAAAAGATTACGTCTCAGACCCTGACCGCCGAGAGGAGGAAAACCGTTCGGGAAGTTTGTTTAATACCATATGAGTCTGGAAAGGGCAATACAACAAATGCGGTTTTGGTGGTTGACGCCTGTGGACCGATCCGCTATGATTCCTCGGAATATCAACCATCTAGGCCACTGTTTTTCATCTCCGGCCCTGGCCGGTCAACCCTGTCGTCAAGCTCAAGGAGGAGAACCCCATGGCTGCGAAAGTAGCAATCAATGGCTTCGGCCGTATCGGGCGCAATGTTTTCCGCGCTGCTCTCAAAACCGGCGCGCTGGATATTGTCGCGGTCAACGACCTGACCGATGCAGCGACCCTGGCCCATCTGCTGAAATACGATTCCGTCCACGGCGTTCTCAACGCCGAGGTCGCAGTCGATGGCGACAACCTGCGGGTCAACGGCAAACTGGTTCAGGTCTGTAAGGAGAAGGACCCGGCGGCCCTCCCCTGGAAGGCCCTCGGGGTCTCCATCGTCATCGAATCGACCGGCCGTTTCACCGATATGGCCGAGGCCGACAAGCACCGCCAGGCGGGGGCCTCCAAGGTGGTGATCAGCGCCCCCGGCAAAGGGGTCGACCTGACGGTCTGCATGGGCGTCAATGAGCAGGATTACGACCCCGCCCGCCACCATGTCATCTCCAATGCCTCCTGCACCACCAACTGCCTGGCGCCGGTGGCCAAGGTGCTGCTGCAGGAATTCGGCATCGTCAAAGGCTTGATGACGACCATCCACTCCTACACCAACGATCAGCAGATCCTCGACCTGCCCCACAAGGATCTGCGACGGGCCCGGGCCGCTGCCCTCTCGATGATCCCCACCACCACCGGCGCCGCCAAGGCGGTCTCCCTGGTCCTGCCGCAGCTCAAGGGAAAACTCGACGGCATGGCGGTGCGGGTACCGACCCCCAACGTCTCCCTGATCGACCTGGTGGTGGAGACCGAAAAGGCCACCACCGCCGCGGCCGTCAACGCCGCCATGAAGCAGGCCGCCAACGGCCCGCTCAAGGGGATTCTCGACTACTGCGAGCTGCCGCTGGTCTCCATCGACTTCAACGGCAACCCCGCCTCCTCCACCGTCGATGCCGAATCGACGGCCGTCATCGGCGGCAACCTGGTCAAAGTCCTTTCCTGGTACGACAACGAATGGGGCTATTCCAACCGCATCGTCGACCTCGTCAACTACCTCGCGGCCCGATAACCGCACCGCTGCCAACCAAGGGCAGGACCCCGTTGTCCTGCCCTTGGTTTTTGCCGATCCATCGGGTTGTGCCCTGACCTTCTCGCTATGCCGGAGGCCCCGCCATGTTCAACAAAATGACCATTGACGATCTCGACCTGAAGGGAAAACGGGTCTTCTGCCGCGTCGACTTCAATGTCCCCCTCGATGCCGACCGCCGGATTAGCGACGACACCCGTATCCTCGCAGCCCTGCCGACCATCCGCGCCATCATCGAGCGCGGCGGCCGCCTGATTCTCGCGTCCCACCTCGGTCGCCCCAAGGGCGGGCCGGAAGCCAAGTACAGCCTGGCGCCGGTGGCCCCTTACCTGGCTCATCTTCTCGGCCAGCCGGTCCTCATGGCCCCCGATTGCGTGGGCCCAACGGTGGCAGCCATGGCAGCTGGACTGGGCGACGGAGAGGTGCTGCTGCTGGAAAACCTGCGCTTCCATCCCGGGGAGGAAAACAACGATCCCGCCTTCTGCCGGCAGCTCGCGGCCCTCGCTGAGATTTATGTCAACGACGCCTTCGGCACCGCCCACCGCGCCCACGCCTCCACCGAGGGCGTCGCCAGGCTGCTGCGCCCGGCGGCAGCAGGCTACCTGATGGAAAAGGAACTGCGCTACCTCGGCCAGGCCCTGGCTGCCCCCAAACGCCCCTTCGTGGCGGTCATCGGCGGCGCCAAGGTGAGCGACAAGATCGAAGTGATCGAGAATTTGCTGGGGAAAGTCGATACCCTGCTGATCGGCGGCGGCATGGCCTATACTTTTCTCAAGGCGCAAGGGATCGACTGCGGCACCTCACTCCTCGAAGCCGACAAGGTCGAACTCGCCGGCCGCCTGCTCGCCGCCGCCGGGGAGCGCGGGGTCGCCTTGCTGCTGCCGGAAGATCATGTGATCGCTCCGGCGTTCAAGGCCGACGCGACCTTCCGGACCTGCGACAACGGCGACTTCCCGAGCGACTGGATGGCGCTCGATATCGGCCCGAAAACCGTGACGCGCTACGCCGCCGCTCTCCGGTCGGCGGCCACCGTGATCTGGAACGGGCCGATGGGGGTCTTCGAATTCCCGGCCTTTGCCCACGGAACCTTCGCGGTGGCCCAGGCCATCGCCGAGTCGGGTTCGCTGTCGATCATCGGCGGCGGCGACTCAGTGGCGGCCGTCAATCAGTCGGGACTCGAAAGCCGCATGACCCATATCTCCACCGGCGGTGGCGCCTCCCTCGAATTTCTGGAGGGCAAGGAACTCCCCGGCGTGACCGCCCTGACCGACAAGCCCTCCCGGCCGGGGATACGCACCCCGCTGATGGCCGGTAACTGGAAGCTGCACAAGACCGTGGCCGAAGCCCTCGACCTGATCAGGGATCTGCAGGCCGCAACCGCCGACGTCGCCGGGGTCGAGATCGTCGTCGCCCCGGTCTATACCAGTCTCGTCCCTGCCGCTCAGCTTCTGGCGAAGAGCGCCATCCAGCTGGCCGCCCAGAACTGCTACCCTGAAACCAGTGGCGCCTTCACCGGCGAAGTTTCGCCGCTGCTGCTGAAAGACGCCGGCTGCCGGTATGTGATCGTCGGTCATTCCGAGCGCCGCCACCTCTTCGGGGAGGACGACGGCCTCGTCAACCGCAAGCTCCGGGCGGTCCTCGCCGCCGGAATGAGGGCCATCCTCTGTGTCGGTGAAACCCTTGAGGAACGGGAAGAAGACCGGATGCTCGAGGTCCTCACCAGCCAGGTCCGGGACGGGTTGGCCGCCGTGAGCGCGGTGCAGATGGCCGACGTGGTCATCGCCTACGAGCCGGTCTGGGCGATCGGGACCGGCAAGACCGCCAGCAACGATCAGGCCCAGGACGCCCACGCATTTATCCGCGGGCTGCTGCAGGGGCTTTTCGACCCGGATATCGCCGCCGCCACCCGCATCCTCTACGGCGGCAGCGTCAAGCCCGACAATGTCGACGGCCTGATGGCCCAGGGCGATATCGACGGCACCCTGGTCGGTGGCGCCAGTCTCAAAGCCGCCGATTTTGCAAGAATCGTCCGTTTCCAGCGCGGTTGACGGCACCGGAGGCGAATTTCCTCAAGGGCGGGGGTGATTTTCTCTTGGCGCCGGCAGGAATTTTGTGCTAGATTGCGCGCTGTTGAAAATTTCCCAGGCAAGGAGTCCGATTCACCATGACTTACCTTTTGGTTGCCCTGCACGTTCTGGTCTGCATCGCCCTGATCATCATCGTCCTGCTTCAGGCCGGCAAGGGGGCCGAGATCGGCGCTTCCTTCGGCGCCGGCGCCAGCCAGACCGTCTTCGGTGCCGCGGGCGGCAAGAGCTTCATGAGCAAGATGACCTCGGCCGTGGCCATCATCTTCATGCTCACCAGCCTGACCCTCGCCTATTTCTACGGCCAGCCCGGCGGCGGTAGCGTGATGCCGTCCTCGGTCACTCCGGCAGCAACTCCGGCAGCAACTCCGGCAGCAACTCCGGCAGCAACTCCGGCAGCAACTCCGGCAGCAACTCCGGCAGCAACTCCGGCAGCAACTCCGGCAGCAACTCCGGCAGCAACTCC
>JBBQBQ010000154.1:0-8337 GCA_038317685.1 Desulfuromonadales bacterium | reverse complement strand
CGCGGTCGTGGCTGGTCATCAGCAGCATCCCCTTGAAGGAGTCGCTGAGCCACTCCTCCAGCCAGATGATCGACTCGACGTCGAGATGGTTGGTCGGCTCGTCGAGGAGCAGAAGGTCGGGGTTGATGGTGAGGATCTTCGCCAGGGCGATGCGCATCTTCCAGCCGCCGCTGAACGATTCGACCGACCGGTGCCAGGCGTCGGGACCGATGCCGAGGCCGGTGAGGACGGTCTGGGCGCGGCTCTCCAGGTCGTAACCGCCGCGATGCTCGAACTCCGCCTGGGCCTCGCCGTAGCGCTCCAGGAGTGCCGCCATGACGTCGTCGTCGAGGGATTCGCCCATCTGGGCTTCCATCTGGGTCAACTCCTCGCCGAGCTGCACGATGTTCCCCGCGGCCGCCATGACCGCGTGCAGCGCAGAACGGCCGGCCATGTCGCCGACATCCTGCGAGAAGTAGCCGATCACCGTTCCTTTGGGGATGGCGATATCCCCGGCGTCGGGGTGCTCCTCGCCGGTGATGAGACGAAACACCGTGGTCTTGCCGGCGCCGTTGGGACCCACCAGGCCGCTGCGGGTGCCGGGGAGGATCTGAAAGCTGGCGCCCTGGAAAAGGACCTGCGAGCCGTGTTGACGGCTGATGCTGGAAAGGTGGATCATACGGAAACTCCAAAGAAAAAGTCCCGCAGTGTTACCATGATGGGGTAAATCAGCGCAAGGCCAAATTGTCCTTCCGGTCGCGGCCGGGCCGGGTGGATAATTTCCTGGTTATGCAACCAGGCGGTTTCATTCCTGAAGGGGAAAGATCGCCGGGCGCCGGCTGGTCTGACCGAGGCTGTCGGGCAAAGATGATGAGATTTGAATATACCACTGAAAACATTCTAACTGGACATTCCCGGCAGGAACGAGGTATACGGTAACATCGTTCTATTGATGGAGACAGCATGCGCAAACATATTGTGGTCATCGATGACTGCCCCGTGACCCTGGCCATGGTCAGCGACTTTCTCGCCGAAGCCGGCTACCGGGTTTCCACCGCCGAATGCGGGGTCTATTCCAACCATCTCATCTATGGACCGGAACTCCCCGACCTGATCCTTCTCGACGTGATGATGCCGTTGATGTCCGGGAACAAGAAGGCCGAGGCGATCAAGGGCCGGGCCCGGAGCCGCCACATTCCGGTCCTGCTCATGTCGTCCAAGGGTGAGCAGGAGCTGCGGCTGCTCGCGGCCCGGTCCGGCGCCGACGGCTACCTCGCCAAGCCCTTTTCCGCCAAGCGCCTGGTCACCTTGGTGCAAGATTACCTGGTGGCCTGATCCCCTCTCCCCGCTCCTCCCATTGGCGCTCACCAAGCCCGCCGACAGGTGTTATCCGGCGTAAGTCAGCAATTCTTCTCCAGCCCCCCAGGCGACCCCATGACCGCCGGTTCCGCCATCTTCTTCGACCAGCCCAGCGGCCGCTGGCTGTTGTACTCGCAGCCGTTGAGGGTGCTTGCCGCCCGCTCGCCGGCCGAGGTCCTGCCGACTCTTGAGGCCGTCGAGAAGGCCGTCGAAGGAGAAGGCTGCCACGCCGCCGGTCTGGTCTCCTACGAAGCCGCGCCGGCCTTTGACAGCGCTTGCACGGTCCGCGATCCGGGAGCTTTTCCCCTCCTCTGGTTTGGTCTCTACCCTCCGCCAACCCTCATCGAGCTTCCGCCTCCGGCCGTGACGCCGCCCCTGGTTTGGGAGCCGGCGTTGTCGGCGGAAGACTTCTCGCGGGCAGTGGCGGCGATCAAACAGGAGATCGCCGCCGGCGCCAGCTATCAGGTCAATCTGACCTTCCCGCTCCGCGCCGCTGCTCCGGCCGATCCTTTCGCGTTTTTCTGCGCCCTGGCCGGGGGGCAACGCGCGCGGGGGGCGGCCTACCTCGACCTCGGACGGTTCGTCGTCTGCTCGGCTTCGCCGGAACTCTTCTTCGCTCGGGAGGGGGAGCAACTGACGGTCCGTCCCATGAAGGGGACAGCGGCGCGGGGTTTGACAGCGGCCGCGGACCGGGCCTGCGGGCTCGGATTGGCGGCCTCGATCAAGGACCGCGCCGAGAATCTGATGATCCTCGACATGCTGCGCAACGACCTGGCCCGCCTGGGCGGGGCCGTCGAGGTGCCGGAGCTCTTCACCGTGGAGAAGTACCCGACGCTCTGGCAAATGACCAGCAGCGCCGCAACCCGCACCGAGCAATCCCTGGCCGAGGTCTTCACCGCCCTCTTCCCCTGCGCTTCGATCACCGGCGCCCCCAAGTTGAGCACCATGGCAATCATCGCCGGCCTGGAGGATGGCCCCCGCCGGGTCTACACCGGCGCCATCGGCCGTCTCGCCCCGGGACGACGGGCGAGCTTTGCGGTGGCGATCCGCACCGCTCTCATCGACCGGGACAACCAGGACGTCGAATACCGGGTCGGCGCCGGCATCACCTGGGATTCGGAAAGCGCCAGCGAATACGCCGAATGTCTCGCCAAGGCGCGTATCCTCACCCGGCCGCAACCGGACTTCGCCCTCCTCGAATCGCTGCGCTGGACGGCCGACGAGGGTTACTGGCTGTTGGAGGAACACCTCCAGCGCCTCGCCGGGTCCGCCGATTACTTCGATTTCCCCTGGCAGCGCCAGGAGATTCTCGCCCGGCTTTCCGCCGTCGCCGCCGGACTGCCGCTCCGGCCGCACAAGCTGCGCCTGCTCCTGGGCGCCGATGGCGGAATCCGCACCGAGGCCGCCCTCCTGGAGCCGAACCCGGAGCAGCCGCTGCGGCTCGGCCTGGCCGCCGCCCCCATCGACCCGAGCGACCCCTTCCTTTACCACAAGACCAGCCATCGCCGTCTCTACCAGGCCGCCCGGGACTCCGCGCGGGACTGCGATGAGGTGCTCCTCTGGAATACGGCGGGAGCCGTCACCGAGGCCTTGACCGCCAACCTGGTGGCCGAGATCGACCGCCGGCTGGTCACGCCGCCGCTGGTTTGCGGACTCCTTCCCGGGACCCTGCGCTCCCGACTCCTGGCCGACGGGATCATTGCCGAAGCCGAGGTGACTCGGGGCGACCTGCGGCGGGCCGAACGGCTCTGGCTGATCAATGGCGTCCGCGGTTGGCGGCCTGCGGTTTTGGCAGCGGCAGGTCAAGGGTCGGCATGGGAAATGCTTAAGAGGTAAAAAATTACCGTTTTTATGGTCAAATGGCCAGGCAGGAGCGGCTATTGGAGCAGGGGCCTAGCCGGCCGAATAGCTGCCCTTACGAAAAAGGGAGATCGATGGGCGAGATGAAACATCGCTGGTTGTCCCGCAGCCTGCGCCGGGTGACCCTGGTCACTCTGGGATTGATGAGCTTGGCCTGGGTGGCGGATTCCTGCCTCGATGCTTATTTCGAAGGGGCATCCCTGCAGGAGGAGATCTTTGCCCCCAGCCTTCATGAAATAGCCATTCGAGGCCTGTTCCTGGGGGTCCAGTTTCTTTTCGTCCTCTACATCGTCCGCATCCTGCGCCGTCAGGAGAAAATGGCCTCGGACCTGGAAGAAGCCTTGTCCCAGGCCGAAATCGAGAAGAACAAGTCGGAGGCGGTTCTCGAGGCTCTCGGAGACGGCATCAGCATTCAGGACCTGGAGCTGAAGATCCTCTACCAGAACCGGGCTCACCGTGCCATGGTCGGCGACCATCTGGGTGAATACTGCTACCAGGCTTACCAGGGGCGGGAAGCGGTCTGTCCCGAGTGTGCCTTGCGGCGGGCCTTCCTGGACGGCCGGGCGCACCGGGGAGAGTCGAGGACCGGTGACGCCCACGGCTCGCGCCAGGTGGAAATCCATTCGACGCCGCTGCGGGACAAGGACGGCCGCATCATCGCCGGCATCGAGGCGGTGCGCGACGTCACGGAGCGGTGGGAAATGGAGGAGGTCATCCGCCGGATGAACCGGGATCTGGAGCACCAGGCCTCGGAACTCTCCGTGGCCAACCAGGAACTGGAAGCGTTCGGCTATTCCCTCACCCACGATCTGCGTTCGCATCTGACCCGCGTCTATTCCGCAGCCCAGGCCCTGGAGGAGTTTCAGACCCCGGCGCTCGATTCCCAGGGCCAGTTTCTGGTGCGCAACATCTGCGAGGGCTGCGAGGGGATGGAAGCCCTCATCGAGGCGATGTTGACCCTGGCCCAGGTGCCGCGGGGCCAATTGCATCGGGAGCCCATCGACCTGGGCCAGTTGGCGGGGGAAATCGCAGCGGAGCTGGCTGCCCTCGAACCGGAGCGCCGGGTCGACTACCGCATCGCCCCGGCGCTGCTTGCCGAGGGCGATCCCGAACTGCTGCGGCTGGCTCTGGAGAACATCCTCAGCAACGCCTGGAAATACACCCGGGAGCGGAACCCGGGGTGCGTGGAAGTCGGCACCACCGACCAGGCCGGCCGCAAGGTCTATTTCGTGCGCGACAACGGCACCGGTTTCGACATGCGGGAGGTCGACCGCCTGTTCCGTCCCTTCCAGCGCCTTTCGAGCGCCAAGCGCTTTCCAGGGACCGGCATCGGCCTGGCGACGGTGAAACGCATCATTCACTACCACGGCGGTGAAGTCTGGGCAGAAGGGGAGCCCGATGCCGGCGCCTCCATCTTCTTCACCCTCCCGGAAACGCCTCCCGCAAAGAGCTGACTTGCCCCGTCGGACCCGGCAACCGTCCCGAGGGAGAGCGGCGGCTGGAACGGGGCGAGTTGCGGGAACCGGATCGCCGATGTGGTAGACTTCTCGAATCCTGATTTGCAAGAGTGGGTCAGGCGCCGCCGGCGCCATCCAGGTCAGGAGTAATGCACCGATATTTCACCGGGGGGGGAGTATGGAAACGGATCGTGCCGGCCGCAGGGCCGGGGGAGTAGACCAGTCGGAACTGCCGCTGAATACGCAGACCTTGCGGGCGCTGATTCAGGCCTCGCCGTCGGGGATCATCGCCGTCGACCGCGACGGCCGGCTCAGGATGTGGAACCCGGCTGCGGAGCGGGTCTTCGGCTGGCAGGAAGGGGAGGTTCTCGGCCAGAGGATTCTTGCGGAGGCGCTGGAGAGCTGGGAAACCTACGAGGAGTACCGCACGCGGGCGCTGGCCGGCGAGACCTTCAGCGATATCGGCCTGATCGCCAGCCGAAAGGATGGCCGGGCGCTGCAGCTTTCCTTCTCCACCGCCCCGCTCCTCGACGGTCGCGGAACCATCATCGGCACCATGGCGGTGATCCTGGACGTCACCGAGCGCAACCGCATGGCGGACGCCCTGGCGTCCAGCCTGGCCCGAACCGAACAGCTCAGCGACGATACGGTCCACGTCCTGGCGGCGGCCATCGAGAAGCGCGATCCCTACACCGCGGGACACCAGCAGCGGGTCGGGAGCCTGGCGGCGGCCTTGGCGGAACGGCTCGGCTTCTCGCCGGAGCGGCAGCGCGCGGTCCGCTTCGCCTCTATTATCCACGACCTCGGCAAACTCTACATCCCCGCGGAAATCCTCTGCAAACCGAGCCGACTGAATGACCTCGAACGGCGCCTGATGGAGACCCATCCCGTCGCCGGTTACGAAATCCTCAAAAGCTTCGACTTCCCCTGGCCGATCGCCAGCATCGTCCACCAACACCACGAACGGCTCGACGGCAGCGGCTATCCCGCCGGGCTGTGCCGCGACGCCATCCTCCCGGAAGCGCGGGTCCTGGGAGTCGCCGACGTCGTCGAAGCGATCTCCTCCCACCGGCCCTACCGCCCGGCCAAGGGGGATGCCGCAGCGCTCCGGGAGATCGAGGCCGGCGCCGGCACCCGCTACGATCCCGAGGTCGCCGAAGCCCTCTTCTCCCTCCTCGACGGGGAGGGGCGGCTGCCGGTGGGGGAGGGGTGATCGTCGCCCCCAAGGGCCGGCGCTGGTACTCCTCAACAACGCGGTCGCCAAGGAGCCTGGTACGGTGCTGCGGATCTTGACCGGGAGTGGGGACGGGACCGGGAGGCAAGGGTGATGAGGCCTGTCAGGAATAGGTCATGGCCGATCGGGACCGGGAAGAACAGGAATTGCGGGAACGCCTTGTCGGTGGAATAATCGGAGGAGCCGGTTTCGTTGCGGGTGTTGAACGGGAAGCATTGGAAAGGAAACGGCCCCGGCGGGGCGCCCGAGCCATAAATAGCTTGTAACCTACAAGAATCACAAAAAAAATTGTGAAACGTCCCCGCTTAACGTCTAAAATCAAAATGTTGGCTTGGTCCGACCCCGGGCCCCGCCTCCCAAAATAAAGGGTATTTCTCATGGCACCTTGGTTCTGGTACGCAATAGTCGCCGCCATTCTTTACGGGGCTCATCAAATTTTCACACGTCTTGCGTCGGAACACATTGGTGACGGTGTAGGTGGTCTCATTGTAGAAGCCAGTGCTACATTTACAATTCTTTTCTATCTTGGTTTTCTTTGGTTCGGTGGTCGCTGGAATCAAAAGTTTACGTTGGTGGGGTTCAGCTATTCTTCACTCACGGGTGTCTGTGTCGGCGCTGGAACAGTTGCTTTTTTCCTGCTGTTCCAACGAGGGGGACCGATTTCTGCTGTTCCTGCAATATTAGCGGGGGGAGCTGCAATCATGGCCGTTGCCGGCATTGCATTATTCCATGAGCCATTATCTTTGCAACGCTCCCTTGGGATCGCTCTTTCCATTATTGGCTTATTTCTTCTGCGGCAATAGAAACGCCCAGCCAGATAATGGAACATGCAGACGTTTCACGAATTAGTTAATAAAACAAGCATATTACAAACTATTTTTCTAAAATTGTCGGTTTACAAGGAGGGGAATCTGCCGAGGGGGGCGAGGGTGGTCGCTGCCGGGCTGGTTTATCACGTCACGGCTCGCGGCAATAATCGGGGTTGGCTGTTTCAGGACGAGGTGGATTTTTTGAAGTATTTCGACCTGTGCCGCCGGTACAAGGAATCCTTTGGACTGAGCATCTTCCACTGGGTTTTCATGAATAGCCACATCCCCCTGCTCCTTCATGCCAAAGACGGCACCTCGCTCGCCAAATCGATGCAGGGCCTGACCCCAGTCGCTCCATCGGTCTTCGCGCATCTCCCGGGCAATCTGGTAAGGTAGTAACGATCAACGATCCACACTCTTAGAAAGGAGCAGTTGCCATGGCAGAGCTCATCCACACCTCGCGCATTACCATTACCAGGGACCGGGGGCCGATCAGGATTGCGCAGATTGAGGGGTTCAAGGAGCCGGTCTATTATGGGGTCCACGGCGGTATCCAGAAATTTTACAAGGTCGATCCGATCGAGGAGCACGCCGCCACTCTAGACCACATCGTCGGCGCGGTCGCGGCTTGAATGATGGGAACCCTCGCCAGCGTGCTGGCGACCAAAAAGATCAGAACCCATACCGACCGGTATCGGGCCGATGTCGAAGGCGATATCGAGAACGTCAATGGCGTCCTCAAAATTACCGTCATCCGTGTTCGCTACACCTTGAAGGTGAGCCAGGGAGAAGCAGCCGACGCGCACTGGGCGATGGAACATTATATTGAGAAGTGTCCCGGGGCAATGAGCGTCACCGGCTGTATCCGGATCGACCATTCCCTGGAGCTGGTTGCGGAGTGAAGTGCCGGCTACGGGTGTCCGGTCTTGCTAGAGAGCCGACAGCCTTGTCACTGCTGGCAGTTTCACTGTTTTTTGGGTTTTGGGCCGCATTATTGATCGCCAGGGATTCGAATCCACTGCAGCAGGTGGGAAAGCTGCCATCAACCAAAAGAAATGCTATGAAGCGCTAGTTCGACGGGTATCGGAAAGAAAATGGGCGGTTTGTGCTGTTTATTGACCGGCACCCTTCTGCCGTCCCCAGGAGTTTCGCCATGAAGAAAATCGGTCTCGTCGGCGGCCTCGGGCCGGAATCGACCCTCGACTATTACCGGCGGATCATCGACGCCGTCCGGAGCTGTTCCGGCAGCCTCGACGCTCCGGAGATCATCGTCTACAGCGCCAACTTGCAGGAGGCACTGGAGATCATCGAGGCCGGGAGGATGGACCTGCTTACGGAATGGCTGCTGGACAAGGTCGAGGCGCTGCATGCCGCCGGAGCGGAGTTTGCCGCCATCACCGCCAATACCGCCCATCTGGTCTTTAACGAGGTCGCTGCCCGGTCACCGCTACCGCTGATCAGTATTGTCGAGGCCACCTGCGCCGCGGCCAAAGGGATGGGGCTGGCGCGGGTCGGCCTGATGGGGACGCGCTTCACCATGCAGGCCGACTTCTTCCAGAAGCCGTTTTTACGGCAAAAAATGGAGCTGGTCGTCCCGGCCCCTGAGGAGCAGGCGCTGATCCACGACAAGCTCTTTACC
>JBBQBQ010000153.1:0-8420 GCA_038317685.1 Desulfuromonadales bacterium | reverse complement strand
ACGACTGGGACCGGAGCTTTTACAACAACGGCGGCCTGGCCGCCCTGGCGACCCTGTTGCAGAACGAACCGGACCTCCCCGAGATTTCCCGGCAGGAGCGCCTCGGCGCCTGTATCGCCCGCCCCGGCAAGGTGGTCTGTATCGGCCTGAATTTCGCCGACCATGCCGCCGAAGCGGGCCTGCCGCTGCCGGGCGAACCGATCGTCTTTTTGAAGGCGAGCAATACGGTGGTCGGTCCCAACGACCCGATTCTGATCCCCCGCAACAGCAGCAAGACCGACTGGGAAGTGGAACTGGGCGTGGTCATCGGCAGGGATGCCCGCTATCTTCCATCAAAGGACGCGGCGGAAGGCCATATCGCCGGCTATTGCATCTCCAACGATGTCTCTGAACGGGAGTTTCAACTGGAGCGGGGCGGGCAATGGACCAAGGGGAAATCCTGCGACAATTTCAACCCGATCGGCCCCTTCCTTGCCACCAGGGATGAAATTCGGGAGGTCAACAACCTGCAGATGCGCCTCAAGGTCAACGGCGAGTTGCGCCAGAACGGCAACACCGCCACCCAGATTTTCGATGTGCCGACCGTGGTCCATTATCTGTCCCAGTTCATGACCCTGGAAGCCGGCGATCTGATTTCAACCGGCACCCCCCCCGGCGTTGCCATGGGGATGAAGCCGCCTCGTTATCTGCGGGCGGGGGATCTGGTCGAACTGGAGATCGAGGGGCTGGGTTGTCAACAAAGCATCTGCATCGCAAGTTGAACCCGTTTATTCGGAAACCCCGTACCGGGGGCGATTCCTGGCCGGCTTGGCCAAAATGCCCACCGCTGCTCGAAAGCCCGTCCTCGTGTCCAGGAGGGGCTTTCTCTCTATGAAGGGTTACTGAGACCGGGGCGGTTGCTTCTATGCCGAAGCAACCCAAACCGCTGAATCAAACCAATTGGTCTGATCAGATGCGCGAGATGTTTAATGTTTTGCCTGCCTGTAAACTTGGGATTGGATGAACAGGCGAAATGAGCAAGGGAGCCTTCCCTTCCCCTTTCTTGAATCCATTTACGTAAAAACCTGTCGTTCGGGGGAACTTAGTTTATCCTCGCCAAGTGTAAATCCAAACCACCATATGACCTAACCAGCAGGATCTCTCGGGCCGGTCCATGACGACTGAGCCGGGGCGCCTTCTTGACAACCCTCCTGACCTGCAATCAGTTTTTCCATATAGCGTGACTTCACCTGCTGACTGGCCATGGCCCGCTTGACCGGCGGGAGTCTCAGAATGGCACCGAGCAGACCCGCCAGAGCGCGATGGCTGAAGAGGACCTGATTGTCGAAGATCAGGTTTTGCAGCTTGCCGCGTTCGATCGCCATGACCACCGCCCGATGGCTGCCGTTGAGCGGGGTGATGACCCGTTCGGGCCGCGCGGCCATCCCGATGCAGTTTTGGGGGCAGACCCGGGCACAGATACCGCATCCGAGGCAATGCTCCTCAATCAGCGTCGCCTGCTTGCGCTTGATCTGTTTGGGATCATTGGCTGACGTAAAGACCATGGCTTCGACCGGGCAGACGCTGACGCATTCCCCGCAGTTTTTGCAGCTCTTTTGGTCGATGGCGGGGAGGAAGTTGGTCGTGTGTACCGGGTTCAGGTTGGCGAAACGGCGCGCCGCAATCATGGCCTCGCAGCAGCAGCCGCAGCAGTTGCAAATGAAGTTGACTTGCTGACGGACATTTTCCCCGAACTGCACCAGGTTGCTCGCGTAGGCCTGCTGCAGTAAATCGAGGCACTCGCCGGCCTCGACAGCCCGGGCGTGCCCGTGCCGGGTCAAAGAGGCCGCCGAGGTGTTGAAGGTCATGCAGATGTCCAGCGGCGCTGCGCACGCCTGACCCCGATGCTCCATTTTGTGGCGACAGTAGCAGAGTCCCACGCCGATATGGGTGGCGGTTTTGATGACCTCGCTGGCCCGTTCATAATCGAGGACCTGCAGGGCGTTGTCGTTACTGAGGACCGGTTCATGGATAAAGGTGCGACCGAGTTGGGTTTCGCCGACGGCAAACAACTCGCGGATGAAATCCTCTTCCACATTCAGGTACTGGTAGAACAGTTCGCTGAGCAGTTTCTGATCGATGTCGTTGCGAACGCGCATCAGGGAAAACTCAAAAAACCCGGCCATCGGAGGCGGCAGCACGTAAAGAGTTTCGCCGTCCTGATCCATGTCGACCAGGATGGCCCGCCCGGCCAGTTTATCGAGGATCTTTCTCGCTGAATTCAGATCCAGCTGCCAGTTTTTGGCGGCACGCTCGGCCGTGAAGGGCCTGATCGGCAGTTGTGCCACCAGCTCCGCCTCCTTCTCACTGAAGAGCATGGCGAGGATCTGGTAGAGAACTTTCGAAGGCGGCGCACCCTGGGGATACCGGTTGAGTCGCTCGACCAAGAGGGCATAACCCGATTTGAGCGTGCGGTGCGCCATATGACACCTCATCCCGGCCATTCGATATCGCAGCAGGCATAGACCATTACGCGACCGAACCCGTTCGCCCGCGTGATCGATCTGACCCCAAGAATACCGAAAAGAACCAGCCGCACAACCCCTTGAAACCTAGGTGTCACATGCGGTTAATTGTTTCCTTGCCATTCTGGTTCTGTTGGCCCCTGGCCGGGTTGCGGCTCCTCGTCTTAGGCCCTGCTAGGCCTGCGTCGCCGCGCCTTGCCAGGAACCGAAAGCTCTCAGAATTCCTGCGGTGAACGAACCGCACGGGACACTCGCCAAAGCGATTCAGATCGTTGCTTCTTTCTCCCCGCCGTCCTCGGCTTTCTTCACCCGCCCCCTTCGCCCTGCTCAAAACACCTCGCATAATCGCTGCACACCCCGCAGTCCGGTGTCTTGCACAGGGTCCCCCCTTGCCGTTCGCACAGCTGCTTGAAGAAAAACCGCTTCCAGCGCATCCCTTGGCTGTTGACTTCAGCCAGGGCCGGGAGGTGACGGCAGATGGCACCCGTCAGTTCCTGGCGCTCGAACAGGCCCATGGCACGCCACAGGTGACCGGGCAGAGCGGAGCGGGCGGTCAAAATTCGCACCAGACAGAGTGCGGCCAGCGAGGTCGAGCCGTCGCCACGCCGGGGGAGGTAACTAAACAGCAGCTTCAGGAGGTCGGGATTGAGCGGCGGCGATGGAGTCGCTGCCGGCTCGCGGAATGATTGGAGGTGAACGGCGGTGACCGCGGGGAAATAGCAGTGCAGGAGGTCGGTCAGATCCCCGGCGCTCAACCCGAGGCAGTCGGCAGGTGCCGGCGATTCGCTGGCCGCGACGGCCAGCAGGCAGGCGAACAGGTGTCGGTCCTTCGGTGGGGCACCGGATGGGGCGGGGCTGTCGATCAGCAGGCGGTAAAGTGGATTGGCAGCGGTGACCCGCGGCAGATGGTCCTCATTGACCCTGAGGGTGGCTGCCACCGGACGGCGGTCGATCCGGGCGCTGGCGATCGCCGCCTGCAGTGCCTCGACCGCCAGCTCGGCGCAGTAGTCGCGCTCCGGCGGCAGGCCGTCGAGGACGGCGTCGACCCAGGACGGGACGATCCGGCTGGCCTCGGACAAGCTGTGGCCTTCGGACAGTTCCGCCGCCGCGGCGCAGGCGGCAATGGTAAAACCGCAGCCGAAGACCTGGAAGCGCACGGTCTCGATGTGGTCGTCGCGAACCCGCAGGGCCATACGGATCGCCAGGCGTTTGCCGGCCTCGCCCTCGCCGAGGCCGACTTCGCCGGTGCCGTCGGCATCGGCAAGGGTCCCGACCCGGCGCTCATCGGCGGCCCACTTGCGAATCGTGTCGGTGTAAAGATTCATGGCTCAAATCCAGACTGAGCGCCCGTTTATTATGGTCGCTCGAGAAGCTGAGGAACCGGGAGAAGGACCGGCGACTGCGCCGTTCAGCGTCTCCGGGCCCCGCTGTCGGGGGGGGCTTGCCGTTAGTTTTTTCGCATCTGCTCCGCCGCATTAGCCACCTCGAAGAGGAAGTAGCTGCTCCCTTCATAGAGCACGTCGTTTTTGAGCTGATTGCCGAGCGTCTCCCAATCGGGGAAGCCGCGCACCACCAGCCCCTTGTGATAACGGTGGGCCAAAGCCTCGACGTGGGCATTCCCGATGATCAGGTCGTACCGGTCCCGCAGCTCCTCAGCATCCTCAAGATCACCGACCATCACCTGGTCGGCCTTGATCTCCTCCAGCTGCGACGAGTCGACAGTGGCGATGGCGACTGTGACCCTGGCCCCGGCTTCGCTCAGCAGCCGGCAGGTTCCAGCCAGAAAGTCCGGTTCACCGGTCACACAGATCCGGGTCCGGCCGAGGGCGAAGTGGCAGTCGAGCATGGCGTCCTGCAGCCGCAGGCGCCAGCGTGCGATCTCCGCCGGCGGCTGCTCCAGGCCGGTTTCGGTTAGGAGCCCCTGGATCAGCAGGTCGGTCGCCTCCAACCCCTGCAGCAAGGGAAAATGGAGATGGCGCATCGCCGGGTTTTTGGCTTGCAGAGCCCGGGCGCAGCCGAGCATCGAGGTACCGACGCTGATCACCAGGCCGGCATCCGCCAGGGAGGTGACCTCTTCGACGCTGATCCCGCCGCTGGAGAGGGCGCTCTGCTTCTCGCCGAGGTGGCCGTCGAGGCTGGTGGAGAGGTCGGGGAGAGCCAGTGCCTCGAAACCAAAACCGGCAATCAGCTGCTTGATCTTCTCCACCTCGATCGGCTGCAGCGAGACCTGGGGCAGCAGCACCACCTTGCGGTGGTTGACGGTTTCGCTGGCGGCGGTCAACTGCTCGATGAGCGCCCGGGTCGCCAGGGCCCAGCCGCTCTCCAGCCCGCCCTCGAAGTCGGGGGTGTTGACCCACACCAGGGGGTCATTGACCTTGGCGGCAACCCCCCGGATGTCATCACCCTTGGTTTCGGTCAGCCCGGTGGTGTAGAGGCCGATCAGCGCGGGCCCGACTTTGCCGGTCACGTTCTTCACCGCCTCGACGATGTTGTAGTCGCCGCCGTCGAGAATCGCGGTGACATCGGTGACCGCAGTGGTCTGGATGGCGATCGGCTCGCAGAAGTGCCGGGTGAAGAAGACCTTGGCAAAGGAGGTGCACCCCTGGGCACCGTGCATCAACGGCATGCAGCGGTCGATGCCGAGGAAGGCCAGGGTCGCCCCCATCGGCTGGGTGAGGCGAATCGGGTTGACCTGCAGCGGTTTCAACGGCTTGCGGTTCACTTCTCCCATGGCGCCCTCCGTGCGACGTTTCTAAAGACCGGATTGTCCAGCGCGTTTTTCAGGTCTTCCGCCAGGTTGAGCAGCCCCTGGTAGCCGCCGTAGCTGTTCTTTTTCTCCTGGTTGACATCGGCGAAGGCGATCCCCTTTTTGATCGCCGTATAGAGGCTGCGGCCGCCGGCCAGCAGCAGGTGGGCGCCGCTTTCGTCGATGATCTTCGCCTGTTCCTGCCCCGGCTTGGT
The DNA here is from genome assembly GCA_038317685.1 of Desulfuromonadales bacterium. GTDB lineage: Bacteria > Desulfobacterota > Desulfuromonadia > Desulfuromonadales > DDH964 > JBBQBQ01. Next base: position 2,955 of record JBBQBQ010000153.1, on the reverse strand, counting down.
CATCAGCACCCCGTTGGGACCAAGGTATTCGCGGGCTTTCTCGCGATCGGCCTCCGTCGATTTGCCGACGGCGGTGGCGACCACTTCGATCCCCAGGTCCTGCAGCGCCGAGGCGATCGACCAGGCCTTGTTGCCGCCGGTGTTCAGGACCGCCTTCTTGCCGTGGAAAAGGGTCCGGTAGGGGGCCAGACCTTCCTCCAGCGCCGCCTCCTCGCGGACGATCAAGGCCCGGGTCCGCTCGATCAGGCCAGCATCGCCCAGGGCTTGAGCGATGGCCAGCAGCCCGTTGCTGGTGTCGCGCTTGCCGTAGAAGGAGACCGAGATCGACGGGATGCCGTAGCGCTCTTCCAGCTTGCGGGTCAGCGAGACCAGCGACTTGGAGCAGACCAGCACGTTGAGCCGGGCCCGGTGGGCGGTGCGGATCTGCGCCACCCGGCCGTCGCCGCTCAAGGTCGAAAGGATGCGGACGCCGAGCTCTGTCAGCAGGGGCGAATATTGCCACATGTCGCCGGTGACGTTGTATTCACCGATCAGGTTGATGTCGAAGGGGGTCGTATCCGTCGGCTCCAGGGTCCCGATCAGGTGGGTGAGGACCGCTTCGCCGCCGAGGCGGCTGCCAAGATTCTTGCCGGCGACAAAGCCGGCGGCATGGACCGGGACGACCGGCAGGCCGTGCCGCTCGGCGGCCTGCCGGCAGATCGCATCGAGGTCGTCGCCGATCAGGGCGGTGACACAGGTGGCGTAGACGAAGACTGCCTGCGGGGCATAGTGCTCGACCAGGTAGCTGATGGCGCCGGCGAGCTTTTCCTCGCTGCCGAAGACCACATCGTGATTGGAAAGGGCGGTGGTGAAGCCCATCCGGGTCAGGTCGCGCCCGCTCCAGCTGGTTTTACTGGCGCGGGTTTCCCAGGAGGCGCCGAGGCAAGTCAGGGGGCCGTGCACCAGGTGAGCGGCGTCGGCGTAGGGGAAGAGGGAAATCTGCGCCCCTTCGAAGGCGCAGCCGCCGGTGGTCGCTCCCGGGGTCGGGGCGTTGCAGGCGCTTTTTTTGGTGGGGCTGTGGGTACAGGCGTTCTCGACGAGCAGTTCGCGGATTTTCGGCTTTGATCCCATGGGGCGCTCCTTTCACGGTCGTGCGTTTGGGCACTGTTGCCGTTCCGTCGCGCCGTTGAGAAGGAACCATCGCTTGCTCTCAGTGCAAAAGTCTCGCCAGTGGCGGTGGCTCCGGAAAAAACGGCTGAATCGGGGAAAACCGCCGGCGACGCCGGTCTCCTCGGGATGAAATTCGGGCAGTCTGCCTCATTTTTCGGCAGAGTTTCGCGGAAGGGACCCGGATACCCTTTATTTATGGGCGGCTGCGCGGCGGCATGGCTTTTGCTGACAACCAAACTGAAGACTTGAGTATCCCAGCCCGGCATTGCAGCCGGCCCCTCGTGGCAACGTCGCCCCGGGACCATTTTGGTTCCGGGGCGTTTTGTTTCAGAAACGGAGGTGATTTATGGAGAACCTGGCCGACCGCCGGATCATTATCGACGACACCACCCTGCGCGACGGGGAACAGACCGCCGGGGTGGTCTTCTCCCTCGCCGAGAAAATCGCCATCGCGCGGATGCTCGACGCCATCGGCGTGCAGGAGCTCGAGTGCGGCATCCCGGCGATGGGGACCGAAGAGCAGGCCTCGGTCAAGGCCCTGGTCGACCTGGGTCTGAAGGCCCGGCTGCTGACCTGGAACCGCGCGGTCGTCAGTGACATCCAGGCTTCGCTCGATGCCGGGGTCACGGCGGTCGATATCTCCCTGTCGGTTTCCGACATCCATATCACCCACAAGCTGCGCAAGGACCGCGCCTGGGTCAAGGAACAGCTCAAGGTTGCCCTCGGTTTCGCCAAGCAGAACAATCTCTATGTCTCCGTCGGTGGCGAGGACGCCAGCCGCGCCGATCCCGACTTTCTGGTCGAGCTGCTGGAGGTCGCCCGCAGCATGGGCGCCGAGCGCTTTCGTTTCTGCGACACCCTCGGGATTCTCGATCCGTTCACCACCTTCGACAAGATCAGCTCCTTGCGCGCCCGGATTCCCGACCTCGACCTCGAGGTCCACACCCATAACGACCTCGGCATGGCGACGGCCAACGCCATCGCCGGCCTGCGCGCCGGGGCACGCTTTGTCAATACCACGGTCAACGGCCTGGGGGAACGGGCCGGAAATGCGGCCCTGGAAGAAGTGGTCATGGCTCTCAAACACGCCTGCGGCAACGACCCCGGGATCGACACCCGCCGCTTCGTCGAGCTGTCGACGCTGGTCGGCCGAGCCAGCTGCCGGCCGGTTCCGGAGTGGAAGGCAATCGTCGGCGAGCGGGTCTTCGCGGTTGAATCCGGCCTGCATGCCGACGGGGTGCTCAAGCACCCCGGCAACTACGAAGGGTTCGATCCGGCCGAGGTCGGCCTTGACCGGCAGTTTGTCCTCGGCAAGCATTCCGGCAGCCACGGTTTGCGTCACCGGCTGGCCGCCCTCGATATCGTGCTGACCCCCGGGGAAGAGGTCTCCTTCATGAGTTGGGTCCGCCGCCGCAGTCAGGAGCTGAAGCGCCCTTTAAGCGACGGCGATCTGCTGGGCCTGCTGGCGGAGCAGACCCGTGCGGCCTGAAGACGCGCCCGGCGCAGAGCCGATCGGCAGCCCGACGCCAGCTGACTGGGAACTTTTCCGGTCCTGGGCCGACCGCGAAGGGTGGCGCGTTCCGGCGCCCGAGCTGGTGCTCTACCGAAACCAACTGGCCGACAGTGCCCTGGTTCTGCGGGGCGGCGACGCCGCTCCGATCGGCTTCGTCACGGTCTGCCGCCACCAGCGCCATGCCTGGATCGGCAACCTGATCGTCGCTCCCGACCGGCGCGGCGAGGGGCACGGCCGACGGCTCTTCCGGTATGCGCTCAGTGCCCTTTCGGCGCTCGGAGTGGACACTCACT
>JBBQBQ010000152.1:0-8474 GCA_038317685.1 Desulfuromonadales bacterium | reverse complement strand
GATCCCCGTCGACCCGGTAGTCCTCCTCCCAGCGGATCTTTTCCACCGAGTGATTCCATGCAAGGGTGAAGTGCGTCACCGGCAGGGCAAGTTGAACCGCCGCCGCCAGGCCGAGACAGAGTCCGGTCATGCGGCCACCGGCACCAGTTTGCGGTGCCATTCGAAGTGGAGGGCGAAGAAGACCGCCGCCAAAACGAAGCCGACCTCGTCGGTGAGGGGGAGGGCGACGACCAGGGAGAAGGCCGCGGCCATGGCCAGGGCGCGCTCTGTCCAGGGGAGTTTCTTCTTCAAAAAACCGATGGCGGCGGCTCCCCACAAAGCGATGGCGAGGAGGGCCTTGAAGACGATGTAGAGCACCGCCCAGAGATTGCCGTCCCCCTGCAGCATCAGTGCCGGGGAGTAGACCGCCATGTAGGGGATGACGAAGCCGGCGATGGCGATGCGCATGCACTGCAGGCCGATCTTCATCCCCGAACACTTGGCGATGGAAGAGGCCGCGAAGGCCGCCAGGGCGACCGGCGGGGTGAGGTCGGCCATGATCCCGAAGTAGAAGACGAACATGTGGGAGACGATCAGCGGCACGCCGAGTTTGAGGAGGGCCGGGGCGGCGATGGAGCTGGTAATGATGTAGTTGGGGATGGTCGGGATCCCCATGCCGAGGACCAGACAGGCGATCATCGTCAGGACCAGGGACAGAAAGAGGCTGGTGCTGCCGAGATCGAGGACCAGTCCGGCGAAGCTGCTGGCCGCTCCGGTCAGGGTCAGAACGCCGATGATGACGCCGACGATGGCGCAGGCGACACCGACGCCAAGGGCCGATTTGGCGCCGTCAATGAGGCTGCGGACCATGACCTGCAGCGTCTTCCGGCCGCCGCTGTGGATGGCGTTGACCACGATCAACAGGGCGATCAGGCCGAGGATCGGGCCGATGCCGAATTTGCGGAAGGCCGAGGCGATCAGGCCGATGGCAATCCACAGGGCGATGCGCAGGGTTCTGCTGGCGAAAGTGCGGCCGAGGCTGACGCCGAGGATCAGCACCGAGGTCAAGGCTAGGCCGACCAGGCCGGAGAACATCGGCGTATAGCCGGCGAAGAGCAGGGAGACGAGGGCCGCCAGGGGGAGGAGGAGGAACCAGTTGCGGCGCATCGACTGCCAGGCGTTGGGGCACTCCTCCTTGGGGAGGCCCATCAGGTTGGCCCGGCCGGCCTCGAGGTGGACCATCCAGAAGGCGGTGGCGAAGTAGAGGAAAGCCGGAATTGCCGCAGCCTTGCAGATCTCCAGATAATCGACGTTGAGGGCCTCGGCCATGATGAAGGCGACGGCCCCCATGACCGGCGGCATGATCTGGCCCCCCATGCTGGAGGTCGCTTCCACTGCCCCGGCGAACTCGCTGCGGTAGCCGAAGCGCTTCATCAACGGAATGGTGAACTGGCCGGTGGTGACGACGTTGGCAACCCCCGAGCCGTTGATCGTCCCCATCAGCCCGGAGCTGATGACCGCCACCTTGGCCGGCCCGCCGCGGGTGTGGCCGACGGTGCCGAGGGCGAGGTCGTTGAAGAGGTTGATCATCCCGGCGTGTTCCAGGAAGGAGCCGAAGAGGATGAAGAGGAAGATGTAGGTCGAGGAGACCAGGGTCGGAATGCCGTAGATCCCCTCGGTGCCGAGGTAGAGCTGGTTGATCACCTGATCGAAGCCGTAGCCGCGATGGGCCAGGCTCCCCGGCAGGTATTGGCCGAAGAGGCCGTAGGCCAGAAAGAGGGCGCAGATGATCGGCAGCGCCACCCCGACGATGCGTCGCGCCGCCTCAAAGAGGAGGACGATGACGACGGCACCGACGACGAGATCGGTGACCGTCGGGTCCCCGGAGCGCTGGATCAGGTCGGCCTCGAAGATCCAGTGGTAGAAGGCCAGGGCGAAGGCGGTGGCGGCGAGGAGTGCGTCGTACCAGGCGATGTGGGTACGGGAGGCGCCGCGCCAGGCCGGAAAGAGGCTGAAGGTCAGCAGCAGCAGGAAGCCGACGTGCAGGGAGCGCATCACCTGGCTGGAGAGAGGACTGAAGGCCGCGGTGTAGAGCTGGTAGGCGGAGAAGGCCAGGGCCATGGCGGCGACGGTCCGCAGCTGGAATCCGGCCAGGTGGCGCTGATGGCCGGTCTCATCCCATTTCTCCGGCTCGGCCGCCGAGCCGGTCTCGGTCCCTTCGATGACTTCTTGCATAACGGTCTCTCCTGCGGCCGCAGTCGGCCGGCGCGGGTGAAGCTGCACCGGGAGCGGGCCGGACCGGCCCGCTCCCGGCGGGGGACTTACTTGATCAGGCCGACTTCGCGGTAATACTTCTCGGCGCCGGGGTGGAGGGGGACCGGCATCGACTTGACGGCGTTCTCCAGTTTGATCCCCTTGGCGGCGGAGTGGGCAGCGACCAGCTGGTCGAGGTCGGTATAGAGGGTCTTGGTGACGTTGTAAACGATGGCGTCGCTGACGTCGGAACTGGTGACGAGGAAGTTGACGACCGAGGCGGTCGGCACCTCGCTCGTCTGCCCGGTGTAGGTGTTAGCCGGAATCATCGCCGCAACGTAGGCCGGGTCGCCGGTCTTGGCGACGACGTCGGCCGGGATCGGCACGACGACGATATCGATGGAGGAGGAGAGATCGCGCAGCGCCGAGACGCCGAGGCCCGCCGACTGCAGGGTAATGTCGAGCTGGCGGTTCTTCATCAGCTCCACCGATTCACCAAAGGAGAGGTACTCGATCTTGGAGAAGTCGTCATAGGAGATGCCGGCGGCCTTGAAGATTGCCCGGGCGTTCAGTTCGGTCCCCGATTTGGGGGCGCCGACGGAGATCCGCTTCCCCTTGAGGTCGGCGAGGCTCTTCACCCCGGCGTCGGCTCGGGCCACAATCTGGATGTAGTTGGAGTAGAGGGCGCTGATGCCGCGCAGCTTCTTCAGCGGCGCCTTGAAACCGGCTTCCTCGACGCCGTTCCAGGCATTGCTCAGGGAGTCGCCGAGGGTGAAGCCGACTTCGCCGCGGCCGGTCTGTAGCAGGTTGAGGTTTTCGACGGAGGCCTTGGTCGCCTGGTTGGTGCACTTGGCGTCGGGCATGATCTTGCCGAGGCCGTTGGCGAGGGCGACGCCAAGAGGATAGTAGACGCCGCTGGTGCCGCCGGTGAGGATGTTGACGAACTCGGCTGCAGTGGCCGGGGTGGTGCTGACCAGCAGCAATGCGGCCAGGACCAGGAGTCTGCGAAGTGCGAACATGTGGGTTCCTCCTTGGGAGACGGGGGGGTGAGAGGTGAGGGCCGGCGGGACCGACTCTCGCAACAATTCAACCGACGTTTTAGCAATCCTCGTGCCGCCCCCGAGGGCCAAGCTCAGGTTGCCGAAAATACAGGTATTTTATGATTGATTCAAAAAGGCTGAAGAGCGGCTTTCGGCAAATTCATGCCGAACCGGAGGATGGAATGAGCAGGAAGTTGCCGAGGCGAAGCGTCGCGGAAGGGGTTCGACCGGCGGGGAACTCAGCGGAAATCTTTGCGGGTGATGCCGAAGCGGCGCATCTTTTCGTTGAGGGTTCGACGCGGCAGCTTCAGGGCGGCCAGGACCGCCTGGATGTCCCCCCGCTGGCGGGCGAGCTCCTGGACCAGAAGACTCCGCTCGAAGGCATCGACCTGGTCCCCGAAGCTCTGTTCCGGTGGTGCCGCGGACGGGGAGAGGAGTTTGGCAAGGGAGCGCCGGCCGCAGCCGAGGACGTAGCGTTCGGCGGTATTCTTAAGCTCCCGGACGTTCCCCGGCCAAGGGTAAGCCAGCAGGGACTGGAGGTCCTCCCGCCCCAAATCAGGGGCCTCCCGTTCATAGGCGACCGCCGACACCTGAGTGAAGTGCTCGAAGAGGAGGGGGATGTCCTCGCGCCGTTTCCGCAGCGGCGGGATGAAAATTTCTGCGACGTTCAGGCGGTAGTAGAGGTCTTCCCGAAAGATCCCCCGACGGCAGGCTTCGAGGAGATCGGTCTTGGTGGCGGCTACGAGGCGGAAATCGACAGGAATCGGGGTGTTGGACCCGAGGCGCTCCACCGTTCGTTCCTGCAGCACCCGCAGCAGCTTGACCTGGAGATTGAGGGGCATCGATTCGATCTCATCGAGGAAGAGGGTGCCGCGATGAGCATGTTCGAACTTGCCGATGCGGCGTTTGCCGGCGCCGGTAAAGGCCCCCGGTTCATAGCCGAAAAGTTCGCTTTCGAAGAGCGTTTCAGGCATTGCCGCGCAGTTGATGGCCACCAGCGGCTGGCCGGCCCGGCGACCGGTGCTGTGCAGGGAGCGGGCGACCTGCTCCTTGCCGACCCCGGTTTCGCCGAGGATCAGGACGTTGGCGGCGGTATCGGCGAGATCGGCGATCAGGTCCCGCAGCTCGACCATGACCGGCGACTGTCCGAGGAGAAGGGTTTCCATCCCGGATTTCTTCTTGAGCCGATCCCGCAGGGACCGGTTCTCCAGGACCAGGGCGCGTTTCTCCAGGGCGCGCCGCACGATGTCGACCAGGGTTTCTGGAGGGAAGGGTTTTTCGAGAAAATCGTAGGCGCCGTCGCGCATCGCCTGGACGGCCATGGCCACGTCGCCGTGGCCGGTCATCAACACCACCGGCAGGTCGGGATCCTCCTCCAGGCTTTTGCGCAGCAGAGTCAGTCCGTCCATCCGCGGCATGCGCACGTCGGTCACCACGATGCCGGGAAAATCGGGACGGAGGTGGCGCAGGGCCTGCTCGGCCGATTCACAGGTGAGGACGGTGAAGCCCGCCAGGGTCAGCCATTGCTGGCCGGCGACCCGCATCGCCATTTCATCGTCGGTAAAGATGATCGTGCCCAGGGTCATGGTCGTCATCCCTTCGCGCCGCCGGAGCGCGGGAGCTGGAGAGTGAAGCAGGCGCCGTCCGAACCATTGTTGACGGAAAGGGTCCCCCCCCAGTCTTTGACGATGCCGTAGGTGATGGAAAGCCCGAGCCCCAACCCCTGCCCGACCTCCTTGGTGGTGAAGAAGGGGTCGAAAATCTGGGAGACCAGCTCGTCGGGGATGCCGCCGCCGCTGTCCTCGACCGTCAGCCAGAGCCATTGCCGGTCGAGGCGGTAATCGATGCCGAGGCGGCGGCGGGGTCTGTCCCGCATGGCATCGAGGGCGTTGCTGATCAGGTTGATCACCACCTGCTCGAGACGAACCTGGTCGCCGATGACCTGCACTGCCTCGTCCGGGAGGTGCAGGTCGATTTCGATCCGCTGCTGGGAAAGCTGGTTGGCGAGGAGATCGAGGGACTGCTGGATGGCCTGGCGGACCGAGATCGGCTGACGGTCACCGCGGCTCTTGCGGGCGAAGGTTTTGAGCTGGCTGGTCAGTTTGGCCATCCGCTCGGTGAGTTCCTGGATGCGGTTGAAATTCTCCTTGGCCGGTTCGATCATGCCCCGCTCCAACAGGAGGGTGCCGCTGGCGCTGAAGGTGCGGATCGCCGCCAGCGGCTGATTGAGTTCGTGGGTGATGCCGGCCGAGAGCTGGCCGAGGGCGGCGAGCTTGCCGGCCTGAATCAGATCGTTCTGGGTCTCCCGGAGGATTGCTTCGGCCCGCTGCCGCTCGACCACTTCGTGCTGCAGCAGGCGGTTGCTCGCTTCAAGTTCGCAGGTGCGTTCCCGAATCCGCTCGTCCTGTTCCTCCAGCGCCCGGCGCAGCTGGTCTTCGGCGTTCTTGCGCTTGGTGATGTTGTGAATGGTGACCAGGAAGCGGTAACCCGGATGGGGGTAGAGGTCGCTGATGTTCAGGTCGATGAAGAAGGGGCTGCCGTCGCGCCGTCGGCCGCGGGTCTCCAGAGGGAAGTCGGCGCTCCGTTCCCGGCGGGCCGCGGCGAGGTAGTCATCGATGGCGGCATGATCGGCCGGGAAGAGGAGCTGCTTGAGGTTCTGTCCCGACACTTCCCCGGCCGGATAGCCGAAATAGGTCTCGGCGGTCGGGTTGATCGCCTCGATGACGCCGGCCTCGTCGATCGTCACCAGAGCCGCCCGCGCACTCTGGATGATGGCCCGTTTCTGCGCCTCGCTGGACTCCAGTTCGGCCTTGGCCCGGGCCTGGTACTGGTTGCGTTCGCGGGTGTAGAAGCGGTGTTCGATAAGGTAGAAGATCAGGAGCGCCAAAGCCAGGGCGGTCGGCCCGAAGATCCCAAGGGTATTCACCAGGCGGCGGCCGACCGGGGACATCTCGGCGAGCAGATGCAGGGTCCAGTCCGAATCGGCCATCGGCATTTGGACGTCGAGGTAGGTGGCGGCGAGACCGAGATCGCGAAAGGGATTGTGGGTCGGCACCCGGGGAGGAGTGGCGATGCGCAGGCATTTTTGCCGGGTGGGGAGCCAGTCGACCGGGCTCACCCCGAGCGGGAGGAGGTCGGCATCGACGAACTGCCGGCTTTGTCGCAGCTGGCGGCGCCGCTCCAGGGGGAGGGGTTGCAGGGTGCGGAATTTCCAGTTCGGTTCGCTGCTGGCGATGATCACCCCGTTGCCGTCGCTGACCAGGACCTTTTCCGCGGGTTGTTCGGCCCACGAAGCTTCGAGGGGATCGAGGGCCACCTTGAGCGCGACCACGCCGATAACCCGCCCCTCGATTTCGACCGGATAGGAAAGGAAGAGCCCCGGGGTGAGGGTCGTGGCGCCGATGGCGAAATAGCGCCCGGCCTCCCCGCGCAAGGCAGCCTGGAAATAGGGGCGGAACCCGTAATTCTGCCCGACGTAACTCTTTTCGCTCCGCCAGTTGCTGGAAGCCAGGGTCAGACCGTCGGTATTCAGCAGATAGACCGCGGCGGAGCTGGTTTTGCTGCTGACCTCCTCCAGGTAGCGGTTGACTTCGGCGAGCCGTCGGGAATTGTGCTGGTCGCCCAAGAGTCCCAGGATGTTCTGATTCCTGGCGAGGGCGAAGGGGAGGAACTGGTGCCGCTGGATTTCGCTGGTGAGGATCTGCTGATAGAGGCTGAGCTTGTGGAGGCTGACCTGTTCCAGGTCTCCGGTGGCCGAGCGGATGCTCCAGGCGACCAGCAACCCGAGGGTGACAGTGAAGAAAAGCGCCCCCAGAACCATGGCCCAGAGGCGGGCCCGCCGCGACTGGTGGCTGAAGCGGATCAAGAACGGATTCCCGGCAAGCCCATGGAGGTCTCCGTCACGGCAAGGTTCCGTAGATCTCCGGCCGCCGGTCGTGATAGCAGCGGATCTGGGAGCGATAGCTGAGAAGGTCGTCGAAGTCGAACTGCGCCAGCAGTTCGGTGGCGGTCTCGCCTGCCTCGGCCAGCACTTCCCCGCGGGCGGAAAGGAGCAAGCTCATGCCGAAGAAGTCGAGCTTGGCCTGGGGCCCGCAGCAGTTGGCGGCTGCGACGAAGAACTGATTCTCGATCGCTCGGGCGCGGAGCAGGGTACGCCAGTGCTCCTGACGGGGTTTCGGCCACTCGGCCGGGAGGCAGAGGATTTCAGCGCCTTCCAGGGCCAGCTTGCGGAACTGTTCCGGAAAGCGCAGGTCGTAGCAGATGGCAACGCCGAGCCGCCCCACCGAGGTTGGCACCACCTGCAGCCGGTCGCCGGCGGTGAGGAAGCGGTCCTCGCCCATCATCGAAAAGAGATGCAGCTTGCGGTAGCTGGCCGTTACGGATCCGGCATCGATGACAAAGGCGGTGTTGTAGGTCCGCTCTCCGTCCGGTTCGGCAAGGCTGCCGACGATGACCATGCCGGTGCGGGCGCTGAAGGAGCAGAGCGCCTCCAGGACCCGGGGAGTTTCAGCGGCCAGTTTGGCCAGATGCTTGTAGTCGTAGCCGGTGCTCCACATCTCCGGCAGAACGGCGAGCTGGGCGCCGGCCTGCGCAACCCGTTCCAGCCCGGTCAGTGCCTGGCTCAGGTTGGTGTCGACCTCGCCCAAGGCGATATTGAACTGGACAGCGGCAGCGCGGACCTGGCGGTTCATGGTGGGGAGCCTTTCCGGTAAAATGGTGTTTCAAAAGCACTGGGGTCGGTCATTTTAGCTTAAAACGGACGCCTATTGTATTGAAAATATCCTGAAATGACAAGCCCCTGAGGGGCCAGGGTTTCCCTTGACAGCACGCGAATCGCGGGTGTAAAAAACAAGGCGTTCTATTGCTGTTTCGCGTTAAGCGATTCATTGACCTGGCGTAACCCCAAGGAGACTCCATGCTCACCGCACTCGTCGTCATCTTCGTGGTTGCCTACGCGGCAATCGCCCTGGAACACCCCCTTAAGGTCAACAAGTCCGCTTCGGCGCTGATTGCCGCCGGCACCCTCTGGACCGTCTACGCGGTCCTGACCGGCGACCACCATTTGGTGGGGGAGCAGCTCGGCGAAACCCTTTCGGCGACGGCGCAGATCGTCTTCTTCCTGATGGGCGCCATGACCATCGTCGAGGTCGTCGATGCCCATAACGGTTTCGAGGTCATCACCTCGCGCATCAAAACCACCAA
>JBBQBQ010000151.1:0-8514 GCA_038317685.1 Desulfuromonadales bacterium | reverse complement strand
AAATCCTTGGTGCCAGTCGCAGTCGGAATGTGAGCAAAGCACGAAAGTTATTCTTTGTCGCCGCGCATGAAAAAGCCGGCGCGTCACTTTCGATGCTGGGGAGGTTGCCCGACAGGAGTCACGTTGCGGTGAGGTTGGCGATAGAGCAGGGGAAGTTAGAGCGGGACGGAAAGGTTGGAGGGTGAACAACTTACATGACTTACCAACGTCCCCTCTGCCCCCCTGCAGGTCGGCGATCATCCGTCGTCTGAGATCCGTCATGAGTCGTCTCCTTCGTGATAGTGGCCGCGATGTGCGGCACCATGACGGTATCACGCGGGAATACCCCGACGACCCAACTACAGAAACGACGAAGGCAACTCCATCGGGAGCTGCCTTCGATTCTCTCTACCGCGGAGCGGTTTAGTTCAACGGCTCAATAATGGGGGGCTTTTGGGGGGGCTTTTGGGGACGTTGCTTGCTAATTAGCTATTGCCCCGCCCCCACCAAGATGCTAACGTCCACCCATGCCACGTCAACCCCGACTCGACATCCCTTACGTCCTGCATCACGTCATCGTTCGCGGAATCGAACGCCGCGATATCTTTGCCGATGACACCGACAAGGAACGCTTTGCTGCCCGGCTCTCCACCCTGCTGACGAAGAGCGACACGAAATGCTTTGCGTGGTCCCTTTTGTCGAATCATTTCCACTTGCTGCTCATGCCGACCACCGGATCGCTGGCAACGACCATGCGCCGCCTGCTGACCGGTTATGCCGTCTATTTCAATCGAAAATATCAACGCGCCGGGCATCTCTTCCAGAATCGTTACAAGTCGATTCTCTGTGAAGAGGAGCCCTACCTGCTCGAACTGATCCGTTATATCCACCTGAATCCACTCCGAGCCGGGCTGGTGCCGGACCTGGAGAGTCTCGATCGCTACCGCTGGAGCGGCCATGCCGTCCTGCTCGGTCATCGGAGCATGGAAGGGCAGGAGACGGACGAAGTGCTGGCCCGGTTCGGAAATGATCGGGCACGCGCCCGGCGCGGTTATCGACAGTTCGTTACCGACGGCGTGGCAGCGGGGCGACGGGACGATCTGGTTGGCGGCGGGTTGAAGCGCAGTCTGCTTGGTCGCGAAGAGAGTGCGGAGCCGACCAGGTACGACGAGCGGATTCTCGGCAGCGGCGAATTTGTCGACATCCTGACGCAGAAGAACGGGGTCGGCGAGGTGCAACGTCCGCAGCTTTCCCTGACTGAATTGCTGCAAAGAGTCTGCGCGGTCACCGGTGTCGAACCAGCCAGACTGCAACGTCCCGGCCGGGAAAGAGCCGTTGCCAGGGCACGAGCCATCTTCTGCTACCTCGCAGGGCATGAATTCGGCCATACAGGGAAAGAGGTCGGCACCATGGCAGGACTCGGCTCGGCTGGGGTTTGCATCGCGATTCAGCGGGGCGAAAAATTGGCGCATAGCGAACCAACTTTGCGCGAGAGAGTCATCAGAGCGCAGATTTTAGAAAATTAGCAAGCAACGTCCCTGTGGTTCCTGTGGTTCTACCCAAAATCACTCCCTTATCCGCCCCCTCGCCTGCCAGTCGACCATGCCGCGCAGCCGGGCCGACTCGCCCGCGGCCGCTACAGGCCCTCGGTCGGAACCGGATAGGTGCTGGGCTTGTTGTGGTTCCGAATCGCCACCGGCGTCCCTTCGGCTTCCTGGATGATCCGGAACGGGCAAAGCTAGGGGACGTTGTTTAATTGTTGCCTAACATCCCTTCTCATGCTATTTTCCCCCCATGCCCCGCTCCGCACGCATCGACATTCCAGGCCTCCTGCAACACGTAATCGTCCGCGGCGTCAACCGCTGCGACATCTTTATTGACGATCGCGACCGCCGCAGATTCCTCGACAGGATGTCGCTGCTCCTGCGCGAAACCGGCACCGACTGCCTGGCCTGGTCGCTCATGACCAACCACCTTCACCTTCTCCTGTGTCCGCGCCACTCGCGCCTGGCCCCCTTTATGCGCCGACTGCTGACGGGATACGCCGTCGGTTTCAACCTGCGCCACCACCGCAGCGGCCACCTTTTCCAAAACCGCTACAAGTCCCTTGTGTGCGAGGAAGATTCCTATCTTCTGGAACTCGTCCGCTACATCCATCTCAACCCGCTGCGTGCGGGGCTGGTCGCGGAACTCGATCAGCTCGATGGTTTTCCCTGGGCCGGGCACGCGGTCCTTTTGGGCAGGTCTTCCCTGGAAGGACAGCGGACGGATGACGTTCTGCTGCTGTTTTCCCAGGACAGGACCGAAGCGCAGCGTCTTTACCGGAGTTTCGTGGCCGACGGCGTTGCTGCCGGACGACGCCCGGAATTGGTTGGTGCGCCGCGTAAACCGGAGGCCGACCCCGATGCGTTGGCGGCCGAGGGAGCACACGATCCGCGAATCCTCGGAGGGAGCGACTTCATCCAATCTCTCCAGGTCCGGTCGGGGTTGGAATCGAGGGGGCTCTCTGGACTCGGCATTGGCGAGATCGTCGAAAGAGTCTGCCGCCATTTCGGTGTCGACCCGGCACAGATCCGGAAGCGATCGCGGACAGCCCGGCTTGCCGAAATTCGCAGCGTCATCTGCTATCTTGCCGTGCGTGAGACAGGCCACAACGGCGCAGAGGTGGCGCGCCACCTGAACCTAGGCCGGGCCGGGGTCAGCCACGCCGCCAGCCGCGGAACCTTGATTGTGAAACGGCAACCGCAGTTGCTGAGGTTGCTTGACAATTAAACAACGTCCCCTTGCGTCTTCTGACAATTAAACAACGTCCCCTTGCGTCTTCATGGACGCCGACCGCTGGGGGTGTAACAAGGTTTGTGTAAATGGTCATTCCGGGGTAAACCAAACTACCCTAAGGAGTTCCGGGGACAGTATTTTTAACCAGGAAGAAGCAGCGGGCTAAAACCGCCGATGTTCTCCCGGCCCGTTGGTCGCGATAATCAGAAAATGAAAATTACCCCCAGCAACAACTTGCCTGTGCGGTGAATACGAGGTATATTCACCGCAGGAGGTGCGGCGAATGGCACCATATATCCACGAATTGCCGGATTGGCCCAAGTTTCGATGGAGCCGGGATGTAGTACTGCAACGCTTGGCTGACGTGCGTCACCGGCAGGGACGCCTTATAGGGCGTATGGAAAACCTTGGATATTCTTCCCGTGCGGAAGCCGTAGTAAACACTTTGACTCAGGATGTCCTTAAATCCAGCGAAATTGAAGGAGAAATCCTCAATCAGGATCAAGTCCGTTCCTCCGTTGCCAAGCATCTGGGAATTGACATAGGAGCACTGGTCGCGGCTGACAGAAACATCGACGGCGTGGTTGAGATGATCCTTGATGCAACTCAGCATTACGCTCAGCCTCTGACAAAGGAAAGGCTCTTCGCTTGGCACACACTGCTCTTTCCCTCACACAAATCTCAACTTGTAAAGATTACTATCGGTGCTTGGCGCGATGACGCCAAAGGACCTATGCAGGTTATTTCGGGTCCGTTCGGGCGCGAACGAGTCCATTTTGAAGCGCCGGCTGCCGGGCGGATCGAAAAGGAGATGACAGCCTTTCTCGATTGGTTCAACAGTGATGACTCCACGGATTGTGTGGTGAAAGCAGGGATTGCCCACCTCTGGTTCGTGACCATACATCCTTTCGATGACGGCAACGGTCGGATCGCCCGTGCCATCGCTGACATGATGCTGGCTCGATCGGAACAGAGCAGTCAACGTTTTTACAGCATGTCGTCGCAGATACGTCATGAGCGCAACGCCTACTACGGTGGTTTAGAGGAAACACAGAAAGGGACCTTGGATATTACAAAAAGGCTGGAGTGGTTTTTGGACTGTCTTGGTCGGGCGATTGACGCGGCTGACGAATCGCTGGCAAATGTAATCAGGAAGGCCCGTTTCTGGGAAACCTACGCCAGCCTGCCGCTTAATGACCGTCAACGCCTTATTCTTAACAAACTTCTGGAAGGCTTCGAAGGCAAACTGACTTCGTCCAAATGGGCAAAACTGACGAAGTGTTCTCAGGATACTGCGCTCCGCGATCTTCTCAGCCTGATGGAATGGGGTGTCCTAGCGAAAGATGCAGCCGGAGGTCGTAGTACCAGTTATTCGCTGCGGGAGTTTTAAAATAGAGTGACCCGACGGGGTCTGCCATTGACACGAGACAGAAGTAAAGTACGAGGATCCAACCAGGCAGAAGCACCGGCCTTGCGCCATTCGGGACACTGCCCGTATTTCCACAAGTCTCCCATCTCCGCACCGATCTGAAGACCTCGGCAAAACCAGGTCCACCACGGTCCAAAATCACTCCCTTATCCGCCCCCTCGCCTGCCGGTCGGCCATGCCGCGCAGCCGGGCCAACTCGACCCGCGGCCGCTACAGGCCCTCGGTCGGAACCGGATAGGCGCTGGGCTTGTTATGGTTCAGAATCGCCACCGGCGTCCCTTCGACTTCCTGGATGATCCGGAACGGAACCTTCTCGGATCGCCGATGCCGGCCGAGGCGCCGGCAAAGAGACGCTCCACGGCTGAGCCCTTTTCGTGAATTACTCCTCCCGCAGCCAGGGCGCCGGCCGCTGGCCGAGGGCGCGCCAGGTCCCGGCCAGGCCGAGAAAGAGGGTCAGGGAGAGGCCGGCCACCAAAGTGAGGAGGAGGGTCAGGGGTGCCAGCTTAAAGGGGGCGCTCATCGGGCCGGCAACGATGGCCCAGGCGGCAAGGCTGCCGACCAGGGCGGCGATGGCACCGGCGGCGAGGCCGAGAAGGAGGAATTCGGCGCCGAAGGCGATGAGGAGGTCGCCGCGGGTGGCGCCGCAGACCTTGAAGATAACGGCGTCCCGCAGACGCCGGTGCTGGTCGGCGGAGACCGCCCCGCCGAGGACCAAAAAGCCGCAGAGCAGCGCGACCGCCGCCATGGCCCGGAAGGCGACCGCGATTCGTTCCAGGGTCCCCTCGACATTCGCCAAGACCTCGCGCACCCCGATCATCGAGACGTTGGGAAAGCGGTCGGTGACGGCGCGAAACACCGCCTCCTCTCCGGCCGGCGGCACATAGACGGTGGCGATGGAGGAGTGGGGAGCCGCCTCCAGGACTCCGGGGGAGAAGAGGAGGGCGAAGTTGAGCTGTAAGGTCGACCAATCGACGTTGCGCAGGCTGGCGATGGTGGCGGTGATATTGCGGCCGAGGACATTGACGGTCAGGGTGTCGCCGACCTTGACGCCGAAGCCCTTGGCCAGATCGGCCGTCAGCGAGAGGAGCGGCGGCCCACTGTAATCGGCCGGCCACCAGCTTCCCGCCGTCAATTCGGTTCCGGGCGGAAGAACCCCGCTGTAGCTTAGGTAACG
Organism: Desulfuromonadales bacterium; assembly: GCA_038317685.1. Lineage (GTDB taxonomy): Bacteria > Desulfobacterota > Desulfuromonadia > Desulfuromonadales > DDH964 > JBBQBQ01. Next base: position 3,154 of record JBBQBQ010000151.1, on the reverse strand, counting down.
GTCGCCGTGGACCGCCCACTGCACCCCCGGGGCAATCGCCGCCTGCTCGACCGGGGTTCCGGCGATAGCCACGATCCGTCCCCGCAAGGTCGGGAAAAGATCGTGGCGGGTGACCCCCGGCAGTCCCGCCACCAGGGCCTCGAAGGGGGCAACCTGGGCGGGCTGAAGGTCGAGGACGAAGAAGGCCGGCGCCTCGGCCGGTACCGTCTCCGTCACCAGTCGGGTGAGGTTGGCCTGCACCAGGGCGACAATCACCAGGGCCGTGAGCCCCAATCCGAGGGAGAAGATAGCGCTGCCGGCCGGGGACCCCGGCCGGTGAATATTGGCAAGGGCCAGCCGCAACCCCGGATGCCGGGGCCGTCGCGACCGCCGGGCCGCAGCGATAACCAGCAGGGCGAGACCGCGGAACAGGGCGAAACAGGCGACCGCGCCGACGATGAACCAGAGGGCCAGACGCTTATCGGAGCTGCTGAAGACCGCGAGAAGAGCCAGGCAGGTGGCGGTCGCGACGATGGCGGCGCGGACTCCGTTGCCGGCGGCCGGGCGCTCCTCTCCCGAATAGCCGCGAAACAGCAGGGCTGGGGGGATCCGCCGGGCGCTGCCGAGGGCTTGCAGGGAGAAGACCAGGGAGATGAGGAGCCCGAAAAGGGCGGCGGTCGCCAGGGGCAGGGGGTAGATGCCGAGCTGCACCGGAATCGGCAACCGGTCTCCGGCCAGCCACACTGCGACCGCCGGAAAGGTCGCCCCGGCCGCCACCCCGAAACCGGCGCCGAGGGCTGCGAGCATGAGGACCTGCAGCAGGTAGCCGGTGAAGATCGTCCGGCCGCTGGCGCCGAGGCATTTCATGGTGGCAATGTTCACCACCTTCCCGTCGAGGTAACCGCGCACCGCCCCGGCCACCCCGAGGCCCCCGACCAAAAGGGCGCAGAGTCCGACCAAGGTCAGGTTGAGGGTCATCCGGTCAAGAAAGCGGCGAACCCGGGGGGCCGCCTCTTCCCAGGTCCGCACCCGCCAGCCGGCGGCCGGGAAGGAGTCCTGCAATTCCGTCTTGACCTTTGCGGCATCCGTTCCGGCCGGCAGACGCAGCCGGTAGGCGTAGTTGACCAGGCTCCCCGGCTGAATCAGACCGGTGGCGGCCAACCCGGCCGGGCCAATCAGCAGCCGGGGACCGAGGCTGAAGGCGCCGAGGGTGCGATCGGGCTCGCGGGTGAGAACGCCGACGATCCGCAGGCGCGCCGCGCCGACCTCCAGGGTCGCACCGACCTCCACCCCCAGACGCTGCAGCAGCGTCGCCTCGACGAGAGCACCGAAGGCGCCGTTCTCGACCCGGTCGAGGGCGGCCACTCCGGCCGGCGGCAGACTCTCCAACGCACCATAGAGGGGATAGGCATCATCGACCGCCTTCAACTCCACCAACGCCCGCCGGTCGCCGTCCGCCACCCGGGCCATGGTGCGAAGTTCCACCACCTCGGAGATCTCGCCCCGGGTTCCCAGGCTCCGGCGCTGTTCCGGAATCAGCTCGCGCTGGTGAAGTTCGATTTCGAGATCGCCCCCGAGCAGCGCCCGGGCATCAGCCAGCAATCCGCGGTGGGCCGCGGCGGAAAAGGAGCCGATTGCGGCGATGGCAAAGACCCCCAGGAAGAGACAGGCAAGAAAGACGCCGAAACCGCGCAATCCGCTGCGCAGTTCGCGCTGCGCCAGGCGCCAGGCCAAAGGGAGAAGCGCAGGGTCTCTCATGGCGCCCCGGGCTCGGAGAGCCGACCGTCGGTCATCAGCAGCCGCCGCCCGCAACGCCCCGCCAAAACTTCGTCGTGAGTGACCAGCAGCAAGGTCGTGCCGTACTCGGCCTGGAGGGAAAAGAGCAGGTCCATGACCCGTTCCCCGGTGGCCCGATCGAGGTTACCGGTCGGCTCGTCGGCCAACAGCAGCGCCGGTTGGGCGACAAAGGCCCGGGCGAGAGCCACCCGCTGCTGTTCTCCGCCCGAGAGCTGGCCAGGGAAGTGGGCCAGACGATCTCCGAGGCCAACGGAGTTCAGTGCCTCCGCGGCCCGCTCCCGGGCGTCGTCGGCACCGGCGAACTCCAGCGGCAGTGCGGCGTTCTCCAGCGCGGTCATCGTCGCCACCAGGTGAAACGATTGAAAGACAATGCCGATCTGGCGACGGCGGAAGCGGGCCAGCCCGTCCTCGTCGAGGCCGGCCAGATCGAGCCCCGCGACCCACACCAGCCCGCTGCTGGGGCGCTCCAGCCCGGCCAGGGCCATGAGCAGAGTGGTTTTACCGGCCCCTGAAGGCCCGGCGATGCTCAGCGTCTCTCCGGCGGTCACCGTCAAGTCGATACCGCGCAGGATATTGACCCGGCCGCCACCACCGACTAGACTCAAATGCAGGTTGGATATTTCCAGAATCGGTGCCGTCATGAATGCCTTTCTGTTCCGTCTTTGCTTGCTATGCCTAGTCCTGGCCCCTCCGGTCTTCGCGGCTTCCGAGAATCCCCGGCCGTGGCGCCTCACCGTCCTTGGCGACAGCCTCACCGCCGGCTACGGCCTCACTGCCGAAGAGGCTTTTCCGGCCCAGCTGGAACGGGCGCTACAGGCCCAAGGCCTGGCCGTCTCCGTCAGCAACGCCGGAGTCTCCGGCGATACCACCGCCGGCGGTCTGGCCCGTCTCGACTGGGCTCTCGCTGACCGTCCCGATCTTGTCATCGTCGAACTCGGCGCCAACGATGCCCTGCGCGCCCTTCCCCCGGCGGCCACTGCCGCCAACCTCGACGCCATCCTTACCCGTTTGCAGCAACGAAAGGTGGCGGTCCTCCTCGCCGGGATGGTCGCCCCTCGCAATCTCGGCCGGGACTATTATGGCAATTTTGACGCCATCTACCCTCGCCTGGCGGCCAAATACCAGGTTCCGCTCTATCCCTTCTTTCTCGATGGAGTCGCCGGCGATCCCGCCCTCAACCAAGCCGACGGCATCCACCCCAATCCCCGCGGCGTCGCAAAAATCGTCCGGCGCATCATGCCGCTGGTGCAGAAGACCCTCGCCGAGCTGACTCCCCGGGGGGGAAACGACTGAGGTCACGCGGCAGGGAGGGTCAACCCGCCGCAGGGTCCAGGGGCGGAACCCTCATGCCAAGATCGTACTTCAGGGACATGGAGGC
>JBBQBQ010000150.1:0-8551 GCA_038317685.1 Desulfuromonadales bacterium | reverse complement strand
GAGGAGATCATCGATCTCGCCCGAAAAAAAGGGGTGGACGCCATCCACCCTGGCTACGGCTTTCTCTCCGAGAACCCCGAGTTTGCCGAAGCCTGCGAGCGGGCCGGTATCGTTTTCATCGGACCCACTCCGGAAATCCAGCGCAAACTGGGCGACAAGGTTGCCGCGCGCGCCGTGGCCATCGAAGCCGGCGTGCCGGTGGTGCCGGGGACTTTCAAGCCGGTCACCACCGAGGAGGAGGCGCTCCTGTTTGCCAAGGAGTGCGGTTATCCGGTCATTGTCAAGGCCGCCGCCGGGGGCGGGGGACGCGGCATGCGCGTGGCGCGCAACCAGAAGGAGCTCCTGGAGGGACTGAAAAGCGCCGCCAGTGAAGCTCAAACCGCCTTTGGTAATGCTTCAGTCTTTATTGAAAAGTACATCGAGAACCCCAAGCATGTCGAAGTGCAGATCATGGGGGATACCCATGGCAATATTGTCCACTTTTTTGAGCGGGACTGTTCCATTCAGCGTCGTCATCAAAAGGTCATCGAACTCGCCCCGTCCCTTGATCTGACTGAGAAAAAACGTCAGGAGTTGTGCAGTTTTGCCATGCAGATCGCCAACGCGGTCGGTTACGTGAACGCCGGCACCGTCGAATTCCTGATGGACAAGGAGGGGAAGTTCTATTTCATCGAGACCAACCCGCGCATTCAGGTCGAGCACACCGTTACCGAGTTGGTCACCGGGCGCAATCTGGTGCAGACCCAGATTCGAGTGGCTCAGGGCTACAAGCTTTCCGACCCGGAGATCGGCATCAAAAACCAGGAAGAGATCGAGCTGAGGGGTTACGCGATCCAGTGCCGGGTGACGACCGAAGATCCGGGAAACAACTTTGCTCCTGACTTCGGCACCATCAAGGCCTTCCGCACTGGCGCCGGTTTCGGGGTTCGTCTCGATGCCGGCAACGGTTATGCCGGCGCCCAGATCACCCCGCATTACGATTCGCTTCTGGTCAAGATCAGCACCTGGGGCTTAAGCTTCGATGCGGCCCGGCGCAGTATGCACCGTGCCCTGCAGGAATTCCGGATTCGCGGCGTGAAGACCAACATCGGGTTTTTGGAAAACGTCATCACCAACCCGACCTTCCTGGCTGGGAAGTGTGATACTTCCTACATCGATACCCACCCGGAACTCTTTCAGATTCCCGTGAAGAAGGACCGCGCTACCAAGGTGCTGCGCTTCATCGGCCATACCGTGGTCAACGGTTACCCGGGGATCAAACCGGAAAGGGCCCTGAACTTCCGCGATCTGCGCGAACCTGAAATCCCCGAAATCCTTTATGGGACTCCCCGGCCGCGCGGCACCCGCGACATCCTGCGCGAAAAAGGTCCTGAAGGTTTGGCCGAGTGGGCGCGCACGGAAAAGAAGCTGCTGATCACTGATACCACCATGCGGGACGCGCACCAGTCGCTGATGGCGACCCGTTTCCGTACCTTCGATCTGGAGCGGATCGCCGAAGCGACCAGCTACCTCGGAGGGGACCTCTTTTCCCTGGAGATGTGGGGCGGGGCGACCTTCGACGTGTCCATGAGGTTTTTGCGCGAGGACCCCTGGGAGCGACTCGACCGCCTGCGAGCCAAGGTCCCCAACATCTGCTTCCAGATGCTGCTGCGCGGCTCCAATGCCGTCGGTTACACCAACTATCCCGACAACGTGGTTCAGGAATTCGTCGCCAAGGCTACGCAAAGCGGCATCGACATCTTTCGGGTCTTCGACTCCCTCAATTGGCCCACCGGTATGCGGGTGGCGATGGAGGCGGTGCGCAAGAGCGGCGTGGTCTGCGAGGCCGCCATGTGCTATACCGGCGACATTCTCGATCCGAAGCGGGACAAGTACCCCCTTAAATACTATGTCGATCTGGCCAAGGAATTGGAGCAGATGGGGGCCCATATCCTGGCAATCAAGGATATGGCAGGGCTTCTCAAGCCTTTTGCCGCCGAGAAACTGATCAAGGCCCTGAAACAGGAGATCGGCATCCCCATCCATCTGCACACCCACGACACCTCCAGTAACGGTGGGGCGATGCTGCTGATGGCGACCCAGGCGCGGGTTGATATCGTCGACGTCGCGCTTTCCTCGGTCTCCGGTCTGACCGCTCAACCGAACCTCAATGCCCTGCTCGCGACCTTGGAAGGGTCGATGTGGGACCCTAAGCTCGATGCAGTCGGCCTGCAGAAGCTTGCCAACTACTGGGAGACGGTGCGTACCTACTACGCTCCCTTTGAGTCGGAGTTGAGATCCGGAACCGCCCAAGTTTACCACCATGAAATCCCCGGCGGTCAGTACTCCAACTACAAGCCGCAGGTCGAGGGTTTGGGCCTTGGCCACCGCTGGGAGGAGTGCAAGGAGATGTACCGCCAGGTCAACGACATGTTCGGCGACCTGGTCAAGGTCACCCCCTCCTCCAAGATCGTCGGCGACATGGCGATGTTCATGGTGCAGAACAATCTGCAACCCGCCGACGTCTTTGCCCGCGGTGCGGAGCTGACCTTCCCGCAGGGAGTCGTCGATTTCTTCAAGGGGATGATCGGCCAACCTTACGGCGGATTTCCGGGCGAGTTGCAGAAGGTCATTCTGAAAGGAGACCAGCCCCTCTCCTGTCGCCCCGGAGAGTTACTGGAACCGATCGACTTGGTGGCAAAGAAAGCCCAGGTCGAGAAAAAAGTCGGCCATTCCATTAGTGATCGCGAGGTCCTTTCGGCGACCCTCTACCCGGGTGTCTTTGAGGAGTACGACCGCCACCGCCAGGAATACTCCGACACCTCGGTTCTCCCGACCCCGGTCTTCTTCTACGGGATGGAGGTCGGTGACGAAACGAGCCTCGATATCGAGTCAGGGAAGACCCTGATCATCAAGCTCAATGCCATCGGCAGCCTGCAGAAGGATGGCACCCGTCACATTTACTTCGAACTCAACGGTGAGCCGCGCCAGGTGACGGTGCCGGATCTTTCCGTCAAGCGCGACGACACTTCCCAGCGCAAGGCCGAACCAGGCAATTCCAAGGAGATCGGGGCGCCGATGCCGGGGAAACTCTTCCGACTGAATGTCAAGGTCGGCGATGAAGTGAAGATCGGGGATACCCTTCTCGCGACCGAAGCGATGAAGATGGAAACCAACCTCAAATGCAAGGAGGACGGCACGGTCGCCGAAATCCTGGTCAAGGAAGGACAGCAGGTGCAGCAGGGGGACCTGCTGATGGTCCTCGCCTAACCCTATTTAATTCTGATTGCATGTCGAAAGGCTGAAGGCCGGGCTCGCGGGAGCCCGGCCTTCAGCCTTTGCAGCTCGGCCCAGGAACTGAGCATTCGCCTTGACAGCTCCGTGCTAAAAGGTGTCAATGGGCAGGCTGGGGCGTAGGGCTGTATTCGTCCAACCGAAGGTGGCCGCCATGCAGAAGACCAAAATCAAGTCCCGAATGGGAAAGCAAAAGGGAATGGGGTAGGAAAAGGCGAGGGGTGGATAACCCAGGATTGATGGGCCATGGGACGTGGGATGATTCTGCGCAGTTAAGACCGATCGGTCAGGCCAGGGCGCCAAGTCCCGGTTGGAGAGAGATCGGTAATTCGTCGGCAACGAAGCCCCTGGCGGCGCAAACGCTGCGATAAAGCGCCTCGAACTCGGCGGCTTCGGACTCCGACTCACCGGCGGCCTGCACCAGCGCATCGATCATCCCCTCCTCAGGGTAGCGGTGGTAATGATCTTCCGCCATTCCGCTACCCGCCGGGACATTGGTGGCCAGCAGACAGCCGACCCCCCACCCGGCAAAGCCACCGAGGACAACTCCGGGAATACCCCGCCGCCAACCGCCGATGGCGGCGCCGATCAATGCGGTCACGACCTTCATAGACCCTCCTTGATACACCTTTGTAAAATTTGGTTTTTACTATCACTCCTTGTCCCTGCGAGTCAATACAAGAATCAGGCCAGACCGAATTTGTCGCCAGGCGATCTCGGCAAGAAGGTCAGGACCAGGCCGCTCTGGTTCAGGGTTCGGTGGTCACCGGTCTCCGAAAAGTTTTGAGGAAGGACCAGATCGTCTCGGATCCATCGAAGTTGTGGAGCGGGTTGTCAGGGGGGAGTTGGGAGGTGGCGGTACGGGAGGGCCAGACGTGACCCAATCCAGGGAGGGGGATCAGTTCCACGGAACTGCCATCGCGGCACCCCCGCCAGCTGCGCCGGACCAGTCGCTGATCGCTCCCCAGCTCGTTGAGAACCGCATCGCAACCGTCGGCGGCGGCCCAGAAGGCGGCTGCCTCCGCCACCGAATCGTAGACTCGTTCCCCTCCCTTGGCCGGGGCGACCCCGCCGTCATAAGGGATATTCCGGTCGTCGAGGCCGTGGAGGATCATGATCGGCACCGGTGCCGCCGGCTTCGGCAGGATCCAGCGCCGTTCTCCGCTTTCGGTCCCACCGATGGCGCCGGCCATGACCGCTGCCGCAGCCACGACCCTGGGGTATTCGGCGGCGAAGCGGTAGGTGAGCATGCCGCCATTCGACATGCCGACCAGATAAACCCGGGAACGATCGATCGGGAAACGCGCGGCGACCCGGTCGATCAGCCGCAGGATCGTCCCCACGTCGTCGAAGTCGTCAGCTTCCGCCTTGCCGCAGCAAAATCCCGCATTCCAATGCTGAAGGAAACCGAACAAGCCAATACCTTGCGGATAGGCGACAAAAAACCCCTCCCGGTCGGCGAGTTTGCTGAAACCGGTCTCTTCCTCCATCTTGGCGCCGGTGCTGAAGGCACCGTGGAGGACGATGACCAATGGGGGGTGCTCTGGACGAACGTCTGCCGGCGGCAGGTGGAGGAGGGCCGAGCGCGACCAGCCCCGCGCGTCCTGGGCCAGAGGGAACTCATAGGTCCCGCCCGCGATCGGCCCCTGGATCGGCAGGGTCAGACTGCAGGCACAAAGGAAGAGGCCCGGGAGGGCCGGGATGAGCCGTGAAAACCGAGTTAAGCGAGGCATGTTGAGAAATCCCTTTCGCAAGTCAGTCGATACCGGGGTCAGATCAATTCTACCCTCCCAAACGGTTCTTTGCTCGGGACAATTTCCGCGTTCGGAACCCGGGCCACAATCCGCTATAATGAACTCAGGGCATTTCAGGAACCAATCTCCCTTCATCTCGACCGGAAACCATGTCCCGTCAACGCAAGTTTCTTCTCCTTTTCCTTTTGGGCCTGCCTCTGCTGTGCACCCTGCTGGCGGCGGGGCTCTGGCATGCTCGACAACCGTTCCTCAACGCTTGGGTGCGACCCCGATTAGAGGCCTTCCTGGCCGAGCGGCTGGCGGCCCGGGTTCGGATTGGCGCGCTGACCCTGGAGCCCGGGGAACTGCGGATCGACAGGGTCCGAATTGAGCAGCCCGGCCGGTTGCAGCTCCAGATCGCGGAAACGTCCTGTGAATTCACTCTGGCCGGATTGTGGCACCGGGAACTGGCCGGAGTTCGGGTCGTGGCGCCCGAAGTGGTGTGGACCCTTCCCAGCGCGGGAGAGGCGCCTGCTGGCGGCCTGGGGGGGCTTGAGCCCACCGCCTTTCGGCTTGGGGAGGTAACGATTCGGGAAGGGCGGCTGCAGCTCCACCAGGGAGAACGGACCATCACTTTGGGGAAGGTCGCAGGAATGTTTCGCGCCGGGTCGCCTGCGCAATTCAATCTGCAGGCGGCGCTTTTGGGAGAACGGCCGATCGCCATCAAGGCGGTTGGCACCGGGACCTGGGAATCGGTACCGGCCCTGACCCTCGCCGAACTGGTCTGGAATGACCGCTCTCTCCTGGTCACGCCCGTGACCGTGAGCCTCCCCGCCGGCGGTCTGCGTGGTGGAGGGGAAATTGCGATTGACCACCTCAACCGGGCTTTAGTCTTCAATCTTCTTGGTGCTCTGGGTGAGGCCGAAGCCCTTCCCCCCGATGTTGATTTTACTCTGAACGGGGTCCGCTTGCTCTTTTCATTCGGGAATAAGCAGTTGTCGGGGCAGATGAAGGTTGCCGAAGCCCACGTAATGAAGGATAACCTGCGTCTGCCCTTCACCGATCTGAGCTTGAGCGCCCAAGGATTCGGGGATCAGTGGCGAATTGAAGGGAGCGGCATCCTGGCCGGCAACGCGCAAGCGACCTTCAAGATGGGGATCGATAAGGACGGGTTGAAAGGAAACGGCGAGGGGCGCGTCTTTGAGCTGGGACGCCTTCCGGCCCAGCTGACCCGGGGGGAGGGATGGCCGCTGGCGGGAGGACTCGACTGGCAGGGAAGTTTCAGCGAACATGACGGTCACCGGTCGGCTCGGGTCACCTTTAGCGGGCGGCCGGATCGGGTGCCGGGAACTGATTTTCTGCTCGATATCTCGCCCCTGCAAGGAGCGCTTCAGGTCGATAGCAACGGGGAACGAAAGGCCGGGCGTCTTAGTCTGAGACTCGGCAAACGATCCTTGTTGACGGCGGCCGGATCGGACCAGGGCTTTTCCTGGGCACTGGAAACGGTACCTCTGGTCGAACTGGCGCCGCTATTGGGGCCGGGACGGTGGCCTCCCTCCCTTGGCCGCAATGGCGTCTTCAAAGGGCATGGGGAATTGCACCGTGGGACCGGGGTCGATAACTGGCAGGGGGCGGTTGCCCTGGCCGGGGATGGCTGGCAAGTGGGGGAGGTCAGCGTCAGCCGGCCGAAGTTCGGCGGGCAGCTGCAGCTGAGCGGGGGCATCGTCGGTATCGCCGAGCTGGAAATGAATGCCGGGCTGGCCGGCTACGGTGTCAGTCTGCCTCAGGTCAGCCTGCGCGGTACCGGACGCTGGAAGGAGGGGGAGGGGGTGCTTGAGTTCGCCCGGTTGGAAGTGTCCGGAGGGGAGTACCTTTCGGACGATGGATTCAGCGGACTTTCGGGCGGCAGCGCTGAGCTCCGCGGGCGGATGGTTTGGCAGCAAGCCTCGGCCATGGCGTCCGTCGCGGCAACCGGAAGGCTGCGGGCTACGGAGGTGCTGGCCGGATCATTCTATGGGGAAGTCTCGGCCCTGCCGGTGACCCTGGATGGGTCGGCGACCTGGCGGGGGAAGGAGTCGTCGCTGCAGGTTGAGGGGATCAGCCTGGACCTTCCCGGAGTCGGCACCTGGCGCGGCCGGGGAGACTGGAGTCCGACTGGGCTCCACATGGCCGGGGACCTGGTTCTCTCCGACCTGAAAGAGACCATTGCCGGTCCCGTGGGCCCGATTCTGACTGGTTCCTTTCCGGCCCTGGCCGATCTGCGCCTCGCCGGGGCGCTGCACGCCGCTCTCAACGGTGACCAAAATCAGGCGGGGTGGCAGCTCTCTGGCGAATTATCGGCAACCGAAGTCAACTTGATGTTGCCGAACTTTCAATTGACGGATCTGAACGGGCATTTTCCTGTGGCTCTTGCCTCAGGCCGGATCCCTGAAGGTCGGCCCCGGACCGGAACCCTGACCTTCGATCAGCTCCAGGCAGGACCGCTCAGAGCCGGCCCGACCCGGTTAACGCTGACCACCGCCCCGAATCGGGTGAACTTCGGTACCCCTTGGGTTTTTTCCCTGGCCGCCGGCCGGGTGGAACTGACCGGTGTGCAGTTCGGCTGGGATTCCGAAGGCCTCCTCGTCAGCGGGCGTACCCGCCTGCAACGGGTCGATCTGGAGAGTCTTACCCAAGAACTCCAGTTGACCCCATTGGCCGGAACTCTCGATGCTGATATCGGCGAGTTCCAGTACCAGGGCGGCACGCTTCTTTCCGAGGGCGAGGCCCACTTCGACGTCTTTGGGGGGAGCATCGTCCTGCGCAATCTGCAGGCCCACGATCTCTTCTCCAATTATCGCAGTTTTCAGACCGACATCGACCTCAAGGGCATTGACCTTTATCAACTCACCCGTACCTTCGAATTCGGCGAGATGAACGGCATCCTCGATGGCTCCATTCGGGACCTGTCCCTCTTCGGAACCGTTCCTTCGGCCTTCGTGGCCGAACTCGCAACCCGTCCGAGCGGCAGGCGCAATATCAGCGTCAAGGCTTTGAACAACCTGACGGTGATCAGCCAGGGAAGTGTTTCGGCAATCCTCTCCCACGGTCTTTACCGTTTCTTCGACTTCTATCGTTACCGTCGGATCGGCATCTATTGCTCCCTCAAAAACGACGTCTTTACCCTCCGGGGAACGGCCAAGCCGGGTTCCGACCGTTATCTGGTCGAGAGCGGCTGGCTGCCCCCGAAGATCGACATCCTCGCCCCGACCTCGACCATCTCCTTCAAGGAGATGCTCAAGCGAGTCGGGCGCATCGACCGGAAGGCTGCGCGTTGAATTTCCCCGACCGCCCGTTATAGTTTGATCACGTCCCTGGACCCTGCTGTGTGGAGGTAGCGATGAACATTCTCAGCCGTTCCCTGGTGATCCTGGCGGTGCTGGCAGCCGTTTCCTGCGTCACCATCAATATCTATTTCCCGGCCGAGGAAGTACGCAATGCGGCCGACAAGATCGTCAACGAGGTCTGGTGGCAGCATTCGGAGAAACCGGCCGTCACTCCCGCTC
>JBBQBQ010000149.1:0-8555 GCA_038317685.1 Desulfuromonadales bacterium | reverse complement strand
TGTCGGCTGGCGATTTCCTCGCTCAACCGGCCGTCACCATCGACGCCGGCATTCGCAACAATCCATCGATCACCGAGACGGCCGGGTCGCTCATCGGCCCTTACAAGCTGTTGCAACAGATCGGAAGGCCTCCTTTTCGGCCGGATGCAGCTTCGAGAAATCAGCCGCGCACCAGGCGCTGTTGCGGGTCGATAATAGGGCTCGGCAGGCCAGTGGTCGCTGCGGATAGATGCGGCAACAGCCGCTGGCGTCCAAAAACGGACAGCTGCCCAGACGGTCGCGGTGCAGTCGCAGGAAGGTTTTGAAATCAACGGCCTCCGGCAGTATCGTCAGCAGCCGTTCCCGGTAATCTTCCAGCCTCCTCGAATCCTCGGCGCTTGAGACTGCGGCAACCGGAATGATTTCGGGGAGAGTGGCGTGAACGGCCAGAGTACAGCAATCCTGACACCCCCTGGCGCAGAAGATGCGGCCTTTGGCCAGCCGATAGTCGGTCAAGGTTTGCCGGATGCCGGCATCGAGGGTTTGGTGAATCCTCGGAACATCGGAGCCATGGTGGTGTGACATGACCCTCCCTGGTCCCGCCCCCCTCCAAGCGAAGGCGAGTGTTCTTTGCAGGTGGACCGTCCAGTTTAAATTTGGTGGGGGACTATAATCGATTCGGCGCCCCTCCTCAAGGAGATTTTTTCAGCCAGTGTCGCCCGACCGCGACCGGGGAAGATTTTTCCCCTTTGTCTGGCTACTTGTGGTAGGCTTTACCATTCCTGAGCGCTTGAAACCCGGGCTTTGTGACAGTGCCCCGGGTTTTTTGCTGGATGGATACGAACTGAATACGGCTACGGCCCAAAGGAGTATTACTTGGAATTTTCAGAATTTGGTTTTCACCCCGCACTCAATATGGGCATTCGCAAGAGCGGTTACCAGACCCCCACCCCCATTCAGCAGCAGGCGATGCCCGCGGTTTTAAAGGGGCAGGACGTCATGGGCTTGGCCCAGACCGGGACCGGTAAGACCGCTGCTTTTGCCCTCCCCATCCTGCAACGCTTGATGGTGGGACCGAAACGCCGCCTAAGGGCCCTGGTCCTGGCGCCGACCCGGGAGCTGGCAACCCAGATCGACGAGGCAGTGAACACCCTGGGCCGGGAAACCGGCCTGCAAAGTACCACGATCTTCGGCGGGGTAGGGATTCGTCCGCAGTTGGAGAAACTGAAACGCGGGGTCGATATCGTCGTCGCCTGTCCCGGCCGGCTCCTTGATCACATCGGCCAAGGGAGCGTCGATCTCTCCGGAATCGAAGTGCTGGTCCTCGATGAGGCCGACCAGATGTTCGACATGGGGTTTCTCCCCGATATCCGCAAGATCCTCCAGAAACTCCCTCGGCAGCGCCAGACCCTTCTCTTCTCGGCGACCATGCCCGAGGCGATCCGCGGCCTGGCCCGGGATATCCTGGTCAATCCCGTGACCGTGCAGGTTGGACAGACGGCGCCGGCCGAGACCGTGACCCACGCCATCTACCCGGTGGCCCAGCATCTCAAGACCCCACTCCTCTTGGATCTCCTGCGGGATACCTCAGCTTCGGTTCTGGTCTTCACCCGGACCAAACATCGCGCCAAGCGCCTCGGTGAACAACTCACCAAGGCCGGGCATAGCGCTGCCTCATTGCAGGGGAACCTTTCCCAGAACCGTCGGCAGGAAGCGATGGAGGGATTCAGGAGCGGGACCTTCCGGATCCTGGTCGCCACCGATATCGCTGCCCGCGGGATCGATGTTTCGCAGATTTCCCATGTCATCAACTACGACATCCCAGCCACCCCGGAACTCTACGTCCATCGCATTGGACGTACCGGCCGCGCTGAACGGACCGGAGATGCTTTTACCTTGGTCAGCCCCGAGGATGCGCCTCTGGTCAAGGCCATTGAACGGCAGCTTGGTGCCGCTCTCGAAAGACGGACTCTTCCCGCCTTCGATTATGCCGCCCAGTCCAAAGACGGAGGCAAAGCCGAATTCCAGCGTCCGCCCCGCCCGGGGCAGCGTCGCCAGCAAGCTGGAAGTGGCCCCGCGGCACGGTCCCAGACCCGTCCGACGACCACCGGGCGGCCTCAGGGACAACGTCCCAAGGCAGCACGCCCCGGCCTGCAACAGGGCCGGCCCCGCTGACCCGTTTTTACGGGGTGGTCGTCGTTTCGACCACCCCGTTTCCTTTCTGCGAATTCTGTTTCCCGTTGCTGGCAACGACCACCCCGTGATCTTCGGGAGGGAGGAACGAGGACGGCAATCTTTTCTTGACAACCCTGCCCCGAAGGCTGTTTAGTGTCCCCAGCGGGCGATTTCGGTCCCGGATCTGTTCCTTCTGCCACCTGCCGGTTCATCATGCCCGATACCACTGTCGATCCCCTCGAATATCGTTGCGAAGTGGCCTCCTGGGTGCTGGCCGGCCTGACCCTGCTTTTGATCATCAAGGTCCGCCTGCTGTCGGGACTCTTTGCCGGGTTGCTGGTATACGAACTGGTCCACGTTCTGGTCCCGGTCTTCCATCTAACCCAGTTGGTTGGACGTTGGGCCAAGGCTGTGGCCGTCGTCTTTCTCACGGCCGTCATCCTCGGCCTGGTGTCGATTCTGGTCCTCTGGGGGGTGGCTTTCTTTCGAGGCGGTGTGGACAACCTGCCGCGGCTGGTTCGGATCATGGCGGAGGTCCTGGAACGGTCTCGGGAGTGGCTACCGGCGGAAATCGACCAGTATGTTCCTGATAACGTGGAACAGATGAAGCTCGGTGCTGCTGAGTGGTTAAGGAAACATTCCCTGGATCTCAAGGTGGCCGGCCAGGAAACGCTGCGGACGGTGGCGCACATGCTGATCGGCATGGTGATCGGAGCCATGCTCTCCCTCCGGGAGGTTTTGCCGCCCAAGGTCGGTGGATCGCCCCTGGCGGACGCCCTGACCGAACGAGCGAGGCGCTTCGGGCGCGCCTTTCGTCGGATCGTTTTCGCCCAAGTGCGGATCGCCGGCCTCAATGCCTTCCTGACCTGGCTCTATCTCGGGGTCGCTCTGCCCCTGGCCGGGATGAGCCTTCCCTATACCAAGACCTTGGTTTTGCTGACCTTTCTGGTCGGGCTGTTGCCGGTCATCGGCAATCTCATCTCCAATACCATTATCGTTGTCGTCAGCCTGAGCCAAGCCTTCGGTCTGGCGGTGGCATCGCTGACCTTCCTCGTGGTCATTCACAAACTTGAATACTTCCTCAATGCTCATATCATCGGAGCCCGCATCCAGGCCAAGGCCTGGGAACTCCTCCTCGCCATGCTGATCATGGAAGCGACCTTCGGCATCAGCGGCCTGGTCGCGGCGCCGGTCTTCTACGCCTATCTCAAGGACGAACTTTCCTCCCGCAGCCTGGTCTGAACCCATCGCTTCTCGGCACTGAACCTTCGCATTGACGTTCCTCGACAACGACCGGGGACGTTTTCGCGCGCCGTCGGTCAAGGCGCGGTCGGGTTGGACGATGACCTATTCTTCGGCGGCCAGTCCATTTTGGACTCTGAAGTGCAGTTCCCGCCGGAGCGATTAACCGAGGCGGGCGGTTTGACGCAAAGCTTCGTAGAGAACAATGCCGGCGGCGGTGGAGAGGTTGAGACTGCGGACCACGGGAACCAGAATCGGGATGCGGATAGCGCGATCGGGGTGACCGGCGAGAAGGACAGGGGGGAGGCCGCTGGTTTCGCAGCCGAAGACTAGAAAGTCGCCAGGAAGGAAGTCGGCGTCGGTATAGGCGCGGTCGGCACTCTTCGAGGTCAGCCAAAATCGCCCCTGGGGGAAGACGGCCCGCAGCGCCTCCCAACTACCCCAGCGGCGGACGTCGATGACCGGCCAATAGTCGAGGCCGGCCCGTTTCAGATGTTTGTCGTCGAGGGTAAAGCCGAGGTGTCCGACGAGGTGGAGGACGCTCCCGGTGGCGCCGCAGAGCCGGGCAATGTTGCCAGTGTTGGGCGGGATCTCCGGTTCAACGAGGACGATATGGAACGGTTCAGCCGTCATGGGGCGCATTCAGTCACGCCAGCGGCGATGGACCCAGAACCATTGGGTAAGGTCGCGGCGAACCGCCTCTTCTATCTTCTGGGTGAGCAGTGCCGTATTGGCGACGATGGCCGCCGGATCGGGATCGTTAGCAAAGTGAATCGGCGTCTGGAATTCAACTTCGTAGCGATTGTCAGAGGTTCGCCAGCAAAAAGCCGGTACCACCGGAACCTGCAGTTTCATGGCCATCTGGGCGACGATTGGACTGGTCCAGGCCGGCCGGCCGAAAAAGGGGACCCGAACCGCCACATGGGGGGCAATGTGCTGGTCGAGGAGGACCCCGACGGCACGGCCTTCGGCAAGGGATTTGATGATACGGCGAGCGCCGTGTTTGGCCGGCAGCAGGCGCGTCCCCCCGGCTTCGCGTTGGACCCGGAAGTAATTGTTGACATAAGTGTTTTTCATCGGCTTGGAGATGAAATCGGTGGGAACACCCAGATACGGGAAGAGGACCGGCCCGATCTCCCAGAAGCCGACGTGGGCCGTCAGAATCAGTGCTCCCCGACCCTCGTCCATCGCAGCCTGCAGGTGTTCCCGGCCCAAAACGGTGAGAAGATCTTCGAGGCGATCCCGTTTGCCGAGCCGGTCGAGGATGAGCATTTCGCTCCCGATCAGGCCCATGTGGCGGAAGATGCCCCTGACGGTACGGTCGAGTTCGGCCGGGGTCATCTCGGGGAAGGCCGCCATCAGATTGGCTTGAGCGGTTCGGCGTCGTTTGCCGAGGAGGTAGCGGCTCAGGTTCCCGAGAACGGCGCCGATGGCAAGGGTCCAGTTCCGGGGAAGGGCCTGCAGAAAACCGGCTACGATCCGGAAGACTCCATATTCGATAAGGTTTTTAAAGGTGCGGTCGGCCATCGACTTCCAACGGGGATGAGGATTACTGAAGGGGTCGGCTGCGCCGACGGGGGGGGAGCGACAGGGAGTTGTCGCTCACCCTGGGGCGCGGCGATACTAGCATGTCAACCGGGTACGGCCAAGGAAAAAGGGGTAAGGATTGCCGCCGCAGAGGGACTGGTGGGTGCGTCTGCGGCGGCAATGGTTGGTCAGTCCCCGCCCTCCGACTTCTTCTTGCGAGGTGCGCGCGGTTTCGGCGAAGCCTTGGTCGGCGATGGGTCAGGCAAGGCCTGCGGCTCGACTTTCGGCTTGCGGCGACGCGAGGTCGGGACGGGGGCAGCGGCGACCTCGGCCGGAATGGCTGTCGTTGGCTCAGCTTTTTCTGGAGTATCGACCGGTTTGGTAACGGCCGGTTTACGTCCCCGGCTGCGAGACGGTTTGGCAGGAACTTCGGACAGATCCGGCTGGGGAAGCTTGACTGGGGCGGTCAGCGGGGCTGCCGCTTCGATCGGAACCTCATCTTCGGTCGGCTTGCGACGGGCCGGTCGCTTCGACCGTACGGGGGTCGAAACTTCTGCCGTTTCCCGCTCAGCCGCGGGTTGAGGAACTGGCGGAACCGGTTCGGAACTCGGTTCCTGAAGTGCGGTCGGCAATTCCTGGGGGGGGTGAGCGGCCGGTTTCCGACCCCGGCGCCTTTTCTCCGGCTTGCCCGAAGGGTCGACGGCTCTGGCCTCGTCAGCTGCAGGAGCTATGGTCTCCGGGCTCGCCAGTTCCGACGCGGCCAAGGGTTCTTCGATGACAATCGCTGCAGGGTCAGTCGGGCTTTCGCTCTTTTTCTTTTTGCGACGACGACGCTTCCGCTTTTTCTTGGCCCCTTCTTCGGCGCCGACTTCAGCCACCTCTGAGGAGGCGACCTCCGACTCATCTTCGTCCTCGGAATCTTCTTCTGCCTCGACCTGGGCCAATTCCCCTTGAAGGGTCGTTTCCACAACCTCGCCTTCGGCCTTTTTCTTCTTGCGGCGCCGACGTTTACGTTTTTTCTTGCCGGTCTCTTCAGTCGTTTCGAGGTCTGCTGCCTCGGTCGGCTCCTGCGGGAGGGGGTCTGGAGGCAGTTCAACGGGGAGTGTTTCGGCCGGAAGTATGATCGTCAGAGTGGAGGTGGGCGGCGCCGGGGCAATGAGATGCTGGCCGCCGGTGACCGGAATCCAGGTTTCGGTCTTGACCTCTTCCTTCTCCCGTTTGTGGACGATCAGCTCAAACTGGCTCGCTACAAAGGATTTGCGGGCGCGGACAAAGATGCTCGCCTGATAGCGGCGCTCCATCTCCAGAAGCTCCTCCCGCTTGTTGTTGAGGAGATAATGGGCGACATCAATCGGCACTTCCCCTTCAATGCGCTCAACCTGCCCGCGGATGATGGCGGCATGCAGCTTGCGCAAAAAGGCGATGGCCTGAGCTTCGGCACTCTTGATCCGGCCGCTCCCCCCGCAGTTGGGGCAGGGAAGGTAGGATCCCTCGGCGAGGGTCGCTTTGATCCGTTGCCGGCTCATTTCCATCAGTCCGAACTGGCTGATGCGGCCGACCGTGACCCGGGCCTTGTCGCTTTTGAGGGAATCTTTGAGATTCTTCTCCACCTCGCGGATGTGTTTGCGATCACGCATGTCGATGAAGTCGATGACGATCAGCCCGCCCAAATCCCGCAGGCGCAGTTGCCGACCGACCTCGGTGGCCGCTTCGAGATTGGTCTTGAAGGCGGTCCCCTCGACGCCTTGTTCGCCGGCCATCTTGCCGGAGTTGACGTCGATGGCCACCAGCGCTTCGGTGGCATCGATAACGATGGAACCCCCCGAGGGGAGGAGAACCTTGTTGCGGGAGAGGGTCTCGATCTGTTCCTCGATCTGGTAACGGGAGAAGATCGGCCGGCGCTCCTGGTGGAGCTTTACCAACCGGACATATTCGGGCATGACTTGCTGAAAGAAGTCCCTGGCTTCTTCATAGACCTGGGGATCATCGACCAGAACCTCGTCCATGTCGGAACTGAAGTAATCGCGGATCGAGCGAATCACCAGATTCGATTCCTTGTAGACCAGAGCGGGCGCCTTGGCCTGGCGGTTAATTGTTTGGATGTTATCCCAGACGCGCACCAGGTAATCGAAGTCGCGCTTGAGTTCCTCTTTCTTCTGGCCGATCCCGGCGGTGCGGACAATATAGCCCATGAAGGTTGGCAGGTTGAGGGCCGCCATGGCCTCCTTGAGTTTCTTGCGTTGGGACTCATCCTCAATTTTGCGGGAGACCCCTTTGGTGTCCGAGTCGGGCATCAGGACCATGAAGCGGCCCGGGAGGGAGATGTAGGTGGTGAGAGCCGCCCCTTTGGTGCCGCGTTCTTCCTTGACGACCTGCACCAGCAGATCTTGGCCGCGCCGCAGCAGGTCATTGATCCGGGGGCGACCTTTGCCCTCGTTGGCGACTTCGAAGGCTTTGAAGAAGGAGGGATGAAGCTCCCCCATTTGCAGGAAGCCGAGGCGTTCCGCCCCATAATCGATAAAGGCGGCCTGGAGTCCGGTTTCTACCCGAACCACGGTCGCCTTATAGATATTGCCGCGGGTCTGCTCCCGCCCTTCGGTTTCGATGTCGAGTTCGGTCAGGATGCCGTCCTCGACAGTGGCCACCCGGCTTTCCTCGGGATGGGTGGCGTTGATCAACATCTTCTTGCTCATGGAAATCCTTCTAGCCGAGCGGAGCACGGCCTCAAATGGGGTTCGGTCCGGGTACGCCCGGCCGGACGCGACGCCATGTAATCATTCCCAAAAGGCACCCTGCATCGTCCTGCCGCCGGGAGGGCGGGGGCGGGTGCGGGCCTGCGGGGAGAAGATCGGCGTACGCTGGAACTGCTGATGGCTATTCTATCGACGGGTCGCGGCCTGGCCGGTGCCCCTGAAGAATTACGGTTAACAGGCGATGACGCCTCCTGTTGCCGCGAAACTATAACAGAGAAAGAGCTTTTTGCCCAGCTTAAAGGTAAATGAAAAGATGCTGGAACCTTTGCGTTTTGAAGGTTTTAACGGGGCGGCGGCTTGTGCTATAAAGAGGGCCATGTTGCAGTTACGGGAGATTATCAAGGACTTTGGCGGCCGGCGGCTCTTCGCTGGCATTAACTGGCACCTGCGGCCCAGCGACAAGGTCGGCTTGTGTGGTGAAAACGGCGCCGGCAAGACGACTTTGCTGAAGCTCCTTGCCGGGCTGATTCAGCCCGATGGCGGGGAGGTGCAGGTCGCCAAGGGAACCAGCTTCGGCTACCTCCCCCAGGACGGACTCGAACACCGCGGCCGGACCCTTTTCGACGAAGTTCGCTCGGCGCTGGCAGAACTTCTGTCGATGGAGAGCGAACTGACGGAACTGGAGGAGCGTATCGCTCTCCACCACCGCAAGGCCGATCTCGACCGCTATGCACTCCTTCAGGAAACTTTCCGCCATCGCGGCGGCTATGAGATCGAGGCCGAGATCGCCAAGGTCCTGCGGGGTCTCGGTTTTTCCGAAGGGGACTGGGGGAAAGCCTGCGAGCATTTTTCCGGGGGCTGGCAGATGCGCATTGCCCTCGCCAAACTGCTGCTGCAGCGGCCCAATCTGCTCCTGCTCGACGAACCGACCAATCACCT
>JBBQBQ010000148.1:0-8567 GCA_038317685.1 Desulfuromonadales bacterium | reverse complement strand
GGACGAACTGAAAGCGGGCGAGGTGTACGCGCACCTGCTCGACCCCTATACCGGCGACCTGCTGGCGGAAATGAAAACGCCGAAGGATGGCATCGTGATCCCCAGTGGGCAAGAGTGGCCGACCATCGGCATGACTTCGGTCGGCATTCTGGGGACGGTGGATCGCGTCGAAGACCGTCGCACTGCTGACCTGTACATCTCGTTCGACGAACCTGCTCACGGAGGCTGAGACGATGAAAATTGGAACTGTCGAAGCTGGCAAAGGCGAAAAAGTCTACGGATTGTTCAAGACAGGTGAAACGCATGGGCGCTTCCCGGTGCATATCCCACTGCACCTGATCTGGCGGCGGTTCTGGGTTATTGAACGGAAAACTCTGCTCAAACGACAGCGGCCGCCCCCATCGGGACGGCCGCTGTCGTAGCAGGAGGGTTGAACCGGGTTATTGCAGAACCCCATCCCTATAGCTGTACTCTCCTTGCGGTTTGCCGTTTTTATAGAGTTGTCTGAAGAGTCCGTCGAGCTTGCCGTTCTTGTAATTGAATTCGCTCTTCAATTCTCCGGAGTCGTACCAGGATTTTCCCGGCCCGTCGAGAACATCGTTCTTATAGGTGAACTGCTCGACAAGTGTCCCATCAGAGCCGAACTTCTTGTAGATGCCGTCGACCTTGTCGTCCCGGTAGGAATATTCCTTCTCCACTTCACCGGTCGGGTAGTATTCCCGCCCGGTCGCCATCTTGCCGCCGACGTAGAGGGTCTGCCATTTCAACTTGCCACCCTCGTCATATCCCCGAGCTTCGGTCAACTGACCGCCCGAGTAACTGTTGACGGATTTCAACTGGCCGGCTTCACTGTAGAAACGCGCCTCCTTGATCTGCCCCCCGTCGTGGATGTATTCCCACTTGAGATTGCCGTTTTCGTAATACCCCTTACTGGCGGCATCGGCAACCCCGGACAGAGCCAACACCAAAACCAGAAGCAGCAGCGATCTAAAAATGTTGACCATCGTCAGCTCCTCGTAAATGTCGTTCCTCAGGGACTATCGGGATAGCTTATAAAAATCCAGGCCGCGCCTCAAGTCAAGAGGTTCGACCTGCCGCTCATTAAAGGACCCGACCCGCGACTAGCAAACCGCACCGGAGGGGGGGTGGTGCGGAACGCCTGTGATGCGGGTCGAGTCCCCTTATTAATACCGCAAATTCAATGCGGTTACAAAAGAAAAATTGTCCAGCTCCCAGGTAGGCGTATTTAAAGGAGACTCCTTGTGACAAAAAAGACTCACCCTGACCGGGCCGGGCGAACCCTCACCGGCCGCCACCATTCCGAATCAGCCGTCCCGTCTCCGTCCGGCAATAACGGCCTGTCCGAGGGCCAATCCGCCGTCGTTGGGAGGGACCCGGCAGTGGCGATAAACGCTGAATCCGCCTCGTTCGAGAAGCGGAATTACGGTTTCGGTCAGAAGCCGATTCTGGAAGACTCCCCCGGACAGGGCCACTCCGGAAATTCCATGGGCATTCCGCAGCACGGCACAGACTTCGGTGATCAGCCAAGCCATGGTTGTATGAAAGCGCGCGCTCACCACTCCCGCAGGAACCCCGGATTGCAGGTCCCCGACGATCGCACGGGTCATGACCGCCGGGTCAAAGACCAGCATCCCCTTCTCGTCCCGCAGATCGTAGGGATACCCCCCGGGCTCAAGGGGTTCGGCCGCCATCTCCAGTTCCAACGCCGCCTGCCCCTCGTAGCTGACCCGCTCCCGTAAACCGACCAGGGCGGCAATTCCATCGAAGAGCCTTCCACAGCTTGATGCCAGGGGAGAATTGACCCCTTTCTCGATCATCTGCAGAAAGACCTGCCGTTCCCGGTCTGGAATCGAGCGAACCATGGGAAGATCGGGGAGATCCCGGCCGTAGGCCTGATGGAGCAGACTGAGGGCCATGCGCCGCGGTTCACGAATGGCCGCATCGCCTCCAGGCAGGGGCAGATAGGCGAAGTGCCCGGCTCGTCGATAGCCGGCGGCATTCCCGATGAGGAACTCCCCTCCCCAGATCGTTCCGTCGTCTCCATAACCGGTGCCGTCGAAGATCACCCCGAGCGTCTCCTCTTCGACACCATTTTCCGCCAGGCAACTGACCAGATGGGCATGATGATGCTGTACCGCCACCCGCTGGACGCCTGTCCGTTCCAGCGCATAGCGGGTCGACCAGTAGTCGGGATGGAGATCGTGGGCGACAATCTCAGGCCTGACACCGAAGATTCCCTCAAGATGGTCGATGGTTCGGGTGAAGGATTCATAGACCTCGGCGTTCTGCAGATCGCCGATATGCTGACTGAAAAAAGCCCGATCTTCCCGAGTCAGACAGACTGTCGACTTCAATTCGGCGCCGACCGCCAAAACCTCCGGCTGGACCTTCGGCAGGAAGATACCCCGCGGCACGTAGCCCCGGGAGCGGCGCAGCAACAACGCCTGCCCGGCCATGATGCGGGCGATGGAGTCATCGGTCCGGGTATGAATCGCCCGGTCGTGAACCAGGAAGGCATCGGCAATCCCCGCCAGCCGCCCTTCGGCTTCGGCATCTTCAAAGGCGATCGGTTCATCGGAACGGTTGCCGCTGGTCATCACCAGGGCCGGGAAGTGATCCTGCAACAGCAGATGATGCAGAGGGGTGTAGGCGAGCATCACCCCGAAGTAGCGGTTGTTGGGGGCCACCTCGGAGGCAATGGCATGCCCTTGCTTCTGCCGCAGGAGCACGATCGGGCGTTCCGGCCCCCCGAGCAGCCGCAGTTCCGCTTCCTCAGCAATTGCATAGCGGAGAACCTCGGCACTCCCCGCCGACATCAAGGCGAAGGGCTTCTCGTCCCGTTCCTTGCGGCGGCGCAGTTCGGCCACCGCCGCTCCGTTGCCGGCATCGACGGCCAGATGGTAGCCGCCCAGCCCCTTGATGGCGACGATCCGTCCGGCCTGCAACCAGGCCACCGCGGTTGCCAAAGGGTCATCGGGGAGTTCCTGCCCGTGCCGGTCCAGGAGCCGCAGTCGAGGCCCGCAGACCGGGCAGGCGTTCGGCTGGGCATGGAAACGGCGCGAGGCCGGATCGGCGTATTCAAGGCTGCAGGCCTGGCACATGGTGAAGGGAGCCATCGTCGTCAGGGGCCGGTCGTAAGGGACACCGGTGACAATGGTGTAGCGGGGACCGCAATTGGTACAATTGACGAAAGGGTACCGGTAACGCCGATCTTTCGGGTCGAAGAGTTCCCCCAGACAGTCGCCGCAAACGGTGCTGTCGGGGGCGATCTGGGCGGCAGGTTCGATCCCGGCCTCACTGGTCAGGATGACAAAGCCTTCGGCCCCCGTCGCCGGCAGGGGAGTCAGTTCGAAGCGGCTGACGGAAGCCAGGGGCGGGATGTCGGAACGCAGCGCCCAGAGAAAACCGGCCAGACGCGGCAGGGGCCCTTCCGCTTCGACCGTCACCCCCCGGCTGTCGTTGCGCACCCAGCCGCTGATCCGCCATTTTCGGGCGATCTGATAAACGAAGGGACGAAAACCGACCCCTTGGACAATCCCTTCGATGAGGACCCGCTGTCTTTGGATATCTGTGTCCATGCCGAACTCAGGATAAAGCTTCCAGGCGATACTTCTCGACCTTGTAGCGCAGGGTGCCGCGCGGCACATTGAGCAGCCGTGAGGTCTTGGCGATATTCCCGCCGGTGATCCGCAGCGCCTTGGCGATCAGCTCCTTTTCGATCTCCCCCACCAACTCCTCCAGCACGATCCCTTCGGGGGGAATTTCAAAGGCAAAGGGGGCCTCCTTGCTGGGAGCCGCCCCCCAGATCTCGCCGGGAAGCGCCTCGGGGCGGATCACCTCGTCATGGCACATGATGCAGATCCGTTCGACCACGTTGCGCAGTTCCCGAACATTTCCGGGCCAGTGGTAGCGCATCAGCAGATCGAGGGCTTCCCGGGAAATCTCGCGGATCGGCTTGTTGAACTCCCGCCCGAACCGGCGTAAAAAATAGTCGAGGAGCGGCGGCAGGTCTTCGCGACGCTCACGCAGAGGCGGGACGTGGATCGGAAAAACGTTGAGGCGGTAATAAAGGTCTTCCCTAAAGGTTTTTGCTTCGATGGCGGCTTTGAGATTGCGGTTGGTCGCCGCGATCACCCGCACGTCGATCTCGATCAACCGTGTCCCTCCCAAGCGGCGAATTTTGCGATCCTCCAGCACCCGCAACAGCTTGACCTGCAGGTTGAGATCCATCTCGCCGATCTCGTCGAGGAAAACCGTGCCGCCGTTGGCCTCCTCAAAGAGTCCGGTCTTGCGATTCTTGGCGTCGGTAAAGGCGCCTCGTTCGTGGCCGAAAAGTTCCGTCTCCAGAAGGTTGAAGGGGAGCGACCCGCAATTGATTTCGATGAAGGGCCGGGCACTCCGCGGTGACAGGTTGTGAATCCCTCGGGCGACCAGTTCCTTACCGGTGCCGCTCTCCCCGGTAATCAGGACCGTCGCGGTCTCATGCTTGGCGACCTCCCGGATCTGATGATAAACCTGCAGCAGCCCCGGGCTGGCACCGACCATGTCGGCCCCCGGCAGCCCCTTCTCCCGCCCTTCACGCCGCAGATGCCGCACCTCGCGGCGCAAATGCTGGGTCTCCAACGCCAGGCGCACGATGAGACGGATCGCATCCGCCTTGAAGGGTTTCTTGATGTAATCGTAGGCTCCCATCTTCAGAGCCTCCACAGCGCTTTCCACGGTGCCGTAGCCGGTGATAATGATCACCAGGACCTCGGGATCGAGGTCGCGCAATTCCTTGAGAACCTCCAGCCCGCTCTGGTTCCCGAGATTCAGATCGAGCAGGACCAGGTCAACGTCCTCCTCGCCGACCTGTTTGAGCGCCTCTTCCCCGTTATCGGTTGAATAAGCCCGGTAGCCGTCTTCGGCGAGGATGCGCTCGAGGTTTTCGCGGATAAAGGCCTCGTCATCGACGATCAGAATCTTTTCCATTGGTTCACTCCGGGTCGGGGTCAACAGGCTGACAATATAACCGTGTTCGAATCACCCCGGCAAGGGCGAAATGGTGAATTTCCGCCATGCGGACGGAGGAGGAGGAAGGAAGGGACCCGAAATGGAATGGAATGGAACGGGAGGGGGGATCAGCGGGGTTGCCAACGGATCATCTGGCTGCTGTAGTCGATCTGATAGTCCATTCCCCGCAGAAAATCCATGCCGAGCAATCCGCCCATGGTTCCTGAAGGATCGATATTTTTGATCACGGCCGAGGTGATGTTCTTGGCTTCGAAGGGACCGATGCGCAGGAACCGGAACTTGACGATTTGGTTCCTGATGACATACCCCCCCGCCACCTGGGCCCGGCTTTCCCGACCGGCATCGACGGGAACCTCCAGGGAAGCGATGGCGTTGTCGTAAAAGACCGTATGGCTGGCGCCGGTATCCAGGAGAAGCATGACCTTGGCCCGCTTCTGCCCGTACCCGACTTCGACGGGGACCAGCACCTGGTTGCCGCGGATGGTGACCGGGGTTTCCAGCGCCTGGAGGAGCCGTTCCATTTTGCCCTGGGTTTGCCTGGCCTCGCTCTGTTCCTCTTCAGCCTGTTTTTGTTCCCGGCGACGCTCGACTTCCGCCGCCCGTTCCTCAGGGCTCAGATCATCAGACTCCTGATGATAGCTCTTGGTCTGGGAGCGAAATTGCTGCGGGATCAACGATTCGTCATCGACAAAGACTGTCGTCCCTTTCGCATCGACGTACTTGAAAATCTTCGCGGCAGCCGGCATCGCCAACAGCAGAGAGAGACCGAGGATCGACGCGCTGAGGCCGAACCTCAACCGATGCCGCTGCCTTGCCTTTGCCGTTGCCCCGCTCATCGCCGCCTCCGCCTTCACCGTCCACCCTTGTTTGGATTCAAGATTAACAGTTTAGCCCGGATCCCTCCACCAGAAACTCCAGGGTCGCGACCGGAAAAAATTCTGGGTCCTTAATAATCAATTGTCCCCCGAGAATTTTTCTCTATACTTGGGCCAGATGAAAGGCCCGTAAAGCAATCGAGGGAGCAGGACGGATGGCAGGATTCTTGAGGCGGTTTTGGGGTGAACGGTCCGGATTCCTGCTCCTGGGAGTAGGATTGGCGGGGCTGATCGTCGCCTTGGCCGCCTGCCAGCGTCAGGAGTCTCCCGCCTCCCCGTTGAAGCTGGGCGGCGGCCCGAGAGGCGGGACCTTCGAGGTCATCGCGGCCGCGCTGGCCGAGGTTCTCAATGCGGGGCTTCCGTCGGGCCAAATCACCGTGGAGAAGAGCGGCGGGTCCATCGACAACCTGACCCGGGTGGAGTCCGGCAGGCTGGACATGGGCTTGGTCTTTGCCGGAGACGCCTTCCTTGGAGCCAGGGGGGAGTTGAAAACCGGCCTGCCTCCCACCAAAAATGTTCAGGCCTTGTCCCGGCTCTACGGCGCCACCGCCCAATTGATCGTTCTTCACAGCAGCGTCATCCAAACCGTCAGCAACCTTCGCGGCCGGCGCATTGCCATCGGCGGGGCCGGAGCCGGTTCGGCCCTCGCCGCCCGCCGCTATTTCAAATGCCTTGGTATGTGGAACGACATTATCCCCATCCATGTCGGTTATCAGATCGCGGTCGATGACCTGCGGGCCGGGAACCTGGATGCGGTTTGGCTCCAGGTCGGCGTTCCCAGTGAATATCTGTTGGGTGTGGCCCGAGAGGTCCATCTTCGGTTCCTGGACCTCGACCAACCGGCGCAAAGCTCGGCCCTCTTTGCCACTTACCCCTTCTATAACCCCGTCACCATCCCCTCGGGCACCTACTTCGGCCAAACCCAGACCATTCATTCCTTCCAGGATGCCGCGCTCTGGGTGGCGAATTCCGGAGTGAGCGAGGCGGCGACCTACCAGGCCTTGCAGGCCCTTTTCAGCGAAGCGTCCCTGCAGCGACTGCACCGGCAATACCCGGAAGTCAGGGACCTGACCATTAACCAGGGGCTGAACGGCGTATCAATCCCGCTTCATCCTGGTGCGAAGCAGTTCTGGAAAGACCAGGACCAAAGCCCCAAGGCTCCCTGACCGGGCATTCCTCCTGGCCGTCGCCGCCGCGTCATACCCTTTTCCCCCAACGCGGGAGGTCCCCATGAGTAAACCTGGAACGAACCAGCCGATGTTCTGCGGGGTCTGGAGCCTGTTACTGCTGGTCTGCCTGTTCCTGCCAACCCACGGGTGGGGGGCTCCGCCGCTGATTGCGGGGCCACCTTCGGGGATGGCCGTCTAACCCCAAATCCTAAAACTCGTACCCGGGATGGATGCCAAGGCCCTGACCTCCAGGCCGAGTACCGATCTGGTGGAACTGTCCAACGGCCGCCGGGTCGCCCTGGGAGATATCCGGCGGCTGAGCCTGGTGGCCCAAAAGCTCCGGACTCCAGCGGTCGCCCTGCCGGTTCCTGCCCCGTTCCGGGTTCAGCCTGCAGCCAGCGGCAAATTACTCAGGACGGCCGCCGACCTGAGCCAGGCCTTGAAAGGCGCCGACAGCGAGACCGTGGAACTCCCCTCCGGACGACGGGTCACCGTCGGCCAGATCCGGTTTGTCCAGCCCGAGGTGGAAAAAGCCCTCGGCCATCCCCTGGCGAGTCTCTCGCAACGGCCGAATCTGTCCGGTCCGGCCTTCAAAATCGCCGAAGTGTCCAACTGGAAGGAGTTCCTGCAGAAGCCCGACAGTACCATCCTGGAATCCCCCAACGGGACCCGGATAACCCTCGGCGAACTGAAGACGTCCTTTGCCCAGAGAAAGGGGCAAAGGCTCTCTTTTCCCAACCCGGACGCGACTAAGAGGAGGAGCCAATGACGCTTCTTTCTGCCTGGCGCGGTCTGCTGTTGGGTATCGTGGTCCTCAGTGCCGGCCTGCTGGCCGCCCCCTCCCCGGCCCGGGGCGATGCCCTCGATACCTTTGTCAACCTCTACGAAAAGATCGAACAGTACCCCGGCGTGGCCGGATCCCTGCCGGTGTCCTCCCACGACCTGAAAAATTCCATGGACTTCATCCGCTGCCTGGGGAATGCCGGCAACGATCTGGAGATCGCCGTCTGCATCGACAACGCCCAGAATTCCCCCCTGGGGCAGAACCTTTCTTCCCAGGCCGGCATTCCTTCCTCGGTCTGGATGGTCCTCGACGCCTACATCTACTACCGCAGCGGCGACTACTGGAGCGCCGCCTATTCCCTCGGCGAAGCGGCAGTCTGCGCCGCCCTGCAGATATTGGCCGGAGGAGCGGTCGATGTCTGCGGCCTGATCAAGGAGCTGATCAAGCTCGGCAAGGCCCTCCTCGATGCGGCTACCGCGGTCGCAGAATTTCTCGCCAACGCCGGAGCTGCGGTCGTTTCCGCCATCGAGGACGCCGGCTGCGATCTCTTCGGCTGGGGGTGCGACGAGGGTCCACCGCCGCCGGTGACGATTTACAATCTGGTCTTTTCTCCCCAGGTGGCGAACGGCCTGAAGGCGGCCGAAAATGACGATTACTCTGCCCTCTCCACCCTGGTTACCCAGCTCAAGGACAAGGCAGCGCACC
>JBBQBQ010000147.1:0-8578 GCA_038317685.1 Desulfuromonadales bacterium | reverse complement strand
TATTGTCACCATAAAAAGGTGGCCCCTCCGCACCCCCAAACCGGCGATAAGCCAACCGCCTGAAGAAGACCGATCGATCACGAAAAAAGCCCGATGACGCGGGCTTTTTTCGTGAGGGGGAGGGTCCGGCGGGAACGAATCAGTCGATGATGACCCGCCAGACGTACGGCACCATCCCATAGTTCCAGGCCAGGCAGAGGCGGCGCCAGCCGGCAAAAAGGATCGCCTCCCCGCCGCAGCCAAGGACGATCGGCGCCGGCAGGGTCAGCCGGCCGCTTCGCTGCAGCTCCCGCTCCAGCTTCAGGTAGTTCTGGCGGTAGCCGCGCTTGGCGGCGGCGAGGTAGGTCAGATAATCGTCGTAGGAGGAGTAGGCGAGCTGGACGGTGAGTTCGCCGAGTCGCTCGCCGCGGGGCCAGGGGACGAGTTCGCCGGCGGCGAAGGCGGCCGCGATCCGCTCCCAGGTCAGCCCGTGACGTTCGTAAAAGGGCTGCTTGGCCGGATGGCGCTCGAACTCCCAGGCTTCGTCAGCGAGGGCAGGCGGGGTCCAGTCGATGGTCAGTGTCGCGAAGGAGCGCATGCTTCAGTCTTCGAGAATGCGCCGGAAATCGTCGGTGATGGGGAGCGCCTTGCCGCTTTCGATCGAGACGACGACAAAGGTGACGTCGGCGTCGGCGACGATCCCTCCGGTCGCCTGGTTGCGAACGATCTGCTCCAGGACCACGCTGCGGTTACCGACGCTCTTGACCTGGGTCTCGACCAGCAGCAGATCACCGAGCCGGGCCGCCTGCCGGTAGTTGATGTTGATGTTGACCACGGAGAAGCCGAGCCCTTGCTTGAGCAGGGCGCCGAGATCGGCCTTGGCCTCGCACCACCGCCAGCGCCCTTCCTCCAGGAACTCCAGGTAGCGGGCATTGTTGACGTGACCGTAAAAGTCAAGGTGATAGCCGCGGACTTTGATTTCGGTTCGATACGACACGGGCAGGCTCCTGAAGGTTGAAAAAAAGGGGGGAAGGGTCGGGCCGCTCCGGGGGGGCATTCCCGGAGAAAGGACGGCCCCGGGGGCCACTCTGGCAAAAACCGGGTGGGCCGCCAACGGAAAGTTCAACCAGGAAAACTCCATCCTGGTCCTCCGTGACCCGGCGCCGTCAAGGGTCCCCGACCAATCGAACGCCCCCCGTCCGGACGGACGGGGGGCGGCGAGTGACGAGACGGATTGCGGCTACGGTGCCGCCAGGAAGCCGGCGGCTTGCTGCTGGGCGCCGCCGGTGGCGAGGTTCTGGTCGACGCTGCTGTAGCCGGAGTAATACGGCTCCGTGGCCGGGTCGAAGAGGGGGTTGATCAGGAAGCTGTGAACGATCGGGTGGCCGGCGAGGCCGTACTGATAGTCGCCGGCGGCGAAGTCGGCCGGGGCCGGGAAGGAGACCCCGATCGTGGCCGGGTCGACGGCGACGATGTCGTCGAGGCTGAGGCCGAGGTTGGTCAAAAAGACCCGCGTCGAGTTGGTGGAGACGATCGGGTCGCCGTAGGCGAAGACCGTCAGCAGGTCGTCGGTGCTGTGGCTGCCGACGCCGTTGTAGGTGGAATCGACCGGGTCCAGGAGCCACTGGGCGAGGTCGAGGAAGACGTAGTAGGCGGTCGACCCCGGGGTGTAGCCGAGGGAACCAACCAGCGCCTGCATGCTCGGCAGGTGGGTTTCGTCAAGGACGTTGACGAGGAGCGCCGAGGGGCTGGAAAGGATCATCTTCTGAACCCGCGGCTCTTCGGTGAGGAAGACCGAACCGATGATCGAGCCGAGGGAATGGGCGACGAACTGGACGTGCCCCGCGTCGAGGTCGGCGCCGGCGACGCCGTCGAGGTCGAGGCCGGCGGTGATGACGTCGACGGTCTCCCAGAGGTCGATGGCCGCCTGGTAGACGTTGGCCCGGCTCTGGATCAGGTTGGTGGTGAAGAAGCCGTCACCGGAGGCGGCGCCGGGGGTGGTACGGCTGCCGTGGAAGGGGGCGTCGATGGCCAGGGTGGCGTAGCCGGCCTGGGCGAAGGCGCTGGTGATCGGCAGGGCCGCGTTCTTGCTGGAGGTGATGCCGTGCTGGAAGACAACCACCGGGTAGCCGCCGACCGGTTCCGGGCTCGACGGCACCGTCAGCAGGAAGTAGACGCTGTCGGTGGTCTGGCCGCCGGTGGCGAGAATCGGGCTCTTGAAAAGACCGAAGTAGATATTGCCGACACCGGTGGTGGGGATGCCGGTCCCGGCCAGGAAGGCGGCGGCGGGAATGCCGACCGGCCCGGCGGCGGGGGTCGGGGTGCCGCTGGTCAGGTCGAGCCAGGTGAGGCTGTTGGCGGTGAAACCGGCAGAGAGCCCTTTGAAGGCGGCGTTGGTGCCGAGAAAGGCATTACCGGCGGCGGTCGGATAGGCGACAGTCGAGGCCCCGGCGGTGGTCGGAGTCAGGGAGAGGGTATTGGCCGCAGTGTGGAAGGTCCAGAGGACCAGGACGTCGTCCCGGGTCCAGGCGCTGCCGGTGGCGGCGCCGCTGACCCCTTGGACGACCCCGAAGAGGCTCGGATTGCCGTTGTTGAAGCCGGCCCGCAGGGCTTCAACCTTGAAGAACGGCGAATCGGCGGCAAACGGTTCCGTCGTCTTCAGCGCCCGCATGGTGATCGAGGGGGTGACGGCGTAGCCGAGGTTGTCCTTGAGGGTGTTGCGCACCGCCACGGCGTAGGCGACGCCCGGCTGGAAGGGGGTCTTGGGGAGGAGCTTGATGACCCCGCTGCCGCCGCCGATGACGAAATCGTTGCGGGTGCGGATCTCCATGGCGCCAAGGGCCGCCTGGATGCCAGGCACGTTGTTGGTGGCGAGGGAGGTCAATAGCGCCGGGAGCTGCGGATCGTCGGTGCGAAAGACGAGGAATTCGAGGGTGGAGGTATCGACGGCGCCGCTCACCGGCACCGTCAGGAACATGTTGGGGGAAAGACCGAGGAGCCCCTGGGCGCCGACCAGCGCCTTGAGCTGAGCCATCTCCGGCGAGTCATTGGCGGCCGGCGCCAGCTCCACCTGGGGATCGCCGTCGGCCAGCCAGACCACGTCATTGGGGAGGGGCATGATCTGCGGACCGGGATCGAAGAGGGCCATGACCCGGACGGTCCCCCCTTCGGTGACGTAGGGATCACTGCCGAGGGTGTTGGTATCATTGTTGCTGCTGCCGCAGCCGTACAGGAGGAGCCCGAGGCAGCCGCAGAGAAATAAGCAACGGACCGAGTGACGTTTCATCGCAATCTCCTTCCGAATCAAGGTCAATGGCCCGGAGTTACCAGGCATAATTCAACTGGGCGCTGGTGATATTGCCGGTGTTGTCGTAGCTCCCCTTGAGGCCGCCGCGGGTCAGGTTCTCTCCGGTCGGCTCCATGTCGACCCGCGACCCGCCGAGCATGAAGAGATGGGCGTAACCGAGATCGGCGGAGAAGGCGTCGCTAAAGCGGTAACTGGTGCCGAGAGCGGTCCAGAGCCGGTCCTGGTCGGGGAGACGGGGGGTGCGGTGTTCGATGTCGGGGATCGGCGTCTGATCGTAGCGGGCGCCGAGCCGAAGGTCCCACTGGGGGGTCACGGAATAGACCGCCCCGGCCCCGAACTGCCAGGCGTCTTCCCAGAGGAGGGTCGTCACGGCATCGGGCTGTTGGGGGTTGTCGAACTTGATGCGCAGCTCCTTCAAAGTCGACCAGTGGGTCCAGCCGACGTCGGCGAGGATCGCCAGTTGCGGCGAGAAGCGATGGTAGAAGCCGAGGAAGGCCGAATCGGGGAGGGTGACGTCGGAGCCGGCCGGACCATTCTGGAAGGCCCCTGACCCGACCCCGGCGAGGATCGCCCGGACTTTTCCCGGGACCGTGAAGGTGGCGTCGCCGCTCAGATTCTGCTTGACCCGGGAGCGATAACTGGCGCCGATCCGGGTCCCCGGACCGAACTGGTAGAGAATGCCGCCGTTGAAGCCATAACTCCAGTCGTTGGCGTTCAGGACCAGCTTGCCGTCATCGTGCTGGGGGGTCCCCCCGGCGGCGACGAGGATGGTGCCGAAATCGATAGCCGAGGAGAACTCGGCGTCCATGTACATGGCGCTGACCCCGGCTCCGATGCTCAGATTTTCGGTCACGGCATAGGCGACGCTGGGGTTGAGGTTGACCGAGATGATGCTCGACTTCAGGGCATGATAGCGACCGACCCAGCCCGGGTCATAATCGGTCGTCAGGCCGAAGGGGACGTTGACTCCCAGCCCGAAGGACCAGCCATTGCCGAGATTGGCGGCAAAATAACCGTTGGGGACGAGGTTCCAGGTCCCGGCATCACCGCCGTTGGCACCGGTCAGTCCCTGGCCGGTGAGGGGGGTGAGGTAATGGGTCGACCCCTGATTCTCGAATTTGAAGCTGGTCTTGATGACGTGGAGACCGGCCACGGCCTGCTGCCCCTTGAGGAGACTGAGCCCGGCCGGGTTGTAGTAAATGGTGGTAGCATCCGTGGCTGCGGCCGCTCCCCCGGCGAAGGCGCTCCCCAACCCCTTGACGCTCTGTTCCATCAGGGCGAAACCGGCCGCGTTCACTCCGCCGGCCGTCAGAACCGAAAGCGCGAGGGACAAACCGACCGCCCTCATCCATCCTTTGAACAGGAACCAGCGCATAGCAGATCCTCCTTTCTCCGATGTGAAGTGCAATGACAGTTGCGTGGGTGCTGCTGGAGTCGTTGCTGAAGGGATGTGTCGGAGGTGAACGCTGCTGCGTCCCCCCCGCTGGAACCGCTCCCTGGGAAAATTCAATAAAACGCCGTTACTTCTGGCCCGACTTCATTGATGCCCGATCGAAGAAGGGCTGTCAAGAAGAATAATGTACCAGAATGACCGGAATTTTCAGTAAACCACGGGTCAGCCCAGGCAAATATTTCCCGCCCGGCCGCAGGCGGCTTTCCGCTGGACTTTCCGGCCGACTTGGGATAAAGATTTGACCCACGAACCGCTGGCGAAGCGACCGGAATCAGAGCCTTTTCCCCCAAACCGGGGGCTGGACCGTCATGACCCTCCTCCACAACCAGATCTTCCTGCTGCTGCTGATCGTCGTCCTCGGCGAAATCCTCGGCAAGGTCCGCCTCAAGAACTTTTCCCTCGGTCCTTCGGCGATCATCTTCGTGGCGCTCGCCTTCGGCCATTTCGGCGTGACCCTTCCCGACGGCATCCAGACCATCGGCCTCGCCATGTTCATCTATGCGGTGGGACTCCAGGCAGGACCCGGTTTCGCCAGTTCCTTTCGCAGTCATGGTCTGGGGATGGCGGTGACGGTCCTGGCAATGGCGACGGCCGGGGTCGTGGCAACCTTCCTGTGCTGCAAGCTCTTCGGCTTCGACGCCGGCACCGGCGCCGGGCTCTTCGCCGGCGCCATGACCAGCACTCCGTCCCTGGCGGCGGCGGTGGAGATCGTCGGCTACGATAAAGCCCCGGCCGCCTACGGGGTCGCCTACGGGTTCGGGGTGATCGGGGTGGTCCTTGCCGTCGGCCTGCTGCGCCGCCTGCTGCGCATCGACATCCGCGGCGAGGAACAGGCCCTGGAGGCCGAATTGGCCGAGATCAACCCGCCGGTCACCTTCCGCCACTTCGAGGTCAGCAATCCCAACCTCTTCGGCAAACGGGTCCAGGAGATCTTCCTCAAGGAGATCGCGCCGGTGACGATCACCCGCCTGCTGCGCCGCGGGGCGGCGGAACCGATCCTGGTGGCGGGGGAAACCGAATTTCTGGAGGGAGACCGGCTGCGGGTCGTCGGTCGCAGCTCCGACCTGGAGAAAGTCGGGCTCTACGTCGGCCGCCCGGTGGAGGGGGAGATCGCCTTCGAGCGCGCCCTCGCGTCCCGGAACATCGTGGTTTCCAAAGCCAAGTTCGCCGGCACCACTCTCGGCTTCTTCAATTTCCGCGACACCTTCAACGTGCAGGTGGCGCGGATCACCCGCAACGGCATCGACCTGCCGGCCGATGCCAACACCCGCCTCCACCTCGGCGATGTCCTCCACGCCGTCGGCGACGAGCGGGCGCTGCGCAACATCACCCGCATGCTCGGCAACGACCTCAAGGCGACCTACGACATCAGCCTGCTGCCGATCCTGGTCGGACTGCTCTTCGGCTTCCTCCTCGGCCGGCTGACCGTGGATCTGCCGCTGGTCGGCCCGTTGACCCTCGGCACCACCGGCGGCACCCTGCTGGCCGGCCTCCTCCTCGGCGCCCGTTACCAGACCGGGCCGCTGATCTGGGATGTCCCCACAGCCGGCAACCGCCTGATCCGCGACCTCGGGCTCGGCCTGTTCATGGCGGCCGTCGGCACCTCGGCCGGCGTCTCCTTCGTCGCCACCCTGCAGGAACGGGGCTGGTCCCTCCTCCTCTCGGGGGTCGTCGTGACCCTGGTACCGGTCGCCGTCGGCACTCTGGTCGGATTGTGGTGGCAGCGCATCCGCTTCCTGCGCCTCCTCGGCGTCCTCTCCGGCGGCATGACCAACGCCTCGGCCCTGGCGGCCGCCGGCACCCTTTCCACCTCTCCCTACGCCCCGGCGGCCTACGCGACCGTCTACCCGGTCGCCCTGATCGGCAAAATCGTCGCCGTCAAGGTGCTCCTGCTCCTGCTGCCGGCCTAACCCCTGCCTCCCTCAGAATGCCAACGGCCACCCGAGAAGGTGGCCGTTGGCATTCGCGCATTGATGTTCCGGGGCTAACGGCCGGGGAGCCGAATCGGGCCCCCGGTTTCGTCGAACAGACCCAGATATCTCAGGTGGAGGTAATCGAGTCCTTCGAAGAAAAGCTGGTCGGGCGGAGTGCTGCGCGCGAGCCTGCGGAAGTTTTCCGAAGCCCGGGCCAGCGCCAGGGACGGAAACAGCTGGGGCGGATTACTCAGGTAAACCGGCGCCTGTCCGGTTATTTTGAGCAGATCGGGGAGGGTGCGGAAGGTCCCGTCCTGACGGAGGTTATTGACCGAGATGAGGTAGAAACTGGTCACTGCCCCCTGGCGGCCGTAACGCAGCCACCGGTTGTGGAGGAGGGTGCAGCCGTAGAGCTTAACGAAATATTCGACCAGATCGGCTTCGTTGGCCAACTCGGCCAGCATTCCCTGGGATTCGAATTGAATATTGAAGCGTCTCAGGTCATCGAGGTCAAAGCAGGTCTCCTCCCCCCGTTCGATCCGGGCGCTGTTGTCCAGGTAGCGCACCGCTCCGACGTTGGGGGCCAGCAACAGAGCCAGACCGAGGGTGGCGCAGAGAGCAGACAGGATTCTTCGAGGCATCGACAGGCTCCAGGGGGAATGGCCCGCCCGAGGCGGGGAGAGAAGAATTCAACGACCGTCCTTGTTTACAACACCCCCCCCCTGCCGTCAAACAATTAATGGCCGATCGCACCGGACGCCGGCCGGAGCTGCGACACCCCTTGACTCCCGAGGTTCCCCCCGGTACTTTAAGCCCAACCTTTTGACCGGAAGCCTCACCGCCATGAACGCCGTCCCCCGGTACCCCCTCACCCCGCTGCGGATCGTCCTCCTCCTCTGTGGAGCCGAGGTCCTGAGCATGACCGGTTTTGCCACCTACCCGGCGCTGCTGCCGGTGCTGCGGGATGCCTGGGGCTTGAGCAATTCGGCGGCGGGGTTGGTGAGCGGCACCTTTTTCGCCGGTTATATGGTCGCCGTTCCGTTTCTGGTCGGGTTGACCGATCGCATCGACGCGCGCCGCATCTACCTGCTGGCCACGGTCCTGGCCAGCCTCGGCAGCCTCGGTTTCGCCCTCTTCGCGGACGGCCTGGCCAGCGCCCTCGCCTTCCAGTCCCTGGTCGGCGCTGGCCTGGCCGGGACTTACATGCCGGGGTTGCGGATTCTCACCGACCATTTTCAAGGCCCCAAACAGAGTCGCGGCATCGCCTTCTACACGGCGAGTTTCGGTCTCGGCACCACCGGCTCACTGCTGCTGGCCGGCGCCCTGGCGGCCAGCGGCTGGCGCTGGGCCTTCGGCGCCGCCGCGGCGGGGCCGATCATCGGCGGAGTTCTGGTTTTTCTCGCCTTCTCCCC
Source organism: Desulfuromonadales bacterium (assembly GCA_038317685.1). GTDB lineage: Bacteria > Desulfobacterota > Desulfuromonadia > Desulfuromonadales > DDH964 > JBBQBQ01. The sequence goes on along the minus strand of JBBQBQ010000147.1, from coordinate 514 downwards.
GTCCCCGCCGGTTCCGACCGGGACGACCACGGTTTCGCTCTTCGATTTCCGCCCGGTGGTTCGCAATCGGCCGGCCTTCGGCTACATCCTCGGCTACATGGTGCACTGCTGGGAACTCTTCGGCCTGCGCTCCTGGCTGCCGGCCTTTTTCGCCTTCAGCCTGGGACTGAGCGCGGCCGGACAGGGGTCTCTCTTCGGCGCCGCCACCCTCGCCGCCTGGATCAACCTGATCGGCCCGGCGGCGAGCATCTTCGGCAACGAGCTGGCCGTTCGTCACGGCCGGCGGCGAGTGGTCCTCACCGCCATGGCCACCGCCGGAGCCCTCTCCTGCGCCATCGGCTTTGCCGCTCCCCTCCCGATCGCCGTGGTCTTTTTGCTGGTGGCCGGCTACAACCTGCTGGTCATGGGAGATTCGGCGGCGCTGACCGCCGGGCTGGTGGCGACCTCCGGCGCGGGTCATCGCGGCGCCGCCATGGCCCTCCATTCTCTCTTCGGCTTCGGCGCCGGCTTCGTC
>JBBQBQ010000146.1:0-8609 GCA_038317685.1 Desulfuromonadales bacterium | reverse complement strand
CCCTTTAATTTCTTCGACCCCTTTAATTTCTTCAAAAATGGAGAATGGAGAGTTGACCCTTTGACTCTCCCCCCGGTTGTTGGGGGCAGGGGCCCTGGGTCGGACCAGGCCAACCTTCGGTTGATGGCGGCGGTGGGTAATGTGCCTGACGTAGGCTGGCAGACAATACCGATCCGCTCTTGGCACGATAGCCCCCTTCGGCATGGTTACGTTTTCCGGTGAATTATAGGCTCATTTTTGACCCTAAAAATCGGCTTATAAGGCAATATTCGGGGGTAAAAACCAAGGTTTTATCTATGATTTTATATATTTACCCTGGTCCGACCCCAAGGCCGCAACAAGGCCGCCAAAAGCTTCGAAACGATCTGCTTCAAGGCGGGAATATCCTGACGGGCGGTGGCCAGACCAGCGTCGAGATCGACGCCGAAATATTGATGAATCAGCTTGTCGCGCATCCCCGCCATGTCCCTCCAGGGAACCTCGGGGGCCATATCCCGCACAAATTGAGAGAGATTTTTAGTGGCTTCGCCGATGATTTCGATCTGGCGGATGACGCCATCCTGAATGAGACGGGTGCTGCGAAAGCGCTCGTCCTCCACCCCCGGCAAGGTACTCGTCGATCTGTTCCATCGCTTCCAGAATGTGCCGAAGGTAGACCCTGTCGTCCCGCTGCGTCATTGGCAGAGAACCTTCAGATCGGCCTTGATACGCTCGATCAGGTGATGGCTGATGGCGGCCTCGGTCAAAAGATCGACCTTGACCCCCAAAGCCTCGCTCAATTCGCGTTCGATGCCGACCAGCGTCAACAGGCTTTTGGTGTGACGAAACTGGACCAGAACGTCGAGATCGCTGCCTGGGAGAGCGTCGCCGCGGGCGCGGGAGCCGAAGATGCCAACGCGGGCCGCATCGTGCTTTTTCAGAATCTCGACCAGGGTCTGTTCGGTCTGTTGCTGGGTCATGGCCACCTCCGAGGACAAAACCGGTTTCAGCTTACCCGAGAAAGTAGCCCCTTCAAAGATTTTTTCTGCAAGGGGTGATCATGGGGGTCGTGTTTCCATTCTTCATTTTACAAAAATGAACATACGGCCTTTTAAGATCATATTTCCGCCGCCCTTCACTTCTATTTCTCCAGTTTCTTCTTCGTTCTCTCAATCTGCTTGATACTCTGTTCCGGTTTCGGCAGTGCCTCGGGCATGGTTCCGCCCAGATCCTTGATTGTCTGGCGGACTTTTTGCCCGACCTCGAAGTGGGTCTGGTTGGCCTGTTGTTTCCCGCGAATCCGGTCACGCCGGAGTTTTTCTTCCGTCTGGGTGGCGCGGAAAAGCTTGGCCGCCAGTTCGGTACTTCCCATGTGGTCGAGAATTTTCTGGCTCTTCTTCAATTCCTTGCGGGCATGAATTTCCCTGGCGGTCAGGCCGCCATACAAACCCCGATAACCATGGTCCTGGAAAACGGCATAATCGAGACCGGTTTCCACCCCGGACTCCTTGGCCGCGGCCGCTAGATACTTATTGTGCTGAGCCGGTTCGTTACGAATCGCCAGGCGTTTTTCGTCCTCGGTGAGTTGAGCGAACCGTTCCTCATCGGCAAGCTCCTGCCGGCGGGTCTGAAGGGCAAAATAGGTCTGCCCGTTGGCGATGATCGACTTGGCCGGATCGGCATTCTGCACGATGAGATAGCAGGCATAGCGGGAGAGTCGGATATCCGGCACCCCTCGTTTTGCCCCCGAGCCGATTTCGACCATAGTGAGGATGTCCTCAAAATGGTCTGCCGCCGGCTGGCCACTGTTGATGCAGGCTTCCTTGGCTCGTTCGACCACAGGCAAAAAATGGCGGTACTGCGAATATTCGAGTACCCCGGCCAGCTGACGGGCCAGCCAGAATTCATTGCCGTCCTCGTCGTGACGACGCATGCTTTCAAAAGTGGCGTGGTGTTTCTCGGCGATGTGTTTTTCGCTCATACGGTCCCCCCTCCACAAATCTTTGAAAAGGTTTTTGCATCCTTAAGGTAGCGTTATATCTGTTTTAAAGGAAAGGCCAACTCCCCGGAACAGGCCCCCTTCACCTCCCCTGCCCCTCACGCCGCCAGGGTCAACCGCGTTTCGATCTCGTCCCACAGGACGCTGACGCGGCCCTTCTCGTCCTTTTCAATCAGACCGAACCGCTCCGGAAGTTGCACGTCATCGTAGACCTCACCGCCGCTGCAGCAACTCCAGCAGCCCCTGCAAAAGCTGCAGCGGGGTCGGCGGGCAGCCGCGGATCACGGCGTCGACGGGGATGACGTTGGCGACCGCGCCGCAGCTGGCGTAGGAGACGCCGAATTCACCGCCGTCGGCGCCGCAGTCGCCCATCGCCACCACCAGCTTGGGACCGGGGGTGGCCGCATAGGTCCGCTCCAGGGCCGCCTGCATGTGGCGGGAGACCGGGCCGGTGACGAGGAGGAGGTCGGCGTGGCGCGGGGAGGCGACAAAGTGGATGCCGAAGCGCTCGATGTCGTAGAAGGGGTTGTTGACGGCGTGCATCTCAAGTTCGCAGCCGTTGCAGGAACCGGCGTCGACCATGCGGATGGCGAGGGAACCGCCGAAGCTGCGGGCGACCTCTCGCTGGCAGGCGGCGCCAAGCTCGGCGACGGCCCCATCGGGAGCGGGGAGCGGTTCGGTCAGCCGTCCGGTGCGCACAATTTTATCGAAGATTCTCAGCACGGCACCCTCCCTTCACAGATCGACCCCGGAATAGGACCCGTTCACCGACTTGTTGCAGACCGGAAAGTCGGGGACGATATTCCCATGGATGAGGACTTCCAGCGCCGGCCAGGACATCCAGCTCGGGTCGCGGGGGAAGTAGCGCAGCACCCGGCCGTCTTCGCCGAGACGGACGAATGCGACGGTCTCGCCGCGCCACCCTTCCACCAGGCCGAGCCCGGCGCATTCCCCCTTGGGCTTCGGCAGTTCGGCCCTGACCGCCCCCGCCGGCAGCGTCACCAGCAGGCTGTCGATCAGCCCCAGGGAGACGATTATCTCCTCGCCGCGCACCCGCACCCGCTTCGCGACGTCCCCGTCGAGGTAGGCCGGGACCTCGACCCGCAGCCGGTCGTAGGGGGGATAAGGGGCATCGCGGCGCAAATCGTCCTGGAGGTTGCTGGCCCGTCCCAGATAGCCGAGGACCCCGAGGCGCTCGGCGGCGGCCGGGGTCAGCACCCCGGTCTCCCGCAGGCGGTCCTGGAGGGAGGGATATTCAAGCAGCAGCGGCAGCAGCATCCCCACCTCGTCCTGGAAGGACCTTGCTTCGTCCCGCAGCGGGGCGATCTGGTCCGGCGGCAGGTCGACCGCCACCCCCCCGGGGACGATCCGGTCCATCAGCAGGCGATGGCCGAAGACGGCGGCGCTACGGCGCTGCCAGAGTTCCCGCAGGCGGGTCATCTGGACCTGGGCGAAGGAAAAGCCGACGTCGTTGCAGATGGCGCCGATGTCGCCGAGGTGGTTGGCGATCCGCTCCCGTTCGGCGAAGATCCCCCGCAAGGCCAGCGCCCGGGAGGGGACGGCGACGCCGAGGGCGCGCTCCGCGGCCTGGCAGGCGGCCCAGGCGTGGGCGACGCTGCTGTCGCCGGAGACCCGGCCGGCAAGGCGCGAAAGGCCGTCGAGATCGCGCCCTTCGGCCAGCTTTTCGATCCCCTTGTGGACGTAGCCGAGGTGGGCTTCGAGGCGCAGAACGTCCTCCCCGACGGCCTGGAAGCGGAAGTGCCCCGGCTCGATGATCCCGGCATGGACCGGCCCGACGGGGATTTCGTAGACCCCGGACCCGGTGACGGCGAGGAAAGGGTAGGCGCTGTCGGGGGGGGTCTGCAGCGGCGGAGCCCCGGCCAGGGGTACGCCCCGACGCAGCGGATAGGTTCCCCCCGGCCAGGCCTGATGGCGGGTCCAGCGGCGGCCGTCGGGGTGGTCGACATAGCGCACTCCGAAAAGGTCCTGCAGGTGGCGCTCAAGGCGGTCGGCCGCGGGGAAAAAGGCCGCTTGCGAGAGGAGTTGCGGCGCCGAATCGGGGAGGACCGTGCGCAGCAGCAGATGGCCGTCCCCTCCGGCCAGAAGGGTCGTCACGGTCAGCTGCGGCGGCAGGTGTTCCCCCCAGATCGCGGCAAAGCGCAGCCCGGCTCCCGCCGCGACGGCGGCCGCCCGTCCCCAGTCGGCCGGGTCGAGATCCAGCAGCGGAGCCGGCCCGGCCGGCCCGCTCCCGGGGGCGGCGACGATGCCGGCGGCGGCCAGCAGAGCGGGAAGATCGGCGCTTCGGGCGGGACGGACCCGCGGTTCCTGGCGGCTCATAAGACCCCCTTGCCGACCACCAGAATCGTGGCCTGGTCGAGCCAGCGCACCAGCACGTCGGGGATCGCCACCCCAAGCCAGAGGACCAGTGCCAGATGGAGGATGACCGGCCAGATGTTGGCGACGACCGGGGTCTGTCCGGCCGGCGGATCACCATAGACCATCAGCTGCAGGTGGCGGAAAAGCCCGGCGAAGGCGATGCAGAGGCCGACCAAAAGCGGGATCACCAGCCAGGGGGTGGCCTTCATGGTGGCGGTGAAGAGCAGGAACTCGCTGGTGAAGATGCCGAAGGGGGGGAAGCCGGCGATGGCCACGGTGCCGATCAGGAAGGTCCAGCCGAGCAGCGGTTGGGTGTGGATCAGGCCGCGGATCTTGTCCATCGACTGGGTGCCGGCGACATGGGCGACGTGGCCGACGGTGACGAAGAGGGCCGACTTGGTGAGCGAGTGGACGATCATGTGCAGGAGGGCGCCGAAGGTGGCCAGCGGCCCGCCGAGGCCGAAGGCGAAGGTCATCAGCCCCATGTGCTCGATGGACGAGTAACTGAAGAGGCGCTTGACGTCGCGCTGACGATGGAGGAGGAGGGCGGCGACGGTGAAGGAGAGGAGACCGAAGCCCATCATCATCTTCCCCGGCAGGCCGCCGGGGAGGGCCGGGTCGATCAGCATCTTGAAGCGCACCAGGGCGTAGAGGGCGATGTTCAACAGGAGCCCGGAGAGGATCGCCGACATCGGCGTCGGCCCCTCGGAATGGGCGTCGGGGAGCCAGTTGTGGAGCGGCACCAGACCGACTTTGGTGCCGTAGCCGACCAGCAGGAAGACGAAGGCGAGGGAGAGGACCGTCGGCTCCAGTTCCGAAGCGCGGCTGTAGAGGACGCTCCAGAGGAGTGATTCGTCGCTCCCCGGGAGGATGCGCTCGGCGGCGAAGTAGATCAGGACCGTGCCGAACAGTGCCTGGGCGATGCCGACCCCGCAGAGGATGAAATACTTCCAGCCGGCCTCGATCGATTCGGGGGTGCGGTAAAGGCTGACGAGGAGGACCGTTGCCAGCGTCACCCCCTCCACCGCCACCCACAGCAGGCCCAGGTTGTTGGTCGACAGGGCGACCAGCATGGTCAGCAGAAACCCCTGGAACATCGCATGGTAAAGGCGCATGCGGCCGTCGTCGACCCGCCCGATGGCGACCTCGTGGGCCATGTAGGGGTCGGAGAAGATCGCGGTCGTCATCCCCACCAGGGTGTTGAGGAGAATCAGGTAGACGTTGAAGGCATCGACGTAGAACATCTTCCCCGGCGAGAGCAGCGGCCCACGGTTGAAGACCTCGAGGGCGAGCCGCACCGCACAGGCGAAGGTCGCCACGGTGATGAGGGTATTGACCATCCCGGCCCGGCGCCAGTGGCCGATCACCGCCAGCAGCAGGGTGCCCGCGAGGGGGAAGAGCAGGGTCAGATAGAGGGCCGTCACTTGTCGCCCTCCCGCAGGCGGTTGAGGCGGTCGACGTCAAGGCTGCCGATTCCGGCGCGGATATGGAAGAAGAAGATGCCGAAGAGGATCGCCGCCACCAGGACGTCGAAGGCGACGCCCAGTTCCACCACCATCGGCATCCCGTAAGTGGCGACCACCGCCGCGAAGAAGAGGCCGTTCTCCATCGACATGAAGCCGATCACCTGGGCGACCGCCTTGCGCCGGGTGATGATCATCAGCATGCCGATCAGGATCACCGCCAGGGAGACGGCGATGGTGTTGCGGGTGGCGAGGAGCGACAGAGCGCGGATCGGCAGCGCCACATAGTAGCTGAAGAGGGTCAGGGCGCCGGCACCGATCATTACCAGGGAGGCCCCGCCCCCTACCGTCTCGACCTCGCGGCGGATGTCGAGCCGCACCACCAGCCGCCGCAGCTGCCAGGGGATGAAGAAGACCTTGAGGACCAGCGTCATCGCCGCAGAGATGAACAGGTGGTGGCGGCCGGAGGTGGACGCCACCAGCACCGTCGCCAGACACAGGAGCACCCCCTGCCAGGCGAAGGTATGGATCAGGGTGATCAACCGGGCCTGGGCCAGCAGGAGGAAGGAGGTGAAGAGGATCAGCGCGGCCAGGGTCAGGATCCATTGTTCAGTCATGGGGAGCTGGGCGAGGGCCATGTCAGCGCACCTCCAGAATCACGTGGCTGAGCATCCCCAAAAGGCAGAGGATGAAGGCCAGGCCGAGGAACTGGGGGACCCGGAAGAGACGCATTTTGGCCAGCGCCGTCTCGCCGGCGGCGAGCAGCGCGCCGAGCACCAGCAGCTTGGCGACGATCGCCGCCACCCCGAGCGCGAGGGGCCCGGGCGTCAAGCTCAGAGCCACCCCCCAGGGGCAGAAGAGATTGGCGATCAGCACCCCGTAGATCATCAGTTTGAGCATCGCCGCCCACTCCATCAGAGCCAGATGGCGGCCGCTGTATTCGAGGATCATCGCCTCGTGGATCATGGTCAGTTCCAAGTGGGTGGCGGGATTGTCGACGGGAATGCGCCCGGTTTCGGCGAGGGTCACCAGGACCAGGCCCATGCCGGCGAAGATGAAGGAGGGGTGGAGTTGGAAGGGCGCGCGAGCGAGGATGCCGATCATCGTCCCAAGATTGGTGCTGGCGACGCTCATCGCCAGGGTGAAGACCGCCAGGAGCATTGCCGGCTCGGCGACGGAGGCGACCGTCACTTCCCGCGAGGAGCCCATGCCGCCGAAGGCGGTCCCCACGTCCATCCCGGCCAAGGCCAGAAAAAACCGTCCAAGGGCGAAGAAACCGACCAGAACGATGACGTCGGCGATGGCCGAGGTCGGCAGACCGACGGCGACCAAAGGCAGGACCGAACCGGCCAGGACGGTGACGCTGAAGACGATGTAGGGCGCCATCCGGAAGATCGGCGAAGCCGGCGCGGCCACCACCACCTCCTTGCGAAACAGCTTGGCCAGATCCCGGTACGGCTGCCAGGGCGGCGGTCCGATCCGGTTCTGCAGGCGGCATTTGACGGTCTTGACCCAACCGGCCAGAAGGGGCGCGACGACGACGAAAAAAGCGGTCTGCAGCAGGGCGAGAAGCCAGCCGTTCATACGATCACCCAAAGCAGAAACAGCAGGGTGAAGAAAGAATAGGCGAGATAGGCGCGGATGTTCCCCCCCTGGATCAGCGACACCCGCCGGGCGCTCGCCATGAGCAGACGGCCGAGGGGGAGGTAGCATTTCTCCCAGGCCCAGTCGCCGACGTGGAGCCGATAGCGGGGAGGGGTCTTCGCCCCCCCGGGATGGTACTCTTCGGTGATCGGCCAGGCATGCTGGAAGATGCGGCGAATCGGCATGCTGAAGGCGGTCGCGGTGTATTGCATCCGCGGCGTCAGCGGCCCGAACCCGCAATCCCAGGGAGGACCGACCCGCACCGGCGTCCGCCGGCGGCGGGGATGGGTCCAGAACCAGGCGAGGAGCCAGGCGAGAGCGATGCCGCAGAGGACCAGGGGCGCCCCATAGGAAGCACTCTGCGGGCCCACCGGCGTCAGCCACAGCCAGCCGGAGGCGGTCGCTTCCGGCAGGCCCCGGCCGAGGAGTTGCCGGGGGATGGCGTCGAGGGCGCCGACTGTCCAGGTCGGCAGGATGCCGAAGATGAGGCAGCAAAGCGCCAGCGCACCCTGGGCAAAGACCATCCCCGGGGCCGCCTCCCGGGCGCGGCGCACTTTGCGGCTGCGCCCCAAACCGAGGAAGGCGACGCCGAAGACCTTGACGAAACAGGCCGCCGCCAGGGCCCCGGTCAGCGCCAGGACCGCCGCGGCCACCGGGATCAGCGATCCGAGGACCCCGCTCCCCAGCGCCGGGCCCTGCAGCGCCGCCTGAAAGGTCAGCCATTCGGAGACGAAGCCGTTGAAGGGTGGCAGGGCCGAAATGCTGATGCAGCCGATCAGGAAGCAGACGGCGGTCGCCGGCATGCGTCGCAGCAGCCCCCCCATCTGTTCCAGATCGTGTTCGCGGCTCCCCTGCAGGACCGCTCCGGCACCAAAGAAGAGCAGGCTCTTGAAAAGGGCATGATTGAGGCAGTGGTAGAGGGCTGCGACCAGGCCGAGAGCGGCGAGTCCCGGCAGGCCGTTGCCGGCGAAGAGGAACGACAGACCGATCCCCATGTAGATGATGCCGAGGTTCTCCACACTGTGGTAGGCCAGCAGTCGCTTGAGATCGTGCTGCATCAGAGCATAGAGGACGCCGAGGATGGCCGAGGCACTGCCGACGACCAGGGTCAGCACCCCCCACTGCCACTGGATGTCCCCGAGGAGGTC
>JBBQBQ010000145.1:0-8712 GCA_038317685.1 Desulfuromonadales bacterium | reverse complement strand
ACCTACTGGCACTGGACCCTGCTGCCCTTGCCGGACGACAAACCAGCCCCCGACTTGATGATTCTGGGGATCGAAATTACCGAGGAGGTCCGCGGTCGCCAGGCACTCGACCATGAGCGACTCAGATTTCGGGCCACTTTCGAGCAGGCCGCGGTCGGCATGGCCCACGTCGCTCTCGATGGCCGGTTCCAGCAGGTCAACCGGCGCCTTTGTGAAATCACCGGATATGCCGAACAGGAGTTGCTGACGCGAACCGTTCAGAGCCTCCTCCACCCCGATGACCTGCCCCGGGACCGGGAGCACCAGGGTCGCCTGTTACGGGCGCAGGTCCCTGGATACGCCCTTGAAATACGCAATCTTCGTCCCGACGGCAGCCACTCCTGGGTCAACCTGACCTGGTCCCTGGTCCGCGATGCGACCGGTGCCCCGGAATATTTCATCACCGTCATCGAGGACATTTCGGCCCGCAAAGGTCTGGAAGAGGAGCGAGAGCGAACCCTCGCAGAACTCAATGCGATCATCACCTCGATTGCCGACGCTGTCGTAATCTTTGGTCCGGACGGCGAGATTCTGAAAATGAACCCGGCCGCCCGGAAGATTCTCGGCTACACCGAGGAGGATCTTAAATCCCCGTGGATGGAGCGCTTTGCCCTGTGGCGGGTGCAGACCCCGGATGGCCGGCCGGTCCCTCTGGGAACGGGCTTTTTCCGGGGGCTGCTGAAACGACGGGGAGAACTGCGGGAACGTTTGATGCTGTGCCGGGATGACGAATGTCTCTGGGTTGCCGCCGGCATCTCCCCGCTGAGGTCCCAGGAAGGCGGGCGTCTGGGACTCGTCGCCACCTTCACCGACCTCACCCCCTTGCGGGTCCTGCAGGAGCAGCGTCAGAACCTGCTGTCTCTGATCTCCCAGGACCTCAATACCCCGCTGACCGTCATCCAGGGGCATGCCCAGATGCTCGAGGAGAGCCTTGAGAAGGCCACTCCCGAGGAGACCAACCGGATCAATATCGAGTCCATTCTGGCCGGCACCGGGATGATGGACCGGATCCTCAGTGATCTCACCGATACCGCTTCCCTGGAAAACGGCCACCTCAAGCTGGAACTTCGGCCGGTGGCCCTGGCACCCTTTCTCAGCGTGCTCCTCGACAGCGTCGGCCAGGAGCTGGCGGTGCAGCGGGTGGAGGTCGATTTACCGGCGCAGTTGCCAACCGTGCGGGCGGACGAACCGCGCCTGCAACGCATCTTTTTCCACCTTCTCGGCAATGCCCTCAAATATTCAGCGGCGGAGAGTCCGGTCCGGGTCACTGCCAAAAGCGGCGACACAGTGGTCGCCATCACCCTCTCCGATACCGGCCAGGGGATCGATCCGGCGGCGCTGACCCACCCCTTCGAACCCTCCTTGACCGCCAAAGAGGGGAAAACCGGGCGGGAGATCGGCCTTGGCCTCCACGTCGCCAGGCTATTGATTGATGCCCACGGCGGAGAGCTCCGGGTGGAAAGCCTTCCCGGTCGGGGAAATTCCTTTATTTTCACTCTCCCCCTGGCCGATGGTCAGGCCGACAACGGCCAGTCGTTCTCGTAACCAGGCGGGTGGAAGGTCTCGCGGGTGCGATTGAAATAACCATACTGCAGGTGCGGGAAGCTCTCCTTGACCCGATCGAGCATCGCCTTGATCCCCATCCCTTCCCCTTTCTCCCCCAGCGCATCCCAATAGAGGACCGGGTCGATGCTCAGGTTGCGCATCTGGATCAGGTCGACGCCGGTCTCCGCCACCAGTCCTTCGAGGGCCGCCACTTCCTGCGGTTGATCGGTGACGCCGGGGAAGACCAGGTAATTGAGCATGGTGAAGAGACCGGCTCGTTTGGCGCGACGGAGCGATTCGACCACATCGCCAAATTCGTAACCGCAGGGCCGGTAGTAGGCATGATAACTCCCTTCCCGGGCCGAGTTGAGGGACACCCGGATCGAATCGATCCCGGCATCTGCAAGACGCTCGACGGCGTCGGGGAGGGACGCGTTGGAATTGAAATTGATGGTGCCCCGGGCGGTCGCCCGGCGCATTTCCCGCACCGCCTGGGCGATGGTGTCGGCCTGCAGGATCGGGTCTCCTTCGCAGCCCTGGCCGAAAGAGACGATGGCGTGTTCGGCCTCCTGGAGATGCGGCACCGCCACCTCGCAGAGCTCCGCCACCGTCGGGACGAAGGTCAACCGCTCCTGGCTGGCCGGACAGCAGTCCGATTCCTGCAGCGAAATACACCCCAGGCAACGGGAGTTACAGACCGGCGAAGTCGGCAGGGGCGCCTCCCAGCGGCGGTAGAAGAGGTTCTTGGCGGCAAAGCAGTGGTAGTCGAGGGCACAGCGGGCCAGTTGTTCGTAAAGGCGGTTGTCGGGGAATTCCCGGAGCAGGCGCCGCACCGTCGGGTCGATCTCCCGGTCGTCGAAGTGGTCAGGACGCCACTGCTGATTGCGGTCGACCCGGACCGCCGCGCAGTAAAAGCGTTCTTCCTCGACACACCAGCCGACAGCAGTATAGGACCAGAGGGGGAGCGTGACCCCCTTGCGGCGGTAGTCGGCGGCCGGCAGCAGGGTGCGGGTGAAGGCCGGGGTGAGAAAAGCCGAGACCGCCTGAACCTCTCCTCCGCCCCAATGGGCCGGGAGCCGGTCGAGGGTCCGGAGTTTGCCGCTCTTGCGGTCGAAGCCGAGGGGCGGGGTCGCGGGGATGGTAAAGAGCCGGCTTCCGGCGGGGAGCGGGACCAGTTCGTCGGGACGGGGACGCCGGGGCGACAGTCCGTTCATGCCGGCAAGGAGGAGGTCGGGATGTTCGAAGACCTCGCCCTTGGCATCGGCGACGACGGCAAGGATGGTTTTTGGGGGAGTCATGGCGACGCTTTGCAGAGGTTTGATGACGCTTGCCGCCCGGTCCACCTCGGGCCAGCGGTTGCAGCGCGAGGATAGCACAGCTATCGGCAGCGGGCAATCGCCCCTGGCCCCCTCAGCGTCCGGCCCGGTCCCGTTCCTGCAGATACTTGGCCAAGGCCCGATCCATCTTGCGGATATGCCCGATGAGCCATTCCACGAGGGTCGTGTTGGTCTTCACCAGCAAGCCGATGGTCGCACCTTCATCACGGAAATCGGCAGTCAGGGCTTCGGTCTTGGCAATGAACTCCAGATGCTGGGCGCGGTGCGCCGGATAGTCGGGAAACCCGCTGCTCAGTTGCATGGTTTCCTCATCCCGAAAATGGCGCCGGATGTAGTCGTCAAGGAAGGTCAGGGTCTTGAGAACTTCGTCGCGCCCCCGCCCCTGGTTGCAAGCCGCGAGGAGAGCGTTAAAGCGACTGAAGAGTTCCCGGTGCTGGTCGTCGATATCGGCAATGCCGGTAGCGAGGGTATCGTCCCACTCGATGGCCATGAAGTGCTCCTTTCCTGCAAGGGATGAGAGAGAAGCTTATTAAAAGAGACTTATTTTGTCAACAATGAAACTTTCCCGCCTCGCGGAAGCATTCCCCAGCGCCGCGGGACCGCTTTCCCCTTGGCAGGGGACCACCTCTTGAGTATTCTTCATCACATGCGTATCGTCCTTGCCACCCTGCACAGCAAGTTCATCCACCCCAGCCTGGCCCTCCCCGGCCTGGCCGCTTTCTGCCAGGGGCTTGGCACCGACCTCGTCATCCGCGAATTTACGGTCCACGAGCCGAAGGAGACGATCCTCGCCGCCCTCCTCGCCGAGCAGCCGGAGGTGGTCGCCTTTTCCGTCTACCTCTGGAACCGCCGCGAGACGCTGGAGCTGGTCGATGCCCTGAGCGTGGCCCGTCCCGGGCTGCGCACCGTCCTCGGCGGCCCCGAGATCTCCTTCGACGGTCCGGAGCTCTTCACCCGTCATCCGGGCCTGACCGCCCTGGTCCGCGGGGAAGGAGAACTGCCGCTGCGGGACCTTCTCGCCGCCTGGGTCGCCGGCCGCGAACCGCTCGGGGTTCCCCGCCTGGCCTGGCGCCATGGCCGTTCCGTGGAGGAAGGGCCGGACGCCCTCCCGCTCGCCGACCTCGACACCGCCCCTTCCCCGTTTGCCCTCGGGCTGGTCGACCTTTCCCGCGGTTACGTCTATTACGAAACCAGCCGCGGTTGCCCCTTTTCCTGCGCCTTCTGCATGAGCGCCCTCGACGAACGGGTGCGCTCCTATTCCCTGGACCGCATCCGCAGCGACCTCGGCCTGCTTCTGGCCGCCGGGGTGCCGAAGATCAAGTTCGTCGATCGCACCTTCAATTACGACGCGGCCCGGGCCCGGGAAATCTTTGCCTTCATCCTCGCCCACAACCGCGGCAGTCACCTTCACTTTGAAATCGGCGCCCACCTCCTCGACCAAGCCACCATGCGGCTGTTGGAGAAGGTCCCGGCCGACACCTTTCAGTTCGAAATCGGCGTGCAGTCGACCCTCCCCGCCACCCTGGCCGCCATCGGGCGCCGGGCTTCCCTGGAGCAGCTCCTGGCGAACGTGGAGCAGCTGCGGCAAAGAACCCGCATCCAGCTCCACCTCGACCTCATCGCCGGACTCCCCGGAGAGGGTATCCAGGAGTGCCTCGCCTCCCTGAACCGGGTGGCGGCCCTGGCCCCCGATCATCTGCAACTGGAACCGGTCAAGCTCCTCCCCGGCGCGCCGCTGCGCCGGGACGCGCCGCAGTTGGGGCTGGCTTTCGACCCCAACCCTCCCTATTCGGTGCTTTCGACCCCCGATTTGAGCTTCGCAGACCTGGAGCGCCTGCGGGGCATCAGCCGGCTCCTCGATCTGACCTACAACAGCGGCCGGTTTCAGGGACTGCTGTCGGGTCTTGAGGGAGCACTCGGTTCACTGGCGGCCGCCCTGGAACAGCTTGAGGGCTGGTGGCGGAGCAAGGGACTGTTTCGCCAGGCCCTCTCTCAACGAAGAATCTTCGAGGCGCTGGCCCAATTCATCGATGAGGCAGATCCCGGGGGGGAAGGGGCGGTCCTGAAGGAGCTGCTGGCCAGGGATTTCGCCCGCTGCGAACGGGTGGTGCCGGGGAACATCCCGAACTTTTTCGACACCGATTTGAATGAGGAGGAACGGGACTGGGTGCGGCAGCGGGTGGCTCTGGAAACCGCCGCAGCCAAGGGACGGGGGATCAAGCTTCAGCATTTCGCGGCGGTTTTCCGGCAGCTTCAGAAACCATCGAAGCGGCGGGCTCTGCTCTTTTTCTATCTGACCAGGACCGGGGCCGGGATGACGGTCCGGGAGGAGGCTTTTTCATAAACCCTGCGAATCCGCACCCTGCCGTTGCCGGCGGCGATGGCGCCGGATGTAGAACACGACGAGGATCGCACAAAAGACCAAGACCACGGCCAGGGCCTGGTGGGAATAGCGCATGATCAGCTCTCGCTCGTGGCCGATGAAGTAGCCGATCCAGGTCAGGATCGTCACCCAAAGGCCCGCGCCGAGGAGAGTGTAGAAGGCAAACCGGAGATGGTTCATGCCGGCCAGCCCCGCCGGCAGCGAGATGAGGTGCCGTACCACCGGTAACAGGCGACCGATGAAGGTCGAGATTTCGCCGTGGTCGCGAAAGAACCTTTCAACCCGTGCGAACTTTTCCTCACTGATCCAGAAGTAGCGGCCATAACGGATGAGCAGCGGCCGGCCAAGGTAGTGGGCGGCGAAATAATTGGCGTAGGCCCCGACCAGGCTCCCGAGGGTCCCCCAGAAGATGGCAATCCAGATGTTCATCTCCCCCTGCTGGGCGAGATATCCGGCCGGAGGCATCACCATTTCGCTCGGCACCGGGAAGACCGAGCTTTCCATCGCCATCAGCAGGAAGATGCCGGGGTAACCCAGGGCGCCGATGACGTTCACCAGCCAGTCGATCAGTTCGTGCATGTCGGACCGTCCTTCCGGATTGACCTGGAACACTCTCCGCGCTGGTCAGCTCCGGGGGGGAGTGGATTCCTCGGCGGCCAGGCGGACCAGCAGGCCCCGCAGGTAACGGGGATCAAGTTCGGCGACGGACAGGGCGCAGAACTCCTCTTCCCAAAGATCGAGGCAGGATTCCCCGAAGATCCCCGCGCCCGGCAGCAGCGATTCCAGCCAGGCCGTCGTCTCCCGGCGCAGGGCCGGCTGCAGGTGGCCACCGCGGCAGACCAGGCCCTGGAGCTGCTCCAGTTCCCGACGGGGCAGTGGAGTCGGCGCGAAGGGTCGGCCCAGCAGCCGGTTGCCGAGCGCGGTGAGGAAGAAGTCGGCCAGGGTGAGATCGGTGGCCGCGGCGGGGAGGCAACCGCTCAAATCCAGGTCGGCAGGAGCCGGTAGCGAAAACGGCAGGGTTCCTTCGAACAGGGCGCGCTGGAGTTCCAGACCGGTCAGTCCGCTGGCCGCCGATTCCAGATCGCGGCGGCCGGCAAAGGGACGGTGGCCGCCGCGGTCCGGCCGGTCCAGCCCCTCGAAGAGGGCCGGACGGGACCGGAGCAGGCCGGTGATCAAAGCGCGGGACGGCGCGTCGAGATAAGGACCGATGGCAGAACCGGCAAGAGCCCGGGCGCGGCTCTGCAGCCGCAGGGTCAGGCTGAAGCCGAGGCGGAACAATTCCTCCAGATAACGGCTGCCGAGAAGGCCCCCGGCCTTGGCAGGGTCGCCCCAGGCAAGCTCTTCCAAAGCCAGGTTGAGGTTGTAATAGACCGCCTCGGTGGCGGCCCTGACCTCGCGGATTTCGCCGACATCGACCCGCTCCGCCGCCATGACCTTGTTGACCAGGTAAGCGAGTTCCCAGGCGGTCGATTCATCGATCCCCTCCGCCAGCGCTTCCGCCAGGAGCCCCTTCGGCCCTCCCGCCGCCAGGAAAAATCCCGGCGCCGCCGCCCGCTCCTCGCCACTGGCAAAGGCTCGTTTGGCCTCCCGGGGGGGAGCGAACTGGTCGGGATCGAGCCAGGCAAAAACCCCCGCCGCCGCTTCCGGATCCGGGAACCCCAGGTCCTGCAGCCGGCCCCGGCGCAACTGGTAGACGTTCTCCTCCAACTCCGCCGCCGGTTCCCAGCGCGCCGCCTCCACCAGTTCCCGAAAGAAGGCGATGTCGTGCCGCAGCAGCAAATCGAGGAAAAGTTCGACCTGTTTGCCCCGTTCGGTATCGCGATAGACAATCTGGTAGCCGCCATCGCGGCGCAGGGCCTCACCCCGCGCATCGTCGTCATCGATCGACTCGGGCCCGGAGGTCACCTGCAGGTGTTTCTGCAGGAACAGGACCAGGAGTTCGAAGTCGATCTCCTGGGCGCAGTGGAGGACCTGTTCCTCGGTTCCTTCGAGAAGGGCCTGCAGCCAGGGGAGAGTCGCCGGGCCGTCGAGTTGATCGCCCCGCCAGCAGTCGAGATCGATAAAAGCGGTCAGTTGCTCACTATCGACCATGGGAATGAGGTCGGCGGTTTCATCGAAACCAAGTTCGCGGATCAGCAGATAAAGTTCCTGGGCCGGCAGTTGCGGCACCAGCGTCTCGACATCGGCCGCTTCGAGAAGGAGGCGGAATTTCTGGGGCCCTTGGGCGCGGCGGATCATCTCCAGCCGCTCTTCCGGTGCCAACGCATTGAATTCCTTGGGGGTAATGGCACGCGGCTCACGCAAAAGAGTCAGATGTTTCACTTTTTTGGCCGCGGGGAGTTCAATCGGAGTCACAGTGCTCATCTCCTGGGAAGACGGGGTCGAATCATCGGTTGATCAATGTAATGCAGGCTCCCCCGGTGGTCAAGTTCTAAGGGCGCGCTGCGCCCTTCAGCCTTAACTTGAATTAATCATTTTTTAATTTATACTGCTTTCGTCTGCCTGACCTCGCCGAAAAGAGCAAAGCCGGTTTGAACCGGTCGCGCAAAGCCACGGGTCCAAAAACATGGATCGCCGGGCTGCCGAAGAGGGGTGAGGGCGTCCGCGTTTGGCCCGGAAGCCCCCTTCGCACCCTGTCCTGAATGCACACACGGGGTGATTCGTGACGAGGGAGAGGGCTCCGGAGAGCCGGCCCATGAGCGTCACCAGCAGCATCAAAACCCGCATGGCCCTGGCGGTCAGCACCTTTGTGGTGCTGCTCCTTGGCGGGGTGGTGATCTTCAGCCTGACCTACTTTCAGCGGCAGTTCAAGCGCGAGATCTCCGCCCAGCAGGACCGGATGCTCTCCCTGCTGGCCAAGGATATCGACGATCGCCTGACGACCGCCCAGAGCGCCATCGTCGCCGTCGCCGCCGCCCTGCCCCTCCAGGACCTGAACGATCCTTCGCGACTCCAAGCTTTCCTTGATCTGCGCCCCGGTACCGCCACCCTCTTCGACAACGGACTCTTCCTTTTCTCCCCCGATGGACGACTGATCGCCGAGGCCCCTTTTGTCAGCCGGGAACGGTTGGGCCGGAATATCGCCTTCCGAGACTATTTCCAGAAGACCGTGGCCAGCGGCCGCCCGCATATTTCCGCCCCCTACCTTTCGACTCATGACCCGGGGAAACCGGCGATCATAATCACCGCCCCTGTCTTCGATCCCTCCGGAAAGCTGCGGGCCATCGTCGGGGGCAGCATCAACCTGCTGAAGAACAACTTCCTGAGTGAATTGGCGGCGGTGAGGATCGGCACCAGCGGTTACCTCTACCTGTGTGCCGAAGACCGGACGATGATCATCCATCCGGACCCCGAACGCATCATGCAGTTCGCCGCGCCTCTCGGCGCCAATCTCCTCTTCGACCGGGC
>JBBQBQ010000144.1:0-8735 GCA_038317685.1 Desulfuromonadales bacterium | reverse complement strand
ATGAAAGGAGATCGTTTCGTCCCTTCGGCGGCACTCTGCATCCCCGTCAGGAGCCGCTACGCCGCAACAAACCTCTTCATCTTTGCGGATGACAAATCCGATAACAACCTGTCCAAGACCACCGACATGCTCCGTCGCGTGACGGAAATGATCGTGGCCAGGATCGACAATATCTCCCTCTTCCAGGAGCTTTCTGCACTGAACCGGGGGCTCGACCGCGAGGTCGAAGAGCGGACCCGGGAACTGACGGAGAGCGAGAACCGCTTCCGGCAGTTTTTCGAGAACGAACCGGGTTATTGCTACATGATTTCGGGGGACGGATTGGTCCTCGACGTGAACCGGGCCGCACTCGACGCCCTGGGCTACCGGAAGGAAGAACTGGTCGGCCAGCCCATACAATCCATTTTCGCCCCTGAATCGTTGCCGAAGATGAAGGAGTACCTCGAAGAATGGCAGACATCCGCAAAGCTGTCGGATGTCGAGATGGTGGTCCTTGCCAAAGGTGGGCAAAAGCTCACTGTCCTCATCAACACCAATCGGGTACGGGATGCTGAAGGAAATCCGATCCATTCCATTTCGGTACAGCAGGATATTACCGAGCGCAAGCGGGCCCAGGAGGCGCTGGCCAAGTCCTCCGAAGAGATCCTCGATCTTTACAACCAGGCCCCCTGCGGTTACCACTCCCTGGACCGGGAGGGCTACTTCGTCCGGATCAACGGCACCGAGCTAAAGTGGCTCGGTTATGCGCGTGAGGAGGTCATCGGTAAACTGCGCTTCGCGGACGTCGCCACCGACAGGAGTCGGCAGATCTTCCAGGAGCAGTTTCCGCGGTTTCTGAAACAGGGCTGGATCAAAGACATGGAATTCGAGCTGGTGCGCAAGGACGGCTCGATCCTTCCGGTCCTGGTGAGCGCAACCGGAATTTACGACGATGACGGCAACTTCCTGATGAGCCGGACGACCGTCTACGACATCAGCGAACGAAGGAAGGGAGAGGAGGAACGCCTCCGGCTCAACCAAGAGTTGGAGGAACGGGTCGAGGCGCGGACCAGCGATCTGGAGACCAAGCGGACCGAACTGGAGGAGATCCAGCTGGCGCTGATGAACATCGTCGAAGACCTGAACGAGAAGACCGTCGAACTGGAAGAGGCCAACGCCAAGCTGCAGGAGTTGGACCGTCTCAAGTCGATGTTCATCGCCTCCATGAGCCACGAGCTGCGGACCCCCTTGAACTCCATCATCGGCTTTTCCAGCATCCTCCATGATGAATGGATCGGCCCGGTCAACAGCGAGCAAAAGGAGAATCTTGCCATCATCCTGCGCTGCGGCAAGCTCCTCCTCACCCTCATC
The DNA here is from genome assembly GCA_038317685.1 of Desulfuromonadales bacterium. Taxonomy (GTDB): domain Bacteria; phylum Desulfobacterota; class Desulfuromonadia; order Desulfuromonadales; family DDH964; genus JBBQBQ01. Next base: position 7,385 of record JBBQBQ010000144.1, on the reverse strand, counting down.
AACGACGTGATCGATGTCTCCAAGATCGAAACCGGCATGGTCGAGTCGATCGCCGAGAAGTTCGACCTTCAGGATCTGGTCGAAGAAGGGGTGAGCCTGGTCGCCAAGGAATTGGAGGAGAAGGGGATCGACCTGCACCTCGACGTATCCCCACAACCGATGGAAACCGATCGCCGGCGGCTGCTGCAGTGCGTCCTCAACCTGTTGAGCAATGCGGTAAAGTTCACCGACCAGGGGAGCGTCACCGTAGCGACCCGGGTCGCTCCGGGCTCCGGCAAGGCATCGCCTGGGGCGCTAGTGGAGATCGTCGTGACCGATACCGGCATCGGCATCCGGGACGAGGATCTCCCCAGGATGTTCCAACCCTTCGTCCGCTTCAATCCTCCCCTGCAACCGGTCATTCCGGGGACGGGACTCGGACTCTATCTCACCCGGAAGCTGACTGCCGATGTTCTGAAAGGCGTTATACTGGTTAAAAGCGAAATCGGCCAGGGGAGCCGATTTTCCCTGCGCATTCCGGTGAGGTTGCCATGAAAAAAGTCCTGGTGGTTGAAGACAATGCCGATAACCTGCGGCTGATGACCTACGCTCTCAGCCATGCCGGGTATCAGGTCCTCGCCGCCGAAACCGGGGAGGAGGGGGTAGAGCTGGCGATTCGCGAACGTCCCGTCTTCATCGTCATGGATATCAACCTTCCCGGCATCGACGGCCTGGAGGCGACCCGGCGCATTCGCGCCTCGGAAGCCGATGGGACGATACCGATCATCGCCATCACCTCCTTCGCCATGTACGGCGACCGGGACAAGGTCCTGGACGCCGGTTGCACCGCCTACTTCGAAAAACCGATCGACCCCCTCACCATCGTTAAGCGCATCCATGAAGTGCTCGACAAGAAAAACGCGTAGCGCGAGGTCCTCATGAAGGTGCTCATTGTCGACGATAACGGCAACGACCGGAAACTGCTGCACCTCACCTTCAAAAGGCATGGCTGGGGTCCGGTGATCGAGGCCGGCGATGGCCAGGAGGGGTTCGACCTCGCCAGGGAGCATCGCCCCGACCTGATCATCTCCGATGCCATGATGCCAAAGGTCGATGGGTTCAGGTTCCTGCGCCTGATCAAGACCAGCGAAGAACTCAAGGAGATTCCCTTTGTCTTCCACTCCGCCGTCTATACCGGATCAAGGGATGAAGAACTCGCCCTCTCCCTCGGGGCGGAGGCCTTTATTCCGAAACCGATGGCTCCGGAGGATTTCTGGAGGGAGCTGACCCTGGTCATGCAAGGTCTTGAACCCGGGAAGAAGCGGACTCTGGCTCCGTCGCTGCCGGATGCCGAGGAGGAATATCTCAGGAAATACAGTGGCGTGGTGGCCGCCAAACTCGAAGAGAAGGTCAAGGAACTGGAACGGGCCCTGGTACGCCGCAAGGTGGCGGAGGAGGCGCTGCGCACCCAGTTCGTCCAGTTCAGCCGGATTTTCGACGCCCTCAATGCCCTGGTCTTCGTCGCCGACCTGGAGAACGGCGACCTCCTCTTTCTGAACCGCTACGGCGCCACCCTCTTTGAGGAGGATTGGCGCGGCCGAAAGTGCCACGAGATTTTTGTGGGGCCGAACGATGCGGCCGACGACAAGGGTCTTGCCGAACTTCTGGTCAAGAACGGGGTTCCCCAGCCGCCGCTGGTCTGGGAGTTCCGCTGTCCCCTGAATCACCGCTGGTATCAGGGGATCGATCGGGCCATCCCCTGGACCGACGGTCGCCTGGTCCGCCTGGAGATCGCCTTCGACATCACCGACCAGAAGGAACTCGGGCGGATCAAGGACGAAATGATCTCCGCCGTCAGCCATGGAATGCGAACTCCCCTGACCGCGCTGATGGGCTATACGGAATACATGCTGACCAATGAACTGTCGTTGGTGCAGATGAAGGAGTACCTCAAGATTGTCCAGGGGGAAACGGAAAAGTTGAATGAACTGATCGGCAACTTTCTCGATCTTCAGCGACAAAAGGCCCGCGCCGGGGCCGGCGACCTCCAGCCACTCGACCTCGCCCCCCTGCTGGAAGAGGTTGCCAACCACTACCGGCGGTTCACGAAGACCCACCGGATCATCGTCGAAGCTCCCGACTTCCTTGGCCCGGTCCAGGGGGACAAGAAGCTGTTGCGGCGCATGTTTGAGCTCCTGCTCTCGAATGCCATCAAGTTCTCCCCCAGCGGCGGCGACATTTTCCTGAGGGCCGCCAGAGACACGGACCGGATCCGGATCGAGGTGCAAGACCAGGGGATCGGGATTCCCGAAGATTTTCTGGAACATATTTTTGAGCCCTTTTTCCGCGTCGACAATACCGACCGGCGGAAGTTCGGCGGAGCCGGTCTCGGTTTGGCGCTGGTCAGGGAGATCGTCATAGGCCATGGCGGTCAGATCTGGGCCAAGAGCAGCCTCGGCCAGGGGAGCACCTTTTTCGTTGCCCTACCGGTACTAACCGACCGGATGACACAGTCAGACTAGCCCCTCTTGGAACCGGGAGAGAATCGATGAAGGTGCTCATCATCGATGACAATGCCGATGACCGGAAGTTGTTGCGGTACACCTTGGCACGTCACGGAATCGATAGCGTGATCGAAGCCCGGGATGGCCAGGAAGGACTCGACCTGGCCCGGGAACAGAGGCCCGACCTGATTATCTCCGATGCCTTGATGCCCCGACTGGACGGCTTCCAGCTCTTGTGGAAGATCAAACGGGACGAGGGACTCAGGACCATTCCTTTCGTCTTCCATTCCGCCGTCTATACCGGTGGGAAGGATGAAGAACTCGCCTTTGCGCTCGGCGCCGAGGCCTTTATCTCCAAACCGACGACGCCCGATGCGTTCTGGACCGAGTTGTCCACCATCCTGGAGAACCTCCCAAATAGCCGATCGCGCCCTAAGGTCCCGGATCTGTTGGACGAGGAACGGGAATATCTCCGGCAATACAACGAGGTGGTCGCCTGCAAGCTGGAGGAAAAAGTCCGGGAGTTGGAAGAAAGCCTGGAGAAGTACAGGGCTGCGGAGGAAGAACTCCTGAAGCTCTCCTCCGCCATCAAGCAGAGCCCGGTCTCCATCGTCATCACCGACGTGCAGGGGAATATCGAGTACGTCAATCCCAAGTTCACCCAGATCACCGGCTACCAGCCTGCGGAAGTGCGAGGGAAGAACCCCCGGGTCCTCAAATCCGGCGCCACCTCCCAGGAGGAATACCGGAGGCTCTGGGCGACCATCTCGGCCGGTGATGTGTGGCACGGGGAATTCCACAACCTGAAGAAGAACAGCGATCTCTTTTGGGAATATGCGACCATCGCACCCGTGCGGGCCGAGGAAGGGGCGATCACCCACTATATCGCCATCAAGGAAGACATCACCGAAAAGAAGAAGCTTGAAGAGCAGCTGCGCCAGTCCCAGAAGATGGAGGCCGTCGGCCAACTCGCCGGGGGAATCGCTCATGATTTCAACAACATCCTCATGGCGATTATCGGCTACGGCGGCATTCTGCAGATGAAGATGCGAGAAGACGACCCCCTTCGCCCCAACGTCGATATGCTCCTTTCCGCCGCCGAGCGGGCCACGACCCTAACCCAAAGCCTTCTCGCCTTCAGCCGGAAGCAGATGATTCATCTCCAAACCGTCAACCTCAACGAGATCATCCAGAAATTCGGAAAGCTCCTAGCCAGAATTATCGGCGAGGACATCGAAATCCAAACCGTTTGCCGGGAGGATCCGCTGCCGGTCAGCGTCGATCGTGGCCAGATCGAGCAGGTCCTGATGAACCTGGCGACCAATGCCAGGGATGCGATGCGCCACGGGGGACGGTTGGCTATCGTCACCGAAACGACGGAGATCAACGGCGAGTCGTCTGCGATCCACGGATCCGCCCCCCCTGGCAAGTATGCCGTGTGCTCGGTCACCGATAGCGGGTTGGGCATGGACGAGGGCACCATTGAAAAGATCTTTGAACCTTTCTTCACCACCAAGGAGATCGGCAGGGGGACCGGATTGGGCCTTGCCGTCGTTTACGGGATCGTCAACCAGCACGGCGGCCATATCGAGGTCCGCAGCGCTCCGGGGGCGGGGACAACCTTCAATATCTACCTGCCGTTGCACCGCGGTGGGAGCCTGCCGGAAAAGGCCAAGACGCAGTTGCCCACTCCTCAGACAGGGATCGAAACGATTTTGCTGGCGGAGGACGAATCGGAAATCCGGAAACTGATCCGGGGGGTTCTCAGCGATTTTGGCTATACGGTCATTGAGGCGGTCGACGGGGAGGATGCCCTCGTCAAATTCAAGGAAAATCGGGAACGGATCAAGCTCCTCCTCCTCGATCTGGTCATGCCGAAGAGATCCGGCAAGGAGGTTTACGATGAAATAAAAAGGAGCGGGATCGTGCCCCGGACGATCTTCATCAGCGGCTATCCTCGGGATGTCGTTCAGAGAGACGGCAAAGTGGACGGGGAATGCGAACTCCTCATGAAACCGGTCGCGCCCCAGGACTTGTTGCGCAAGGTCCGGGAGGTGCTGGACTCCTGATTCGCCGAGGTAACGACCTTAACGATCCCCCTCTTCTGTCTCCGGCCATCGCCGCAGGACTTTGCGGATCTTCCCTCAGACACTTCCAAGTGACCGGAGGAATCCCTCCACCGCTGAGAAATAGGCCTCCTGATTGGCCGCCAGGATGGTGTTATGGTCGCCCCGTTCGAAGACGAGCAGTTCCTTCGGCTGGTTGGCCCAGGCAAAGGTCCGCTCGGCATGGGACAGAGGCACCAGGTCGTCGTGCCGGGCATGCATGACGAGGGTCCGCCCCTGGAAGGCCGCGAGCTTCTGCCGCTGATCCAGCTCCCGGCTGACCGCGGCCCGAAGTCCGGCCAGGTCGGTCCCCAGCTGCCATGGTTCGACCCGCAGCAGGATTCGCTCCAGGGGGTCGGCGATGCCGCTCTCGACGATCAGGCCTGCGGCCTGCGGGTAGAGCCCCGCGCCGTGAATGGCGTAGAGGGACCCGAGGGAGCGGCCAAAGAAGACGATCCGTTCCGCCGCCAACCCCGCCGCCGTGATGATCAGCTCCACATCGGCGAGCATCGCGGCCAGGGCCGGCTTCCCGCTCGACATGCCGTAGCCCCGGTATTCCGCCAGCAGCAGGTTGGCCCCCAGAGCGACCACCCGCTCCTCGAACGCCCCCAGGTAATCGGCCACCGTCTCCCCGTTGCCGTGGAAGTGGATGATGGTCGGCGCTGCCTCGTCGATCTTCCGATAACGGCAACCGAGCCGGAAGCAATCTCCGTCAACCAAGAAGGGCTCATCGAAATCGTTGGCCCAGGGGTAGAAGTAACGTTCGCTGAGGAGTGGGTGGTCCAGAGGCGATGGGGTCGGAGAATTCATCGCCTGACCTATCCTGATGATTCTTGTTGACGGCCGATGAGCCCTACAAAATCGTCGTAGTCGCTGAATCCGACCAGCCGCTTGCCGCCACAGAGGTGGGTCGGAACCGCGGTGACCCCCAACTCCCCGGCGCGCCGCCAGTCGGCGGCGACCGCTTCGGCAAAGCGTCCGGTCTCCAGAACCGTTCGAGCCGCCTTCTCCGGCAACCCGGCAGCCTCCGCGATCCGTCCCAACTCCTCCGGCAAGGCGATATTCCGCCCTTCGACGAAAAAGGCCTGGTAGACCGCCTGCCGGAAAGGTTCCCCCCGCCCCAGCGCTTCGGCCCATTTGCCGAGTTCCTGGGCCCGCCGGCTATTGTAGGTGCGGCTCCGTTCCGCCAACGGCAACCCTTCGGCGGCGGCCAATTGCCGTAACCGGACCTGCATCGCCTGGATCTGTGCCTCCCTCCCGGCGAAGAGCTCACTCAATTCCGCCCCCTCCTCTGGCGTCTCCGGATGGAGCGGGAAGACCGTCCAGCGCAGTTCGATGCCATACTCCCGCCGCAAGCGTTCGGTGCGCACGGCACCGAGATAGCACCACGGTCAGACATAGTCGAAGAAGACTTCGACGACGGGCAGCTGGTTCATGACTTTTCTCCTCGACAGCAGTTTTCTTGATTGTAGCCGGTTTGGGGGAGGGGGCAATCGCGGCGGGGGTCGAAGTTTCGTTCAAACCCGGGAATTATGTGGTTGAGACGGAAGCATATCTTGGGGAATAATCGCCGGACGTTTTAATGACGAACCACGAGGTGGAATGCATGCGGATTGCCATGGTCGGCGCGGGAGCCCTGGGGCTCTATTACGGGGCGCTCCTGCAAAGGGGTGGGGAGGATGTCCATTTCCTGCTGCGGCGGGATTACGAGGCCATCACCCAAAACGGCCTGCGGGTCTTTTCCATCAACGGCGACTTTACCCTGCCGCGCGTTCAGGGCTACCGACGACCGGAAGAGATCGGCCCGGTCGATCTGGTCGTCGTCGGCCTGAAGACCTTCAGCAACGACCGCTATGCCGAGCTGATCGGGCCGCTGGTCGGAGCCAAGACCGAAATCCTGACGTTGCAGAACGGCCTCGGGAACGAAGAAGCCCTGGCCGAGCTCTTCGGAGCGGAGCGCATCCTCGGCGGGGTCGCCTTCCTCGGTTCCAATCGCGGCGCCCCGGGGGAAGTGCACCACCTGGGAGCCGGTCGGATCCTCCTCGGCGAATACCAGAGTTGTGGTCCGGACCGGCTCGAGCGGCTGGTCGCCCTCTTCAGCACGGCCGGGGTCGATTGCCGGCCCACTGACGACCTGAAGCGCAGCCGCTGGGAGAAACTAGTCTGGAACATCCCCTTCAACGGCCTCTGCGCCCTCCTGCAACAGCCGGTCAATCGCCTGCTGAAGGACCCGGATTGCCGAACGCTGGTGCGCGACCTGATGCTGGAGGTGATCGACGCCGGCAACGCCCAGGGGCTGACGCGGCCGATTCCCGTCGGATATGCCGACAGCATGCTCCAATTCACCGACAACCTGGGCGAATACCGCCCCTCCATGCAGATCGACCGGGAGGAGGGACGGCAGTTGGAGGTCGGCGCCATCTTCGGCGCGCCGCTGACCTACGGCCGCAAGAGAGGAATCGAGATGGTGCGGGTGGCGATGCTGGCGACGTTGCTGGAGCAGGCCACCCGCTAAGTCCCTATGAGAGATCGGAGACTGGAAAGGGGATCGGCCGCTTTGTCGACAAAGCCGTCGATCCCCTTTTGGCTTCAGTTACCTGGCGGGGTTGAGGCTGTGCAGGTAGGCGATGAGGTCGGAGATCTGCTGCGGAGTGAGCATCTTGTCGGCCCCCCAGGCCGGCATCTGGATCGCCGGCTTCGGTCCCTCGGGGGTCGAACCGTGCTCAATGAAGAGATCGACGTTGGCGGCGAACACCTTCGGGTCCTTGCTGAGCAGCGTCGGGTCGATCGGGTTGAG
>JBBQBQ010000143.1:0-8757 GCA_038317685.1 Desulfuromonadales bacterium | reverse complement strand
CCCTTCGAGCTGGTTTTGCAAATCGCTGAAGTTCTGGCTGGCCTTGAGGTCCGGGTAACGTTCGGCGACGACCAGCAGGCGGGAGAGGGCGCCGGAGAGTTCTCCCTGGGCGGCCTGGAAGCGCTCCAGGGCGGCCGGGTTGTTGAGATCCTTGGCCGAAATATTGGTCTGACCGACCTTGGCGCGGGCCTCGGTCACGGCCTTCAGGGTATCGCTTTCGTGGGCGGCGTAACCTTTGACCGTCTCCACCAGGTTGGGGATGAGGTCGGCGCGGCGCTGGTAGGTCGCCTCGACATCGGCCCAGGCGGCAAAGACCGACTCTTCTTCCTTCTGTATCTGATTGTAGCCGCAGCCCGACAGGCCGAGCAGGGGCAGGAGCAACAGCAGGATCAGTAATTTGGTTCGCATGGGTGATTCCCTCCGCAGAAGATGTGTGCAGGCAATATAGGCAGTCGCGTCAGGAAAGTAAAGGGGTGTTACCCCTCCTTTTCGCTCGACGGGATGGCGGCGAGGGTCCGTGCCGATTGGTCGATGACCTCCGGAGACTCCAGTTCCCGGTCGGGAGCGGCGCCGAGGTCCCGGAATTTACGGGCGGTGACCAGGACCCGACTGTCGAAGGAGGCGACGGTCTTGTTGTAGCATTCCACGGCCCGGTCGAGCCCTTTGCCGACCGCGGCGAAATGCTCCGTCATGGTGGCCAGGCGCTCGTACATCTCACGGCCGAGGGCGCTGATCTGCTGGGCATTCTCAGCCAGTTGCTCCTGTCGCCAGCCGTAGGCCACGGCCCGCAGCAAGGCGATGAGGGTGGTCGGTGTAGCGAGCAGGACCCGGTTGTCGACGCCGAACTCGATCAGCCCCGGATCCTGTTCCAGCGCCGCGGAAAAGAAAGTTTCGCCCGGGAGAAAGAGGACGACGAATTCCGGGGTCGGCTGGAATTGCGCCCAGTAGTTCTTGGCCGAAAGTTTTTGCAGGTGACCACGGATGTGGCGGGCATGCTCGCGAAGATGGTTGCGGTTGGTCGTCTCGTCCCGGCTTTCCAGCGCTTCCAGGTAGGCCTGCAGGGGAGCCTTGGAGTCGACGACGATGTTTTTGCCGTTAGGGAGCTTGATGATCATGTCTGGGCGCAGTCGGCCGTCTTCGCCGCCGGCTGACTCCTGCTCCACAAAGTCGCAGAAGTTGACCATCCCGGCCATTTCCACCACCCGCCGCAGTTGAATCTCTCCCCAACGGCCGCGCACCGTCGGGGTCCGCAGCGCCTTGACGAGATTGCCGGTTTCGTTTTCCAGCTTCGCCTGGGTGGTGAGGAGGGACTTGATCTGTTCGTCGAGGCGGGCGTAGGCGCCGCTGCGGGACGCTTCGAGTTCCTGAATCCGGGCATCGACCTTGCCGAGGGATTCCTTTAAGGGATGGACCAGTTGGTCTATCGCCTGCCGGCGCCCGTCGAGGTCGGTGCGAGCCCCTTCCTGGTAGCGCTCCAGGGTCGCTTGGGCAAGATGCAGAAAGGTCTGGTTGTTGACTGCAAGGGCTTCGGCGGAGAGGGCCTTAAAGGCGTCGGCAAGCTGCCGGCGGGCCTGTTCCAGCAGCTCGAGCTTCTCGGCTGAGGAGCGGCGTTCCTCCTGCAGCCTGGTTTCAAATTGGGCCATCCGGGTCTGCAGGGCCAGATTTTCGGCGCGCAAGGCGACCGTTTCCCGGGTTGTCAGGTCGTTGGCAGTGAGCGCCTGCTGCAGCTGCTGGTCTCTTCCGAGCAGACGTTCGCCGAGGGTCGCCAGGTCGGCCAAACGCTCCTGGCGCCCCAGCTCCCTGCTGCGCTCGATTCGGCCGCGCCCCAGAAGCGCCGCGATACCGGCGCCGAGCAGCAGGCCAAGGATCAGAATAGCCATCAGCCAGATCGGCTCAACCATCATCGCACCTCGGGAAAGCGGCTCGGTGGCACCATAACAGAGGGAGGCGGGCGGCGGCAAACCAAAAGGAGGCTTAGCAGGAGGGGGGACCGGGTTGCCCCTGGCGGGATCTCCGGCGGCGGGCGCGCAGGCCAAAGCCAATGCCGCAACAGAGCAGACCCCAGACGATCAGGAAGACGATGATTTCGGGACTGGACATATGGACTCCCAGAGGCTCCGGTCGGGGACCGGGACCAGCGCGAAAATGATGACCCGGCCATGGTACCCGGAACTTCAGATCGCTGCCTTGACCGGGGTCAAGGCAGCGATCGCGCCATGGGAGTGAGCCTGAGGCGATCAGGGGCGGCAATAGTCTTTCAATGCCTGTCGGAAATCCTGCAGCCCGTGACCGGTCAGCAGGACCGGGGTTTCACAAGCGGGGCACTTCTGGTTGCGGGAGGGGGAGAGGTCAGTCAGCTGCTGGTTGATCGTCTGCTTGCATTGTGGGCATTCAAACCCGATCGACAGTCCCATGGCCTAGTCCTCAAGAATAAGGGGGAGAGAAGGGTGTTAGGCAGGGCTAATACTTTGCCAAAAGCATTTCCATTAGGCAAGCAAAAAAAAACGGCGCCCGTTCGGCGCCGTGGGAGGAAAAGTACCAACCCCATTCAAGGGAGGACAAAGACCTGTTGGCACGCAGGGCACTTGACCCGCTTGCCGGCAAGAGACTCCTTGTAGGCCAGTTTGTGGCCGCAGCCGCCGCAGCGCGCCAGCAGAATGTCCGGCCGCTGGGGATCGCCCGGTAACCTGACGACGGCCGGAACCTTCTGGACGGCCGGTGGTTCGGCGGGCGCGGCCTGGACCATGGCCGGAGCTGGGGGAGCTGATTCCGGGGATTCCCGGAAGAGCTCTTCTGCCACGCCCTCAGGGGCCGGGCCGCCGGCCGATTCGAGTTCCGGGAGCGGGAATCCGGCGGCCTCTGCCTCGGGCTGGGAGGCCTCGGTTCCGGAGGCATCAAGGTCTGCGTTGTCTAAATCGAAATCCTCCCCAAGGTCGGGGAGGGTCGCTGCCGGGATCGACGGAGCGAAGGGGGCCGCTGCGGCGGTGTCAAAGGCGGCCCAATCCGGTTCCGGCCCGGGCGCCTGCGCAACGGGACTGCTGGGGACGGCGGGGATGGAAGGGATGCTCCGGTCGGCCGAGGATTCGATCGCCCGGCGCTCCCATCGATCGCTCAGCTGATCGAGTTTGTCGCCTAATTGCCGCAACTCCCGGTCGGTCCCCTGGACCCCCCGCCATAGGCGCCGGAGGAAGAAGAGAACGAAGAGGTTCAGAACCAGCACCAGGCCCGGCAGCAGAATTCCGGCGATACTTTCAAGGGGGCCGAAAAGCCCCAGGTCATTTCCGTTCATGGCTCATTCCTCAGGCAATTCGCCACCCTCCCGCCAATATCGGCAGGACGGTCAAGGGAGAGTAAAGGGGCGGTGGCAGGAAGGGCAGGAAACCTTGCGGCCTGCATGTTTATTCTGATAGGTGAAATGATGGTCACAGGTGCTGCACAGGGCCAGGGTCAGGGTCGGGCGATTCGGGTCGTCGGGGAGCTTCTGTACCGGCGGCGGGGTGGTCCGGGGAGTGTGACCTTCCTCGGGGGCGGGGAGGGTGACGAGCCCGGTACAGGTCGCGCAGGGCCGGATCTGGCCCTGGTCCGAGCCCTCGTATTTGATGATATTGCCGCAGACATGGCACTTCGCCTCATCCAGCCTGGGCAGGGGCGTCACCTCCAGATTGCAGTGAAGGCATTTGAAGGCCTCGCGGCGGATGCTCCCGCGGCAGTGGGGACAATCACGGTACTCAATGTTTGCGGCCTCTGGCGGCGGCATCTCTGCCTCAGGTTCGGCGGCTTGGACCGTCCCTTCGCCGCTCTGCCGATTCTGTTGCGGGAGGGTGAATGCCTTGCCGGCCGGTTTCCCGCAACGGGTACATTCCCATTGCTGGTCGGCGGCATCGCTGCCGACCAGGGCGGTGATTTTTTTTAAAAGCCCCCCGTTCTTTTTTCGGATGGTCACGGCCCGGTTGCAGTGGCTGCAAAATCCGGCTGACAGTTCACCCGCCATGCCCAGTCTCCCATGAATGTGAGCAGCCAACCCGGCCCTGAATCCCGGTCACCCGGGAGACCATCAAGAAACCCAATGAATGCGCACCATTCTGCAAAAATTTTAAAGGTTTGTCAATCTCCAACAGATTCTGCCCAGCCTTGCATTACCTGCCAGGAACAATGTTAAAATGGAAATAAATTTGCGGGTGCGGGGGAAATGACAGATAATGTCGGGGAACGCACCCGCAGGAATGAATCCCTTGGTGAAGGAAACAGTTATGGGACAGGATGCCGTTCGGCCGGGGGCCGACCCGGCCGCCCGAGATCGGGTTGCGACGCCGCCGCTCTTTAACGTGTTATTGTTGAACGATGACTATACGACCATGGAATTCGTGGTCCAGGTTTTGGAGACGATCTTTCACAAGTCGGCGACCGAGGCCAACCGCATCATGCTCAATGTGCATATGCAGGGGGTGGGGGTGTGCGGCACCTTTCCATTTGAAATCGCCGAAACCAAAGTGGCGCGGGTCCATGACCTGGCCCGTAAAGAAGGCTTCCCACTCAAATGCAGCCTGGAACAGGCCTGAGGATTAGATGTTCAACCACGAAGTACAGATGACATTTTCTCTGGCGGTGCGAGAAGCGCAGCGGCGCCACCACGAATACCTCACCTCGGAGCATGTCCTCTATGCCATGCTCTTTGAGGAGAGCGCCCAGGAAATTTTACGCAGTTGCGGGGGGGACCTTGAGACGCTCCGCCAACTCCTTGAAGAATTCTTCGTGCGTCATCTCGAGGTTCTGCCGAGCGAGGAAGAGGCCGTTCCGGAACAGACCGTCGGGCTGCAGAGGATCCTGCAGCGCACGGTTCTGCATATGCAGGCGGCCGGCAAGAAAGAGATCACCCTCGGGGACCTGCTGGCTGCGATTCTCGAAGAGAAGAACTCTCATGCCGCTTATTTTCTGGAAAATCAAGGGATCAGCCGTCTCGACGTTCTGAATTACATCTCCCACCGGGTGGCCAAGGTGCCTCGTGAGGAACGTCCCGAAGGCCCGGCGCCGTCCCGGGAAGGTGAGTCCGCCCCGGGGAAGCCCGCTCCTGCCAAGGACCCTCTGGAGGCTTTTACCGTCAATCTGCTGGAGCGGGCCCGCGCCGGCAAGATCGATCCCCTGATCGGCCGGACGGCAGAGTTGGAGCGAACCATCCAGGTCCTTTGCCGGCGGCGGAAGAATAATCCTCTCTACGTCGGCGAGCCGGGGGTTGGCAAGACCGCCCTGGCGGAAGGGCTGGCGCTGATGATCGTCGCCGGCGACGTTCCGGACCTGATCGCCGAGGCTGAGATCTATGCCCTCGACATGGGGGCGCTCCTCGCCGGGACCAAATTCCGCGGCGATTTTGAGGAACGCATCAAGGCGGTGGTGGCCGCTCTGCAGAAAAAGCCCGGCGCCATCCTCTTTATCGATGAAATTCACACCGTCGTCGGGGCCGGCGCCACCAGCGGCGGCTCCCTCGATGCCTCAAATATCCTCAAACCGGTCCTCGCCGCCGGGGAGGTGCGCTGTATCGGTTCCACCACTTACGAGGAGTACCGTAACCTTTTCGACAAAGACCGGGCTCTGTCCCGGCGTTTTCAGAAGATCGATATCCTGGAGCCGACCGTGGAGGAGACCGTGGCGATCCTGCAAGGCCTCAAGGAGCACTATGAGGGCTACCACAAGGTTCGCTACAGCGATGAGGCCCTCAGGGCCGCGGCCGAACTCTCCGCCCGGCATATCAACTACCGGCACCTCCCCGACAAGGCGATCGACGTCATCGACGAGGTCGGCGCCTATCGACGCATCCACCCTCAACCCCATCCCCAGATCGGCGTGGCCGAGATCGAGGCGGTGGTGGCGGCGATCGCCCGCATCCCGGCGCGCAGTATCTCCAGCTCGGACCGGCGCCGTTTGAAACACCTTGATCGGGAACTGCGTCGCCAGGTCTTCGGGCAGGATCCGGCCATCGACCTCCTCTGCCGGGCGGTCCTGCGTTCCCGTGCGGGTCTCGGTCATCCTGAAAAACCGACCGGTTCCTTCCTTTTCACCGGGCCGACCGGCGTCGGCAAGACCGAGGTGGCGAAGCAGCTTGCAGCCGCCCTGGGGGTTGAATTCCTGCGCTTCGACATGAGCGAATATATGGAGAAGCATGCGGTCGCCAGGCTGATCGGCGCGCCCCCTGGCTACATCGGCTTCGAACAGGGCGGGCTTCTCACCGATGCGGTCATCAAACACCCCTATGCGGTTATCCTCCTCGACGAGATCGAAAAGGCTCATCCCGACCTCTTCGGGATCCTGTTGCAGATCATGGATCACGGAACCTTGACCGACAACAACGGCCGGCATGCCGACTTCCGCAACGTCGTGATGATCATGACCAGCAACGTTGGCGCCCGCGAAATGAGCGCCAATCCGATCGGTTTCGGTGGTCAGGTGAACGCCTCGCCGCGCCAGGCGGTCGAACGGACCTTCTCCCCGGAGTTCCGCAACCGTCTCGATGCGGTCATCGCTTTCGCACCTTTGGGTGCGGCCGTCATGGCCCGGGTGGTCGATAAGTTTCTGGCCGAACTGCAGGCGCCCCTGATCGAGAAGGGAATCCGGCTGAAACTCTCTGCCGCCGCACGGGCCGACCTGGCCCGCCGGGGTTACGACCCGGTTTTCGGTGCTCGACCTCTGGGGCGTTTGATCCAGAACGAGATCAGCGACAAGATCGCCGCCGAGATCCTTTTCGGTGCCCTGAAGAAGGGGGGGGAAGTTCAAATCGGCCTGCGCCAGGGAGCGATGACTTTCCGCTACCGATGAGGCCGGAACTCCTCCGTCCCCTGATATGAACCCATGCCCGTCTATCGACTGATCGAAGAGCTGGTCTTCCCCCCCCCGCGTCTGGCGGAGGTGGACGGTCTCGTCGCCTTGGGGGGCGATCTTTCCGTCCCCCGTCTGCTCCTCGCCTACTCCTGCGGAATTTTCCCCTGGTTCAACGAAGACGATCCGATCCTTTGGTGGTCGCCGGATCCTCGCTGCATTCTGGACCCGGGTGGTCTCACGGTCCATCGCAGCCTGGCCAAGGAGGTGCGCCGGGGCGCCTTTGAGGTGACCTTCAATAAGGATTTCGGCTCTGTCATCGATGCTTGTGCCGGGGTGCGCAGGGAGTTGGGGGAAGGGACCTGGATCTCCCCCGAGATGCGGGAGGCCTATTGGCGATTGCACACCCTCGGATATGCCCATTCCGTTGAATGCTGGCGGGAGGGACGACTGGTCGGCGGCCTCTACGGGGTCTGCCTCGGGCGCTGCTTTTTCGGCGAATCGATGTTTCACCGCGAGGCCAATGCCTCCAAGATGGCCCTGACAGCCCTCTGCCGTCGCCTTCAAGAGCTGGATTTTGAATTGATCGACTGCCAACTGACCAACCCCCACCTGCTCAGGCTGGGAGCCCGGGAGATTCCCAGGGAGGAGTTCCTGGAGCGTTTGCGCCGAGGGGGTGTCAGCCCTTCCACCAGACCGCTGCCCGGCGCTTTCCCGGCTGGTGCCGGCTCTTCAGCTGAGCTTGCAGCCTTTCCCGTGATCCTGCCGGTCCCCCACTCTTCCTGCAAATAGAATCGGCAATAGGCCAGCGAGGGCTTTCCTCCCGGCCCATCGGCACCCCTCCGGGTTGTCCCCGAACTCTGGGGGGAGGTCTATGGTTGGACTAACTCTGGGGGGCAACAGGGTGGCGAAATGGGGCGGGGTCAGCCTGGTGCGACGGCCTGCCGGGCGTCGGCGTCAAAATCTTCGTGGGCGCCGCTGACCACGAAGCTGTCGATCCGCTTGCGGTCCTCTTCCAGGATGTTGATGAATTGCAGGCCGGCCTGATGGCGGCCATCGGTACCTTCCCCGGCCAGCCACACCACCTCGCCCAGGGCACAAATCGGGGTCTTGCTGTCGTGGAGATCGATCAACAGCAGGCAGAGGTCGGCGATCTCGACCGGAGCTTTGATGCTGAGGCGAATGCCGCCGGCGCTGAGATTGACACGGGAGCGGGGGAAGTCCAGAACCTTGTTCAGGGGGCGCCCGCTAGTGAGGATACGGACATTCTTTTCCCACTGTTCCCGAAAGGTCCGCAGGGCGCCCCGGCCCTTGGTGTAGCCCAGGCCGACCGTGGCGTCCCGGCGCCGGAAACTGCGCCGCCGGATCAACTGCAGGTCGCGATTGTGTTTGACCCTGATCAGGTTGGGGGAGAAGGCACTTTGGAAGGAGGCGGTCAGCCGTATCCCGACGCCCATGGCATCGGCAAAGAGTTCGAAGGTCATCTCCGACGTGAAGGGGTAGCTCTCGCCTTCCTGAGTCTGGTAGGGGAGAGCCAGCTCCAGGTGGTCGGGCCCCTGGCTTTTCAGATAGACCGTCAACGCCTCGAAACGCGCGGGGCCGTCGCCGGATGCGATAGCCCGCATCAGGAGCTTGTTGTCGGGCTTGAGATATTTGGAAAAGGGCATGAAAAGGTCGGTTGGTTACGGCCAGAGCTAGCCGGCGGGATTATTTCGGAACGCTCGGATGAAGACCCCTTGCGGGGGCCCCATTATAACGATTTTAAGGGCCTCGCCAAGCCTAATTTCATTGGTCCGGCGCCTCCACGGAGTCCTCGGCGGCAGGAGTTGTTGCCTCCCGCTGAGCCAGGGCCATTCGGCCGGTGAGATCATCGACGAACTGGCGTGCGACCCGTCCCGAGCGGGCCCCCCTGCCGAGGGCCCACTGCAAGGCTTCCTGCTCCAGATCGGC
>JBBQBQ010000142.1:0-8833 GCA_038317685.1 Desulfuromonadales bacterium | reverse complement strand
GTCCGGCGATAACTGCGCCTCCAAATGCACGGTTGGCATCGTTCACCTCCTGGCATGATTGTATCACGCGGACGAACCCTCAGAACTCCGCCGAGCCGGGGGTGCGGGGGAAGGGGATGACGTCGCGGATATTCTCCATGCCGGTGACGTACATCAGCAGCCGCTCGAAGCCGAGGCCGAAGCCGGCGTGGGGGCAGCTCCCCCAGCGGCGGATGTCGCGGTACCACCACAGGTTCTCCGGCGCGATGCCGACCTTGACCAGCTTCTCGTCGAGGACCTCCAGGCGCTCTTCGCGCTGGCTGCCGCCGATGATCTCGCCGACCCGCGGGACGAGGAGGTCCATCGCCGCCACGGTCCGACCGTCGTCGTTGCGGCGCATGTAGAAGGCCTTGATCTCTTCGGGGTAATCAATGACGAAGAGGGGGCCGCCGACATGCTCTTCGGTGAGGAAGCGCTCGTGCTCGCTCTGCAGGTCGGACCCCCAAACGACAGGGAACTGGAAGGCACGGCCGCTCTTCTCCAGAACCCTGACCGCCTCGCTGTAGGTCATGGTCCGAAACTCCGCCTTGGCCAGCGTCTCCAGGCGGGCGATGAGACCGGGCTCGACCCGCTGGTCGAAGAAAGCCAGATCCTCCCCGCATTCTGCAAGGGCATAGGTCACCAGATAGCGAAGGAACTCCTCGGCGAGCCGGCAATCGGCGGCGAGGTCGGCGAAGGCGATCTCCGGTTCGATCATCCAGAATTCGGACGCGTGGCGGCTGGTATTGGAATTCTCGGCCCGGAAGGTCGGCCCGAAAGTATAGATGTCGCCGAAGGCGGTGGCGAAGAGTTCCCCCTCGAGCTGGCCGGAGACGGTGAGGCCCGCCTTCTCCCCGAAGAAGTCGGCCGACCAGTCGACGCCGCCGTCGACCAGCGGCGGGCCTTGCGGCGGCAGGGTGGTGACCCGGAACATCTCGCCGGCCCCCTCGCAGTCGCTGGCGGTGATGATCGGCGTCTGCACATAGAGAAAACCCCGTTCCTGGAAGAAGCGGTGGACGGCGAAAGCCAGAACGCTGCGGACTCGAAAAACGGCGCCGAAGGTGTTGGTGCGCGGCCGCAGGTGGGCGATGCTGCGCAGGTATTCGAGGGAGTGGCGTTTTTTCTGCAGCGGATAGTCGCCATCGGCTTCGCCGAGGATTGTTACCTGGCGGGCGACCAGTTCCCAGCGCTGGCCGGAGGCCGGCGAGGGGATGAGCTCGCCGACGACGGCCAGACAGGTTCCGGTGCCGGCCCGGGCCAGGCTCTCGAAGTTCTCCAGCCCCGGCGCCGCCACCACCTGCAGCGAAGCAAAGCAGGATCCGTCGTTGAGTTCGATGAAGGCGACCTCCTTGCCGCGGCGCACGGTGCGCGCCCAGCCTTTGACGCAGGCGACGGAGAGGGGTTCGGTACGGGCAAGAAGCTCGCGGAGGCGCTGACGCTGGAGTTCGGCCATGGGGATTCGAACCTCGCAAAGAGTGGTTGGGTGGGTGGGTCCGGCGGAAATCGTATCATGACCTGCGGCGGCTACGCCCCAAAAAATTGCCGCCCCGCACCGACCACCAATCGATGAGTTCGCCGCGACCTTTGCCGCAGCCTATGGAGCAGCAAAGCCACCGGGCGGGCGGAGCGGGGATCGGGGGTTCAAGCGGCGCTGAAGGACTTTATCGCGGCTTTTCCTCCAACATCTTCAGGGCCGTCAGCAATTGCCGATCCCAGCTCCCCGAAAGTCCCTCGGCCGTCAGACCATCTTCCAGCAGGGGAATGAGCGGTTGGACCCCTTCGGGCAAAGCGACGACCCGATCGGGGGCAATCCCCTGATGCCAGATGACCCGGCCCTTCGGCGTCAGCCACTCCTCAACGGCCAGGAGCAGGGCCGAGCCGTCCGGCAGGGGAAAACGCTGCAAGACCGTGCCGGTGCCGAAGGTCTTTTCGCCGACCAGTTCGGCCCGCCCGGCGTCCTGCAGCGCCCCGGAGAGGATTTCCGCGGCGCTGGCCGTGCCGCCG
This sequence comes from Desulfuromonadales bacterium, assembly GCA_038317685.1. Classification (GTDB taxonomy): domain Bacteria; phylum Desulfobacterota; class Desulfuromonadia; order Desulfuromonadales; family DDH964; genus JBBQBQ01. The sequence continues at coordinate 6,811 of JBBQBQ010000142.1, read as the reverse complement.
TTAACCAGCACCACCAGCGGAATCTCCGTGGCCAATCCCCCCGAACGAACCGGAACCGATGTGATCTCGCCCTTGGCGTCCTTCTCCTGCAGTACGGTTCCGCCAGCCAAAAACTGGCTCGCCGCCCCCACCGCCTCGTTCAAAAGCCCCCCCGGGTTGTCCCGCAAGTCGAGGATGATCCCGGCCAATCCTTTTCCCCGGATGGCTCTCAAGGCCCGATCCAGGTCGTCCGTTACCCCTTCGCTGAAGCCGGCCAGCCGCAGGTGAGCCAACTTTGTGCCGGGTAACTGCTGCCAGGTGACGTGATGTATGGCAATGGTTGTCCGGGTCAGCAAGACGTCGCGGGTCGCTTCGGAGGCGGGATTGAGGATCGTCAGAGTGACCCTGGTCCCGGCCTCGCCGGCAATCCGCCGGACCACCTGGATGAGGGGGAGGCCGGCCACATCCTGGCCATCGACCCTAAGGATGATCTCCCCCGGGCGAAGGCCGGCCTTTTGCGCCGGGGAGCCGTCGAAGGGGGCGACGATGACCACATGCCCGTCCTTCACCTTCACCTCGGCGCCGATCCCCTTGTAACTCCCCTTGGTAAACTCCTCCTCTTGTTTGACCATCTCCGGCGAAAGAAAGGCACTGTGACCGGTATCCCCCAAGGCCTCGACCATTCCGCCGATGGCGCCATAGGTGAGTTTTTCGGGCTGAACTGCGGCGCGGTCGACGTAGACGTCCTCGATGATCCTCCCGACCTGGCCGAGCAGAGCCAGGTCGGGGGCGAACCGGGACGAGGGGCCTCCGGTGAAGAGAAAGGCGCTGAAGCCCGGCTGGCTCCAATTGAGGGCAAGCATCAGGAGGGCGCCGAGGATCAGACCGTATAGAAAGGTCCGGCGGTCCCGGGGGGTGGAAGGAGGCATGGCCAATCCTTTGGGGGTAATCGATGGAGTTTCCCAGGGGAGGGACTAGCCGGAGGCCGGTTCGACCCGGCGACGGCCTGACGGCTGCGGCTGCGGCTGCGGCTGCGGCTGATCGAAGATTTGCACGAAGTTGGCGACCCAGCGACCGACATCATGGCGGCGAATCTGGGCCCGCAGGTGAACCATGCGCCGCTGCCGCTCTTCAGCGGGCATGGCAAAGGCCCGGTGCATGGCGTCGGCCGTCGCTTCGACATCATAAGGATTGACCAGCAGGGCCTGGCTGCCGAGTTCGTCGGCCGCTCCGGCGAACTCGCTGAGGATCAAAACTCCGTTGTTCTCGACGGAGCAGGCGCAATATTCCTTGGCCACCAGATTCATCCCGTCGCGCAGGGGAGTGACGACGGCGATCTCCGCCATCCGGTAGTGAGCGGCCAGTTGTACCGGGTCGAGGGAACAGTAGCGGTATTGGATCGGCATCCAGCCGGTGTCGCCGAAGCGGCTGTTGATCCGTCCGGCCATCTGGTCGAGCTGATCTTTGAGATCCTGGTAGCCGGGGACCATGGTCCGGCTCGGCACCACGATCTGCACCAGTGAGAGGCTTCGTTGCAGTTCCGGGAATTTTTCCAGGGCTCGTTCAAAGGCGAGGAACCGCTCGGGAATCCCCTTGGTGTAGTCGAGGCGGTCGACTCCCAGCATGACTTGGCAGGATGGGCAGTTCTCATGGAGATACCAGGCGGCGTCAGCCACCTCGGGGGAGGCGGCAAGCTCGGCAAAGGCCTGGGAATCGATGCTGATCGGGAAATGCCCGACCTTCAGGTAGCGGCCCCGGCAATTCAGGATCGTGAACTTCGGATGACGACTCACCACCTCGACCCCCTCGCAGAGGGTGGTGACGCAATGGACGAAGTTGCGCCGGTCGCGCAGCGTCTGAAACCCGACCAGGTCGTAGGCGAGGAGCCCCTCCAGGAGGGGGGCCTTCCAGGGGAGGCGCCGGAACAGGTCGGCCGGCGGAAAGGGAATGTGGAGAAAGAAGGCGGTCTTGCGCTGGTAGTTGGCGGCTCGCAGATAATGGCCGACGCGCAGCAGCTGGTAGTCATGGACCCAGACCAGGTCGGCGGGACCGCTGACCTCTGCCGTTGCTTCGGCAAAGGTCCGGTTGACCGCTTCGTAGGTCAGATAATTCTGTTTGTTGAAGAGACAGTTGCCGAGGAGGTCGTGAAAGAGGGGCCAGAGGGTTTCATTGGCAAAGCCATGGTAGTACTGCTCGATCTCCTCTTCCGAAAGGGCGACAGTGTGCAGGCGGTAGCCATGCTCCGTCGCATACCGTTCGCAGAGCTCGGCGACCGGCGCCTCCGGACCGCACCCGGGCCAGCCGATCCAGATGCCGCGGTTGGCCTGCACCACCGGCGCCAGGGCCGTGATCAGGCCGCCGCTGCCGGGGCTGATCTGCCAAAGGTTATCGCACTGTTGGATCACGACCGGCAGTCGATTGGAGACCACCACCATACGTCGATTCATATCACACCTCCCGGGGATGGCGAAGAGCGCGGAGCGCACCGGCGCCATTCGTGGAGAAAGCCGAGGAGCTCCCGCGGCGGGCGCAAGTGGACTTCAGCCAGCGTCGACCGCCAGGTTTCGCGGACCAGGATGGCGAGGCCCCTCCCGCGGACCGCCCCGAAGCCGTCTTCATCGGTGAGATCATCGCCGAGATAGGCCACCGGTTCCCCCGGGTCCAGTTCGCCCAGAACCTCCTCGACTGCCGTCCCCTTGTGGCGCCCCGCGGCCCGCAGCTCCATGCCGCCGTCGAAGGGGTGCAGTGCGAGATCCTCCCCGCCGGCGAGGGGACGCCATGCTTGAAGGATCGCCCCTTCGAGTTCCTGGGCCGCGGAGACCGGGAGGCCCCGCCAGTGGAGAGCGACGGAGGCCGGCTTGCGTTCGCTTTGCGGTACGAGTCGCCGCTCCTCAAGGATCTTCCAGGCCGCCGCCAGGCCCTGCTGTTGCGCGGCGCTCAAGGGGTGAAGCCGGCGCTCCCCGACGCCGTCGAGCCGCTCCCAGCCGTGTCCTCCCCAGATTTCCGGGGGCGGATCAAGGCCCAGCAAGGGGAGAAGATCGTCGATGGCCCGACCGCTGACGATGACCAGACGGGTCGCGGTCTCGTTCCGGATCGCCCGCAGCAGGCTGCGGACCCCCGGGTAGGGGACGGCCTGCTCCCGATCGACCTGAAAGGGAGCCAGGGTGCCGTCGTAATCGAGGAGGAGGGTGGCGCGCCGGGCCCGCAGGAGTCCGGCGAAAAAACTGCTCAGGACGGCATCCGTCGTCACATCCCCACCTCGATCCGGTCTTGCGATCCGTTCACCAGGGCCAGCATCAGCGTCAGGTATTCGCGCAGATGGCGGGTGATGAGGTAGTTTTCCCAGACGAAGCGCCGCGCCCGCTCCCCCATCTCATGGAGGAGGTCACGGCGGTGGAGGAGATAACGGATGCGCAGGGCCGCTCCTTCGGGGGTGCGGACCAGGAAGCCGGTGTAGTGATCGATCACCTGGAGGCGGATGCCGCCGGTATCGCCGCCGATCACCGGCCGCCCCTTCCACATGGCTTCCGAGACGGTCAGCCCGAATCCTTCGCGCAGCGACTTCTGCAGGACGATGTCGGCGGCCCGCTGCAGGGCATTGATCGTCAGGTGGGCATCGGACGGCAGCAAGAGGACATGAATGTTCGGGTCGTCCTTGGCGGCCTGGCGCACCTCGCTGAGGACGGCATCCCCTTCCGGGTCATCGGAGGCGCCGCCGCCGGCCAGAACCAGCTGCATCGGCGTCTGCCGGCTCGCCAGCCGATAAGCCTCGATCACCCCGATCGGGTCCTTGAAACGGTCGTAGCGGGAGACCTGCAGGATCATCGGCAGCTCGGGGTCGAGGTTGAACTTCTGGCGGACCGCCTCGATTTCATGGGGGGGGAGTTCCCGGTTCTTGTCGGTCAACGGATCGATGCTCGGGGCAATGATGTACTGGGGATGGGGGAGAGGCTGGGCAAACTCCGGCATCGAAAAGATGCTGGCGTCGTAGCCGGTAACAAACTGCCGCAGATACTTCCAGACCGGCCGATAGGGCCGGCTGGCGTCGATATGAAAGCGCCAGATCCACTTCCCCCGGTGCTCGGGGAAATGCTGGATCAAGGCGGCGGGCTGCGGATCGTGGATGAAGACGAAGTCGGCATCGTGCAGGGCCGAGCGCAGGGTCTCGGCGTTCTCGGCATTGGTCCGTTCATACTCCCGCAACAACGCCTCCGGCAGGTTGACCGGAACCCCCTGTAAGGCGTTATGAAAGCCCTTGGTACACTGGTAAAAGCCGGCCTGACCGTTGATCACCTCCCACTGGGCATCGATCCCCAGGGCCTGTTTGAGAGGGATCAGCTTGTGGAGGATCTCGGCCACCCCGCCCCCCTCGCGGGTCGAATTGACATGGACCACCTTGGCCCCCTTGAGGGTCGCCGCCAGCTGACGGAGGTGCTGGATCACTTCCCGTCCCGCCACCGCGGTGTAATCGTCGAGGAGCTGTTGAAGGTGTTCGTCGGAGAGTCGACTCATGATTCCACCTCTTCGCAGCAGGCCGAGAAGATCCGGACCAGGTTTTGGCGCAGCTCCTTCAGAGAGGAGAAATAGGGGTCGAGGGCGCTTAAGGCACGCACCAGCGGCGCGTATTCCTCCCCGAAGGCCGGTAGCCAGGTGCTGAAGTCATCAGAGCGCTCCGGAGTTCGGGAGCGGGCATCGATGAAGTGGTAGTAGATGCTGCCGGTCGAGAGCTGGGTCAGGTACGGGCAGAGTTCGGCCGGATTGGCGAAGCGCAGGCCGGTGTCGAAGACGACAATCTGCGCCTGGAGGAAGTGGAACTGTTGGTCGGCCCTCGCCCAGGGAACGAACTCGCTCTCGTCGAGGCGTTCCTCGATGACCTCAATCAGCTCCTGACGCAATCCTTCGAGATCGTCGAAGTCGGTCGGCACCACCATACTCAAACGCTCGGCCAGCGGTTTGTCATGGAGGGCATGATAGGCCCAGGAGGCGAAGTCGTTGTTGTATTCGGGTTCATCGAACTGGGGACGCAGGAGCCGCCCCCAGAAGTGATGGTCAATACTGCCGGCGGGGACTTTATCGAGGGCGGTCCGAAACTCCCGCAGGGTCTGGGCCTTGATGCCGTCGGCGAGGCTGATCAGGGCGCAGTCGCGGACCGCAAAGGGAGTGGAATCTGACGAGGTCGACATGAAACCTCCTGGGTGCTGGTTGGGAACGGTGAACATGGGCGCTTATTACCTTATCAAACTCCCCCCATATTGCAACCAACGTCGCGAATAATCACATGAATTTAATCGCTCATGGAGCCTCCCCCCCGCTCCCGAACGCCGCCGGCCGCCTCGGGATTCCGGGGCGGCCGGCGGCGGGAGACGGTTGCAACCCTTCCCTTCCATCTGCCTCTATTTGCCTTTCGTGTAACAGAGGAGCGTTAATCGCTTGGTCCCCAGCAAAGGGCAACCCATTCTAGAAAAAGTATGTTTGCAGGTATTTGTTGCCGAAGGGAAAACCCGGACCTGTCCCCGCATCTCGATGACCCACGATACCAATCACGGGTAAATGCCAAAGTTAAATATACTGTCCGTACGCAGTAACAGTTGAATATCTAACGGGTTAAAGTCCCGTCCGGGGAGTTATCCGTTCACTCCGGTAGCTCAAGGGAGCGGCGTCTTGGTAACAAGGGGTCGTAAGTTCCCAATTGGCAAAACAGCAGGCCGTAACGCAAATGAATCCAGATGTAGCCTCGTTAAATTCATTCGAAGATGCCGACCCGATGGACAGACGGGGAAGGCCGACGTATGCAGGTTCTGATAACGGAATTGGCCTGTATGATCTTCCGGGGTAGCAGGGACGGCATGTTGCGGAAGATACTCAACCCAGTGCTGGAGACCCAATGCGGTGATGCCTAAGGAGCATCAACCGGCGCGTATAAGGCAACGAAATCGCGGTGGGCCGTATCGGGAGTCGGAGGGGTCCATAGTACCGTTTGAGGGCACGGAACAACATAAACCTGCCCGAGGGAAGGGACCCTGCTTTGTTCACGCAACCAACGAGCGAAGGAGATGGGGATTGCAGACATGCTAAAAACCCCGGAAACAATCAGGACGCTACAGAGGAAGCTCTACCGTAAGGCCAAGCAAGAACCGGCCTGCCGCTTCCACGCCTTGTATGATAAGGTCTATCGGGCTGACATCCTTGAGTTTGCCTATGCCCTTGTCCGCGCCAACAAAGGGAGCGCCGGCATCGACGGCGTGACCTTCGAGGCCATCGAGACGAAAGAAGGGGTTACCGCCTTTTTGGCGGAGCTGGAAGAAGCACTGAGAAACAAGATGTATCAACCCGCCCCGGTGAAACGGGTCATGATTCCGAAGAGCGACGGCAGTCAGCGTCCTTTAGGCATCCCGACTATCCGGGATCGGGTGGCGCAGATGGCCGCAAAGTTGGTCATCGAGCCAATCTTCGAGGCGGACTTTTGCAAAACCTCCTACGGATTCCGACCGAAGAAGTCAGCCCACGACGCAGTCGAAGACGTAACGTATGCCATGAACACCGGCTACACCGAAGTCATCGATGCCGATCTTTCCAAATACTTCGACACCATTCCCCATGTCAACCTCATGGCGACGGTTGCCGAGCGCATCTGCGATGGCGAGATTTTGCGCCTGATTCAGATGTGGCTCAAGGCTCCGGTCATGGAAGAGGACAAGGACGGAACGAAGCGGAATATTGGCGGCGGCAAAGGCAACCGTAAAGGAACACCGCAAGGCGGGGTCATCTCACCGTTGTTGTCCAATCTCTACCTGCACATACTCGACAGGATCTGGGAGCGGAAGAACCTGCA
>JBBQBQ010000141.1:0-8841 GCA_038317685.1 Desulfuromonadales bacterium | reverse complement strand
GCCAAGATCGGCGATGATCAGGGTCCGCCGTTCAAAGGCCGCCCGCCCGGCGTGCCCCTTTCCCAGGCGGACGCTCACCTTGCCGATGGAGGCGGTATGAAAACCGAGGCTGGCCGCACAGCGGAGATAGAGGGACTCCTGGTCGAGCAGAAGCACATCTGCCGCATCGACTCCCAACTGGGACCGCAATCGTTCGAGGAGGATATTGAGGGTTACCCGGATATCCAGGCTGGAGCTGATGGCGAGGCCGATGTCGTTCAGGGCCGTCAGATTTTTCAACTGCCGCTGCAGTTCCCCTTCGGCGGTTTTCTGGTCGGTAATATCCTGGATCGTCCCCACCGACCTTAAAGGCCGGCCCTCGTCATCATAAAAGGTCTCGCACCGCTCCTGGACATGTTTGATGGTCCCCTCCCTCAGCTTGAGCCGATGCACGATCTCGTAAGGAATCCGGTCCTTGATCGAACCGGCGAAGGAATCTCTCACCATCCTCTGGTCATCGGGATGCACCAGTTCGAGGAACGCTTCGTAGGAGGCGCCGAATCCGGCGGGTTCGATGTCGCAAATGCGATAGGTCTCTTCGGACCAGGTCAACGCGTTCAGGGTCAGGTCGAGCTCCCAGCTCCCGAGACGAGCGATGCGCTGAGCCTCGGCGAGACTGCGGGCGCTCTTTTGCAGAGCCTCGTCCAGTTGTTTGCGATGGGTGATGTCCTTGAGGTAATGAACCGCAGCCGTGAGTCGGCCGGCGGTGTCGTGGATGGGGAAGACCGAGACTGAAAAATGCCGGTTCAAACGGCTTTCGAAATATTCGACCCGATGCATCTGGCCGTCCTGAAGGAGCTGCTTATGCGGGCACTCAGGGATCGGCGCGGCGGTGCAATGGACTTGCTCATAACAGGTTTTTCCCACCGCCTCCTCGGCGGGAGTCCCCAGGAATTCCGCCATGGCGGCGTTGACTCGGGTCATGCGGAACTGATTGTCGAGGATCATGATGGGATCGGTCAACGCATCGAAGGTGCGTTCCCACTCCTTGCGGGCCAGATCCCGCTCCTTCAGGCTCCGCCCCGCCCGGTACAGGCCGACGAACGCGGCGGCCGTCAGTCCGGCCACCACCAGCAACAGCAATCCGTAGGCACGTTTCAGGACGTCATTGAGATTTTCGAATTGCTCGGTGATGTCATAGTAAATTTCGAAAGCACCCGAGAATCTCCCGTTCTGCATCACCGGCACGTAGGTTTCAGCGACGTCCCGTTGCGCAACCTCGCCTTCCATGGTCCGTTCGGACCGGCGGACCACCACCGAGAAAGGCCTTCCCTGGGCCACTACGGCATGGAAATATTCGCCCTGATTGACCTTGCCGATATCCTCCCGATCTGTTGAATAAAGGGTTTCCCCCGCAGCGGAGTTGACCCGGAGCTTCAGCATATGAAAGTTTTTTTTCACCGCTTCCGCTTCGGCGGAAAAATTTTCGGGCAAGCGGCCCCGCTCCAAGGCAAACGTGTCGTGGAAGAGCCGGTCGGCCAGATGAGTAGCGACGCGGATCGCTTCATTCCGGGCGTTCTCCTCCACCAGGCCGGTCAAGGCCGGTGAAATGACCAACACGATATAGACCGGCAGGGCAAGAACGCCAAGGACTGAGATGACTGCGATCAGGATCAAATGTCGCATGGCTGGACTAGCCCTCGTTGGTGCGACCTGCTGGCGCCGGGTCCTGTCACGGCCGGGGCGAAAAAATCGGCCGGTTCCATCTACCTGAAATAATTTACCACTTGTCGGAAATTTTCCAAGGGGCGGGTGCGGGAGGAGCCGTGACGGCTCATTACAGCGCGGCTCGGGGGACAGTGTCCATTTCAGCCGACGTTGGCCAACTCCAGTCGACTCCCCCAGCGTCGGAGCAGGGTTGTACGCACTTCGCGGGTCCGGGGATCGGTAAGAAAACCGGGGGTTTCGGCAAGCGCAAAGGCGTCTTCCCGGGCTTCTTCGAGGACCCGGCCGTCGCGCAGCAGGTCGGCGATGCGGAAGTCCGGCAGGCCGGCCTGCCGGGTGCCGAGGAATTCCCCCGGCCCGCGCAGTTCCAAATCAGCCTCGGCGATACGGAAACCATCGTTGTTTTGCTCCATCACCTCCAGCCGGCGCAGGCCATCGGCGCTGCAGCGCTGGGAGCGCACCAGCAGGCAGAAACTCTGCGCGCTCCCGCGACCGACCCGACCCCGCAGCTGGTGGAGTTGAGCGAGACCGAAACGCTCGGCGTGCTCGATCATCATCACCGTGGCGTTGGGGACGTCGATACCGACTTCGATGACGGTCGTCGCCACCAGCACCCGAATTTCACCGGACTTGAAGGCGGCCATCACCGCCTCCTTCTCCTCCGGCTTCAAGCGCCCGTGAAGCAGACCGACCGCCATTCCGGGGAAGACCTCGTCAGCAAGGCGGGCTGCGGCCTCGCTGGCGGCCAGAAGGTCGCTCTTCTCGGTCTCCTCGACCAGCGGGTAGACGATGTAAGCCTGGCGCTCGGCGGCGAGTTCCCGGTGAATCTGCTGGTAGGCCCGCTCCCGGGAGGCCTCGGTAAGGACCCGGGTCGTCACCGGAGTCCGTCCCGGGGGGAGTTCATCGATGACCGACAGGGCGAGATCGCCGAAAAGGGTCAGGGACAAGGTCCGGGGGATCGGCGTGGCTGTCATCACCAAAATATGGGGGTTCTCACCCTTGCGGCGCAGGAGGCCCCGCTGCCGAACCCCGAAACGATGCTGCTCGTCGACGATGCCGAGTCCCAGGCGCTGGAATTCGACCCCTTCCTGGAGCACCGCATGGGTCCCGACCAACAAATGCAGGCTGCCGTCGGCAGCGGCGGCGAGAATCTCCCGGCGGCGGGCGGCGGCGGTCGAACCGGTGAGGAGGGCGACCCTCAATCCGAGGGCCTCCAGCCAGGGATGGAACTGCAGGTAATGCTGCTCGGCGAGAATCTCGGTCGGGGCGACAACCGCCACCTGGGTGGCGTTTTCGATAGCAACCAGAGCCGCCATCAACGCCACGATGGTCTTGCCGCTGCCGACATCACCCTGCAGCAGGCGATTCATCGGATGGGGGGCCATCAGGTCGCGCTTGATCTCGCCGAGGACCCGGCGTTGGGCTTCGGTGAGCCGGTACGGCAGGAGTTGGGCCAGGGGCCGGGTGTAGCGATGGGTGACCTGGAAAGGAAGCCCAGCTTCCAGCACCACGCCGCGCCGTTTCAAGGCAAGACCGAGTTCCAGGAAGAAGAATTCGTCGTAGACGAGGCTGCGGCGGGCGGCGTCTTGACCTCCCTCCAATTCCTCCAGCCGGGCCGTGTCGGGAGGCCAGTGCGCCTGCTGCAGGGCCTCCGCCAGATCGATGAGGGCGCGCCGTTGCCGCAATTCCTCAGGGAGGACCGAGCGTGCCAGCGGAGCGAAACGATCCGCCAGTTCCTTCCAGAGCTTGCGGGCGACCTTCTGGCCGAGCCCTTCGGTGAGGGGGTAGACCGGGAGGATGCGACCGAAGTTCAAGGGATCGGCGGCATGGAATTCGCTCAAAGATTGCCCCGGCGGCAGCACTTCGACTTCGGGATGGTGAACTTCCCGCACCGCCCCGAAGCGCTTGACTTCGCCCACGATCAGCAGCCTTGCGCCGACCGGGTAGCGTTTTTGCTGCCACTCGCGACGGTAGTGGAACCATTTGAGGGAGAGTTGACCGCTGCCGTCGCCGACGATCACCTCGAAGAGGCGCTTGCGGCTGCGCGCGGTGACGGTTTCGCCGGCGGCGAGGACCTCGCCGCCAAAAACGGCGGTCTGGCCGTCGTGCAGTTCGCCGATGCGGGCGAGACGACGCCGGTCTTCATAACGATGCGGGAGGGTATAGAGGGCGTCCTCGACGGTGGCGAGGCCGAGTTTGGCGAGCTTTTGCAGCAGCGCGGGACCGACCCCCCGGACCTGGGCCAGGGGGGTCGTCAGCGGATCGAAAGGCGGTGCCGGCTGGGGGACCGGGGGCATTTCCCCTCCCGGTCAGTCGGCGAGAGCGTTGAGGTCCCGCAGGATGTCGTTGACATCGAGACCGTGGGCCTGGGCGCCCTGCTCCAGGGTCTCGTTCATGGCCCCCATGCAGCCGACGCAGCCGAGGTTGTATGTGCCGAGGACGCGGGCGACGGCAGGGTGGCTCTTCAAAGCCTGGTGGAAGGTCATGGTCGCGGTAAATTTGTCTGCCATGGCGTGACTCCTGAAGGTGATTATTCGTACTTGATATCGATGACTTCGTAGATTCTAAGGCCCGAGGGGACCTTGATCCGCACTTCGTCGTCGAGGCGATGGCCGATCAGCGCCTTGCCGACCGGCGAGGTGACGGACAGTTTTCCGCTCTTGATGTCGGCCTCGTCCTCGCCGACGATCTGGTAGGTCACTTCGGTGCCGCTGTCGGGATCGAAGAGCGTCACCGTGGCGCCGAAGACCACTTTGTCGCTGTCGAGTTCGGCCGGATTGATGACCTGGGCGCGGGCGATCTTGTCGTTGAGTTCCTTGATCCGTCCCTCGATGAAGCCCTGCCGGTCCTTGGCCGCGTCGTACTCGGCATTCTCCGATATGTCACCGTGGTCGCGCGCCTCGGCGATCGCCTGGACAACCGCAGGGCGGTCGACGCGGATCAGACGCTTCAACTCTTCCTGAAGGCGCTGATAGCCTTGGCGGGTCATGGGTATCGACTGTGACATGAACGTATCTTTCCTCGTTACTGTAAAATTTACGGGCGGGTTACCCCGCCCGTTGATCTCTGTTTGTAGGATTTTCCCCGGCTCTCAACCGGCATTAACGGTTGGGATAATACTCTTGAAGGGGTTTCACGTCAAGAGTTTCTCGGCGCATGGCGAGAATTCCGTCGACCGCCGCCTTCATGCCGGAAACGGTGGTGAAGTAGGCGACATTGTACATCAGCGCCGAGCGGCGGATCGAATAGGAGTCGGCCACCGACTGGGCTCCGAAGGTGGTATTAAAGACCATGGCGATCTCGTGACTCTTGATGGCATCGACACAGTGGGGACGACCTTCCTTGACTTTGTTGATGAGGGTCGCGGGGAGGCCCTTTTCCCGCAGGAAAGAGGCGGTGCCCCCAGTCGCGACAATTTCGAAGCCGGCGTCGACCAGCAGCCGGCATGGTTCGACGATGTACTTCTTGTCGTTGTCCTTGACGCTGACGAAGACCTTGCCGGAGAGAGGAAGTTTCACCCCGGCCCCGAGCTGGGCCTTGGCGAAGGCCTTGCCGAACTCCATGTCGATGCCCATGACCTCCCCCGTCGACTTCATCTCCGGGCCGAGCAGGGTATCGACGCCGGGGAATTTGGCGAAGGGGAAGACCGATTCTTTGACCGAGACGTGCTTGGGGATGATGTCGCCGTGGATGCCGAGCTCCGCCAGGGTCTTGCCGGACATCAGCCGGGCCGCGATTTTGGCCAGGGGCCGGCCCGTCGCCTTGGAGACGAAGGGCGCGGTGCGGCTCGCCCGGGGGTTGACTTCCAGCAGGAAGATGACGTCGTCCTTGACGGCGAACTGGATGTTCATCAGGCCGATGACCTGAAGTTCCAGGGCCAGAGCCACGGTCTGGCGCCGGACCTCGGCGATGACCTCCGCCGTCAGTGAGAAGGGCGGCAGGGCGCAGGCCGAATCGCCGGAGTGGATGCCGGCTTCCTCGATGTGCTGCATGATCCCGCCGATCACGACCTCTTTCCCGTCGCAGAGGGCGTCGACGTCGATTTCGATCGCTTCTTCCAAAAACCTGTCGACCAGGATCGGATGTTCGGGAGAAGCCTCCACCGCGGTTTTCATGTAATTACGCAGCTGCCCCACCTCGTAGACGATCTCCATGGCGCGGCCGCCGAGGACGTAGGAGGGGCGCACCACCACCGGGTAGCCGATGCGATTGGCGACCTTCTCCGCCTCTTCGAAAGAGCGGGCGGTGCCGTTCTCCGGCTGCTTCAGTTCGAGTTTGTGAAGGAGAACCTGGAAGCGCTCGCGGTCCTCGGCACGGTCGATGGCATCGGGGCTGGTGCCGATGATCGGCACTCCGGCCTGTTCCAGGGCGACGGCCAGCTTCAGGGGGGTCTGACCGCCGAACTGGACGATCACCCCTTTGGGCTTTTCGATATGGACGATCTCCAGGACGTCCTCCAGCGTCAGCGGTTCGAAGTAGAGGCGGTCCGAGGTGTCGTAGTCGGTGGAGACGGTCTCCGGGTTGCAGTTGACCATGATCGTTTCAAAGCCGTCCTCGGCCAGGGCGAAGACCCCGTGGACACAGCAATAGTCGAACTCGATCCCCTGGCCGATGCGGTTGGGGCCGCCGCCGAGGATCATGATCTTGTCGCGGCCGGTCGGTGCCGCCTCGCACTCCTCTTCGTAGGTCGAGTAGAGGTAGGGGGTGAAGGCCTCGAATTCGGCGCCGCAGGTATCGACCCGTTTGAAGACCGGGCGGATGCCGAGCGTCCAGCGCAGGTCGCGCACCCGGGCCTCGCTCATCCCCCAGAGGACCGCCAGCCGCCGGTCGGAGAAGCCGAGCTGTTTCGCCTCCCGCAGCAGTTCGGCGAAGGGAGCCCCGGCGCCGGCGACCTCGTCGCTGCGACTGGTCAGCAGCTGTTCGAAATCGATGATCTGCCGGATGTTGTTGAGGAACCAGGGGTCGATCCAGGTCAGCTGGTAGATCTCCTCGATGGAGAAGCCGGCCCGCAGCGCATCGCCCAGGTACCAGAGGCGTTCCCAGTTGGGGACCCGCAGCTTGGTGCGCAGCAGCTCGAGTTCCTCGCCGGTGAGGGCCCGCCGGGAATCGGCCGGGACCGGGAAGAGGCGGCTTTCGAAACCGTGGGAGCCGATCTCCAGGGAGCGCATGGCCTTCTGCAGGCTCTCCTTGAAGGTCCGTCCGATGGCCATGACCTCCCCCACCGATTTCATCTGGGTGGTCAGGGTCGCGTCGGCCTGAGGGAACTTCTCGAAGGTGAAACGCGGGATTTTGGTGACGACGTAGTCGATGGTCGGCTCGAAGGAGGCGTAGGTCTCCCGCGTGATGTCGTTTCTGATCTCGTCGAGGGTATAACCGACGGAGAGCTTGGCAGCGATCTTGGCAATCGGGAACCCGGTCGCCTTGGAGGCGAGGGCCGAGGAGCGGGAGACCCGGGGATTCATCTCGATGACGACCATCCGCCCGTCGTCGGGGTTGATGCCGAACTGGATGTTGGACCCCCCGGTTTCGACGCCGATTTCGCGGATGATGCGGATCGCCGCGTCGCGCAGCAGCTGGTACTCCTTGTCGGTCAGGGTCTGGGCCGGGGCGACGGTGATCGAATCGCCGGTGTGAACCCCCATCGCATCCAGATTCTCGATGGAGCAGATGATGACGACATTGTCGGCGAGGTCGCGCATCACCTCCAGCTCGAACTCTTTCCAGCCGATGACCGACTCCTCGACCAGAATTTCGCTGGTCGGCGAGGCGTCGATACCGGCCACCGCCATGACTTCGTATTCTTCCCGGTTGTAGGCAATGCCGCCGCCGGTCCCGCCGAGGGTGAAGGAGGGCCGGATGATCGCCGGGAATCCGACCGTCTCGACGACCTCCATCGCCTCCTGATAGTTATGGGCGAGGCCGGAGCGTGGCACCGCCACCCCGATGCGCTCCATCGCCGCCTTGAAGAGGGTGCGGTCCTCGGCCATCTCGATCGCCGGGAGCTTGGCGCCGATCAGCTCGACCCCGAACTTTTCCAGGATGCCGCTCTTGGCCACCGCCACCGCCGTGTTGAGGGCGGTCTGCCCGCCGAGGGTCGGCAGGATGGCGTCGGGCCGTTCCTTTTCAATGATCCGTGCCAGGGTCTCCGGCGTCACCGGCTCGATATAGGTACGATCGGCAAAATCGGGGTCGGTCATGATCGTCGCCGGATTGGAGTTGAGAAGGATCACCGTGTACCCTTCCTCCTTCAAGGCCTTGCAGGCCTGAGTCCCGGAGTAGTCGAACTCGCAGGCCTGGCCGATGACGATCGGCCCGGCGCCGATGATCAGGATCTTCTGGATGTCGGTACGTTTGGGCATGAATGGTCCTTAAGGTGAAAAGTTAAAGGTACAGAGTAACATATTGAATCGTTTACTTTTTCACCTTCATCTTTGAGCCGGAATTTTGCTTCTCCATCATCTCGATGAAGCGCTGGAAGAGGTAGCGGGCATCGTGGGGCCCGGGGGAGGCTTCGGGATGATACTGGACCGAAAAGGCCGGCAACGAGCGGTGGGCCAGGCCCTCGACGGTGTTATCGTTGAGGTTGATGTGGGTCACGACGCCGGCCTCCTTGATCGACGCCGCATCGACGGCGAAGCCGTGGTTCTGGGCGGTGATCTCCACCTCGTGGCCGTCGCCCCGTCGCACCGGCTGATTGCCGCCTCGATGGCCGAACTTGAGCTTGTAGGTCCGCCCCCCCAGGGCCAGGCAGAGGAGCTGATGGCCGAGGCAGATGCCGAAGATCGGGATCTTGCCGAGGAGTTGACGGATATTCTCCTGGGCGTAGACGATCGGTTCCGGGTCCCCCGGGCCGTTGCTGAGGAAGACCCCGTCGGGGCGCATCGCCATGACCTCCCGGGCCGGGGTGTCGGCGGGGACGACGGTCACGTCGCAGCCGGATGCGACCAGATTGCGCAGGATGTTGCGCTTGATGCCGAAGTCGTAGGCGACGACCTTGAAACGGGCCGGCTGTTCCCTGGGGACGTAACCACGTTCCAGCTCCCAGGGCCCCTCGGTCCAGTGATAGGGGGCCTTGCAGGTCACCTCCCTGACCAGGTCGCGGCCGACGATGGAGGGGGCCAGGCGGGCCTTATCGGC
>JBBQBQ010000140.1:0-8850 GCA_038317685.1 Desulfuromonadales bacterium | reverse complement strand
CGGCGACCTGCCACATGCCGGACATCCTGGAGATGCCCTACCGGCCGGGTCTCGCCGGCGGCTTTGAGCCCGGGGTGAAGGCCCACGACTGTCGGCTCGCCGGTCCGTCCTGCCTGGCCGGCGACGTCATCGGCGACTGGTCTTTTGAGGAACCCCTGAAGGTCGGCGACCGGCTTGCCTTCGAGGACATGGCCCACTACACCATGGTCAAGACCACTACCTTCAACGGTATCCAGCATCCGGCCATCTGCACCTTCGAGCCGCAGACCGGGGAGCTGAAGGTGGTGCGCAGCTTCGGCTATGAGGATTTCAGGAGCCGACTCTCCTAAATACCAAACCGGTCATCCGCAGATGTCGCAGATGCACGCAGATTTGGTCAAAGACAATATGTAATTTATGGGATTTGTGTTTATAGTTTCATCTGCGGTATCTGTGTCATCTGCGGATGAGCTTTTCGAGTTTTTCGTAAATTTCATCTCGCAACTGGAGACCATAAATTAAATGGAAAGATGGTCGATCAACAAATCCGCCAAGATCTACAACATCGATAACTGGGGCGCGGAACTCTTCTCCATCAACAAGAAGGGGAACGTCTGCGTTCACCCCTCCCCCAATTCCAAGCACTCCATCGATCTACGGGCGCTGGTCGACGACCTCATCAAGCGCAAGATCAAGCCTCCGATCCTGCTGCGCTTCATGGACATCCTGCAGGGGCGGATCGGCGCCATCAATCGCGCCTTCAAGAGCGCCATCGCAGAGAATGACTACCCGGCCCGCTACCAGACCTTCTACCCGATCAAGGTCAACCAGCAGCGCCAGGTCGTGGAAGCGATCGCCAATTTCGGCAAGCGCTACAACATCGGCCTGGAGGTCGGTTCCAAACCGGAGCTGGTGGCGGCGATCTCCTTTGCCACCGGCAACGGCCTGCCGATCATCTGCAACGGCTACAAGGACAACGAGTTCATCGAAACCGTCCTCTACGCCACCCGCATCGGCTACGACATCACCATCGTGGTCGAGAAGATCTTCGAGTTGGAGAAGATCATCGCTTTGTCGCAGAAGACCGGCATCCTCCCCAAGCTCGGCATCCGCGTCAAGCTCTCCTCCAAGGGGACCGGCAAGTGGGCCACCTCCGGCGGGGAGGACGCCAAGTTCGGGCTGAAGATCTCCGAGCTTCTGGCGGCCGTGGAGATCCTCAAGACCCATCAATTGGTCGACTGCGTCAAACTGCTCAACTTCCACATCGGCAGCCAGATTACCAAGATCGACAAGATCAAGAATGCCCTCATCGAGGGGACGCGGATCTATGCCGAGATGCGCAAGCTGGGGGTTGGTCTGGAATTCCTGGATATCGGCGGCGGCCTCGGCGTTGACTACGACGGCTCCAAGTCGAGCTACTTCTCCAGCGTCAACTACACGGTGGAAGAGTACGCCAACGACGTCATCTACCAGGTCAAGAACATCTGCGACGAAGCCGGCGTCCCCTGCCCGAACATCATCTCCGAGTCGGGGCGGGCGACCGTCGCCCACTATTCGGTCCTGATCACCAACATCCTCAATACCAACACCCAGAACGTCATGCCGGATTTCGAGGCCTACCTGGAGGAAGCGGAGAAGCTCTCGCCGACGGTCAAGAAACTCGTCGATATCTACCAGAGCCTCGACCGCCACTCGCTGCGCGAGGATTATCACGACACCATCCAGTTGATCCAGGAGGCGGTCAGCCTCTTCAACCTCGGCTACCTCAACCTTCATGATCGAGCCCTCGCCGAGTGGCTCTGCAACAAGATCTTCATCAAGATCAACGGCATCGTCGAGCGCATCAGCCCGATCCCCGAGGAGCTGCAGAACTTCCAGCTCTCCATGCGCCAGACCTACTTCGCCAATTTCTCCCTCTTCCAGTCGGTCCCCGACTCCTGGGCCATCGACCAGCTCTTCCCGATCGTGCCGATCCAGCGCCTCAACCAGAAGCCGGAGGTGATGGCCTCCATCGCCGATATCACCTGCGATTCGGACGGGGAGATTACCAGCTTTGTCGGCGAAAACGGCCGCACCAAGTTTCTGCCGATCCACAAGATCCGCGCCGACGAGGACTACTACATCGGCTTCTTTTTGATCGGCGCTTACCAGGAGATCCTGGGGGACATGCATAACCTCTTCGGCGACACCAACGCGGTACACGTCACCTTCAGCAAGAAGACCAACTACAAGATCGACACGGTGATCAACGGCGACGCCACCTGGGAGAGCCTCAAGTACGTCCAGTACAAGGGGCCGGAGATTCTCAAGCACGTCCGCGACACCCTGGAGAAGAGCGTGGCCCTGCGCAAGATCTCTTTCGAGGAGACCAGCCACTTCCTGGAACTCCTCGACAAGGCGCTGGTTTCGTACACTTACCTGGGGGAGTGACGCGCACCTCACCCGCTCTCCCGGGGGGAGAGGGGAGGCAGGATATTTGAATGATAAGAACAGGCCGTCTCCTGCGGGAGGCGGCCTGTTTGTCGATCTTCTCTGCATCGATTCGGGGATGACCGGCCCGTCCCGGAATACCGCATGTGCCGGCTCCCTTATCGGGCCCTCCACCAGGGGCTCGTCTGGACTTGGTAACGCCGGCGGCAGCGGCGTTGACGAATGGTTCATCCCCTCCCTCCACAGATCCCCCGTATCCCTCCCGCATTCGCCGGTTGCAGGGCGACCATTGGCAGCTAAAGTGTAAGGGCCCCCGATCCCGGGGGAGACCAGGAAATGGCCTGCCCTTTCGGGTGTTCTCGATGGGCGAGGCCGGGAGCCTCCATGACCCCAGATGCTGGCGGACCAAACCAGGCACCTCCCTGGCGGCTCGATCTCGGTGCCACCTGTCGCGCCGACGGCGAGGTCGCCTTCCGGGTCTGGGCGCCGCACAGCGACGGGTTGTCGGTGCGCCTCTCCGGCGCCGGCGGCACGCGGGTCGTGTCGCTGCGGGCCGAGGCGGAGGGCTACTTCGTCGGCAGCGCCATGGCGCAACCCGGGGAGGACTACCTCTATCGCCTTGCCGATGGCAGCGAGCGCCCCGACCCCGCCTCCCGCTGGCAGCCGCAGGGGGTGCACGGCCCCTCGCGGATCGTCGACCCGGGTGTCTTCGCCTGGAGCGACGCCGCCTGGACCGGCCTGGCGCTCGATGACTACCTCAGCTACGAACTCCACGTCGGCACCTTCACCGCGGCCGGGACCTTCGCCGCGATCATTCCCCGCCTCGACTACCTGCTGGAACTGGGCGTGACCGCCCTGGAGCTGATGCCGGTGGCCCAGTTCCCCGGGGAGCGCAACTGGGGGTACGACGGCGTCTATCCCTTCGCCGTGCAGCACAGCTACGGCGGGCCGGAGGGGCTCAAAGCGTTGGTCGATGCCTGCCACCGCAAGGGGCTGGCGGTGATCCTCGACGTGGTTTACAACCATCTCGGCCCGGAGGGGAACTACCTAGGCTGCTTCGGTCCCTACTTCACCAACCGCTACCGTACCCCCTGGGGAGAGGCGGTCAACTTCGACGGCCCCGACAGCGACCCGGTGCGTCACTACGTGGTCAGCAACGCTCTCTTCTGGGTGAACGAGTATCACCTTGACGCCCTGCGTCTCGACGCCATCCACGGCATCTTTGATTTCGGCGCCCGCCACATCCTGCAGGACTTGACCGAGGCGGTTCACTGCCGGGCGCGGGACCTGGGGCGGCGGGTGCAGGTCATCGCCGAGAGCGACCTTAACGACCTGCGCACCATCACCTCGCCCGAGCAGGGCGGCCACGGTCTCGATGCCCAGTGGAACGACGATTTCCACCATGCCCTGCACACCCTGCTGACCGGCGAGCGCCAAGGATATTACGCCGACTTCGGCACACTCTCCCGGCTCGCCACGGCCTACCGCGAGGGGTTCGTCTTCTCGGGAGAGTATTCCCACTACCGCCGGCGCCGCCACGGCAGCTCCTCGGCCGGCTTGCCGCCAGGGCAGCTGGTGGTCTTTGCCCAGAACCACGACCAGGTGGGCAACCGGCCGCGCGGCGAGCGGCTCGGCCATCTGGTGTCGCTGGACAAGCTGAAACTGGCGGCCGGAGCGGTGCTGCTTTCCCCCTATCTGCCGCTGCTTTTCATGGGCGAGGAGTACGGCGAAGTCGCGCCCTTCGCCTATTTCATCAGCCACGGCGATCCGCAACTGGTGGCGGCGGTGCGCCGGGGGCGGCAGGAGGAATTCTCCGCCTTCGCCTGGCAGGGGGCGATCCCCGATCCTCAGGCCGAGGCGACCTTCCTGGCCGCAAAGCTCAACCCGGAGCAACGCCTGCAGGGGCTGCAGCGCATCCTCTTCGCCTTCTACCGGCACCTGCTGCGGCTGCGCCGCGAGCTGCCGGCCCTGCGCCGTCTGCGCCGGGAGGAGTCAGCGGTGGCGGCGCTGGACGATGAAAGGGTGCTGGTGCTGCGCCGCGGGACCGGCGCCGATCAGGTCCTCTGCCTCTTCAACTTCGGGGAGGAGCGGCGGCGTGTGGCTCTTCCCCTGCATCATCCACCCTGCCGCAGGCTCCTCGATTCGGCGCAGCCGGAATGGGGCGGGGCGGGGAGCCCGGCCCCGGCCGCGCTGCCCGGCGGCAGCGGCGAGGTCCCGTTGACCCTCGCTCCCTGGAGCTTCGTCCTTTATGGGAACTGAGCAGGAGAACGGAACTCCCTCTTGCCCCCTCTTGGCCCCAGAGGGGGAGGCAGGACCCGCAATGCCCGAAAGCCTTTTTGATCGACCGCGCATTCCCGTCGCCACCTACCGGCTGCAGTTCAACCGGGATTTCCGCTTCAACGACGCCCGAGACCTGGTCGTCTACCTGCACCAGCTGGGGATCAGCGACCTCTACGCCTCCCCCTGTTTCAAGGCCCGGCCGGGTAGCCTGCACGGCTACGACATCCTCGATCCGAACTGTCTGAATTCGGAGCTGGGGAGCGAAGCGGAGTACACGGCCCTGGTCGACGAGCTGCAGCGCTACGGACTGGGGCAACTGCTCGATGTGGTGCCCAATCACATGTGCATCGAAAGCCGGGAGAACCTCTGGTGGATGGACCTGCTCGAAAACGGCCCGAGCGCCCGGCACACCGATTTTTTCGACATCGACTGGGAGCCGGTCAAAAAGGAGCTGAAGGACAAGGTGCTCTCCCCCATCCTCGGTGACCAGTACGGGGCGGTATTGGAGAACGGCGAACTGACCCTGAGTTTCGAGGACGGGGCGTTTTATCTCCACTACTACGACCACCGGCTGCCGATCATGCCCAAGAGCTACGCCGCCATTCTCACCCACCGGCTGGAGGAGCTGGAGCGGGCGCTTCCGGCCGGACATCACCACTTCCAGGAACTGCTCAGCATCGACACCGCGCTGAAGAATCTCCCCCCGCCCACGGAGTTCGACCCGGAGCGGATCGTCGAACGCTACCGCGAAAAGGAGATCGCCAAGCGCCGTCTCGGAGAACTTTATCGACAAAGCCCCGAGATCCGGGCCTTCGTCGACAGCAATGTGGGAATCTTCAACGGTGAGCGCGGCACGACGGCCAGTTTTGATCTGCTCGATGCGCTGCTGCGGCGGCAAGTCTACCGCCTCTCGCACTGGCGGGTGGCCACCGAGGAGATCAACTACCGGCGCTTCTTCGACATCAACGCGCTGGCCGCGATCCGGATGGAGGATCCCCGGGTCTTCGCCGAGACCCACCGGCTGATCTTCCGGCTGATCCGGGAGGGGAAGGTGACCGGGCTGCGGATCGACCACCTGGACGGCCTCTACGACCCCGCTGACTATCTGGGAAAGCTGCAGCGGGGCTGTTTTGTTCAACGGGGTCTCGCCGTCTTGACCAACCCCGGGGAGGGGGCTGGCGAGGAGGCAGAGCGAGAGCGGCAAGCGCGGCTGCAGGAGCGTTACGCGGCGCGGCTGGAGCAGGAACCGGGGTTCCGGCCCTTCTACGTGGTCGGGGAAAAGATCCTCCTGAAGGGGGAGGTGTTGCAGGAGGACTGGCCGCTCTTCGGGACCACCGGCTACGAGTTCGCCAATCAGGTGAACGGTCTCTTTGTCGAGACCGGCAACGCCAAGGCCTTCGACGCCCTCTACGCCCGCTTCGTCGGGGAACGGCAGAATTTTGCGGAGATCGTCTACGCGGCCAAGAAGCTGGTCATGCAGGCCAACATGTCCGGCGAGGTCAACGCCCTCGGCCACCGGTTAAACGCGATCTCGGAAGTGAACCGGCATACCCGCGACTTCACCCTGAACAGCCTGACCTGGGCTCTGGTGGAAGTGATTGCCTTTTTCCCCGTCTACCGGACCTATATCCGTGGCGGGGTGGTGGCGGAGCGGGACCGGCGGTACGTGGAATTTGCCGTTGCCCGGGCGAAACGGAAGAATCCCGCCACCGACCCCTCGGTCTTCGATTTCCTTCAGCGGGTGCTGCTGCTCGCGGCGGAGGAAGGGGTGGCCGCGGCGGAACGGGAAGGGTGGCTCGATTTCGTCATGCGTTTCCAGCAGCTGACCGGGCCGGTCATGGCCAAGGGGATGGAAGATACGACTTTTTACGTCTACAACCGGCTGGTCTCCCTGAACGAGGTCGGCGGCAACCCGGAACGCTTCGGGACACCGCTGGAGGCGTTCCATGGCCAGAACATCGAGCGCAGCCGCAGCCGCTGCCAGGCCCTGCTGGCCACTTCGACTCACGACACCAAACGTAGCGAAGACGTCCGGGCGCGGATCAACGTCCTCTCCGAAATTCCCGAGCGGTGGCGGGCGGCGCTCGGCCGGTGGAACCGGTTCAACCGGAAGAAAAAGGAACTGGTCGAAGGGCAGCCGGTTCCGGACCGCAACGAAGAGTACCTCCTCTACCAGACCCTGGTCGGCGCCTGGCCCATCGACACCGAGGCGGGGGGGGGACCCGAGGTGTTTCGCGAGCGGATCGGGGAATATCTGCTGAAGGCGCTGCGGGAGGCGAAGGTCAATTCGAGCTGGACCCGACCGAATACGGCCTACGAAGAGGCCCTGCTGGGCTTCATCGACCGTTTACTGGCGACCGCTGTCCCAAATCCGTTTTTGGTTGACCTGCGCCAGTTCCAGCAGCTGACCAGCTATTGCGGGATGCTCAATGGGCTCGCCCAGACCCTGCTGAAGATGACTGCGCCCGGCCTGCCCGATTTCTACCAGGGGAGCGAACTCTGGGATCTCAGCCTGGTCGATCCCGATAACCGCCGGCCCGTCGATTTCGGCCTGCGGCGCAGGCTGCTCGACGAGCTGTGGCAGCGGCAGCGGCAGGACGCCGGCCTGCGCCAGCTCGCCGGCGAGCTGACGGCGAGGATGGAGGACGGTCGGATCAAACTCTTCATCATCGAGCGGACGCTCCGCTTCCGCAGCGGGGCACGGGAGCTGTTCGAACAGGGGACTTACCTCCCCCTCGCGGTCGAAGGGGCACGCGCCGACCACGTCTGCGCCTTCGCTCGCAGCCTGGCCGGCAAGGAGGCGCTCGTCGTGGCGCCGCGGTTTTTTTCCCGCCTGATCGACGGCCCCGGCGACCTGCCGCACGGGGCTAAGGTCTGGCAGGAGACGCGGCTGATTCTCCCCCCCGGCGGGGAAAGGCGCCGCTACCGCAACCTGTTTACCGGGGCGTTGCTGGAGCTGCCGCAGCCCGCGGAGGCAAGTCTCGGTCTCGCCGAAGTGCTGGCCGAGTTTCCCGTCGCGTTGCTGGAAGCGGTCGATGGTTCGGCCGGGGATGAAGGGTGAAGCGAAGACAGTGCGTGGCCGGCTGCGGGTAGCCGGCCACGGCAGGGACGGAGGGGGTGGCAGTGCCGGTGGGGACCCGAATCAGTGCGCTGCCGGCACCGTGGCGGCGACCAGCTCCCGGCGGTAGTCGCGCAGCAGCGCCTTGACCCGGGCAGCGTTTTCCGGGCCGATGCGCAGCAGGATTTTCTGCCCGGCGGAGCGGGCCTCGAGCTCGACGTCAGCATAAAGGTAAACGATTCTGGGCTGTACCAGGTGCAGCGGACCGCTCGGCTCGGGGGTGCCCAGCAGGTGGTCGATGACATCGATCAGCCGGTCGTTGAAATAGCCCTTGGGGTAGCCGAGATCCCGGTATGCCTGTTGAAAGAGGGGGTAGAGATGGACGTAGACCGCCACCACCAGTTTCGGGTCGGCGGCCTCGGTGAGACTGATCCACGGGGCGTAGCGGCGGAAGTTGGCTGGGTCGATGGTCAGCTGGTCGCCGGAGCCGGTGGCCAGGAATTTTCCAGGCACCGGTTTGACCGGCAGCCGGTTGATCGGCAGCTGGTTCAGAGGCAGGCTGTCGATCAGCAGGACGAGGCGGCGGACGAAGTGGTCGAGGAGGAAGAAGTGGTCGAGGGGCTGCCCCGGTAAAAGGCGGCCGAGCAGCTCCTGCAGCCGTCCGTCGCTTTCGTCGAGGGGCGGCAGGGGCCGGTCGAGGCCGAGGTCGGCGGGGGCCTGTTCGGTCTGCGGCGCCGTTTCCGCGAGGGGGTGGGCAATGCCGGCATTGGGGCCGGTCGGGGGCACCGACTGGCGCTGGACCTGCGCTTTCGGTTGCGGCGGGGGTGCGGGAGTCGGGGCAAGGGCCTGCCAGACGAGGAAGGTGGCGGCGATCAGGACGAGACCCGAAAGGATCCACAACAAAACTTTCATCGGCTTTCCCTTACGGTTGTTTGTTTTGCGTGCTGGCGGCCGCAACGGCGCGGTTGCACCGCCAAAGGAGGCTGGCCGGACTTTACGGCGACCGGTTTCACTATAACATCGATTCCGCTGGTCGTCATGCCCACTCGGGCAGCCTGTTTCTAAAGTTCCTTCCCCGGCGCGAGGACCACCACAGCGTGGAT
>JBBQBQ010000139.1:0-8884 GCA_038317685.1 Desulfuromonadales bacterium | reverse complement strand
CGACCCGCAAGGAGGGGGACATGGTGCCGCTGGTGACGACACCGACCTCCTCCTCTCCCTGGAAGACCGGGTAGTCGGCACGGGGCACCCCCGGTTCGGTCAACTTCAAGCCGATCAGCCGCCGCGGCACCCCCTCTTCCTGCAGTTTGAGAAGGGCCGAACGGCCGATGAAGGAAGGCTTTTCCAGTTTGGTGATCCAGCCGAGCCCGGCCTCCAGCGGCGAGATCTCCGGAGAGAGTTCATGGCCGTACAGGGCGTATTTCATCTCCAGGCGCAAGGTGTCCCGGGCGCCGAGGCCGATCGGCACCAACCCGTCGCAGCTCCCGGCCGCCATGAGCGCGCCCCACAGTCCGACGGCGTCTCCCGGGGAGCAATAAAGTTCGAAACCGGCTTCTCCGGTATAGCCGGTGCGGGAGATGAGGGTCGGAATCCCGGCCACCTCCCCTTCGGCAAAGTGATAGAAGACGATGGCGCCCAGATCGACGCTGGTAAGGCGCCGCAGAATCCCCTCCGCCATCGGCCCCTGCAGGGCCAGCTGGGCGAAGTCGCTGCTGGCATTGCGCAGCGTTACCCCGGGAAAGTCCCCGGAGGCGAGGACTTCTTCCATCCAGGCGAAGTCTTTTTCGGTATTCGAGGCATTGACGCAGAGGAGGTAGCGCTCGGGTCCGAAACGGTACACGGTGATGTCGTCGACGGCCCCCCCGTCGGGATAGCAGAGGGCACTGTACTGGACCTGGCCGTCGACCAGGTGACCGGCGTCGTTGATCGCCACCTCCTGAAGGTAGGCCAGAGCCCCCGGACCGGTGACCATGATCTCCCCCATGTGGGAAACGTCGAAAAGGCCGGCGGCCTGGCGCACCGCCAGATGTTCCTCGATGACGCCGCGATACTGGACCGGCATATCCCAGCCACCGAATTCGACCATGCGGGCGCCGAGCTGCCGGTGGACCTCGTTCAGGGGAGTCTTCCGCAACATGACCGATCCTTTCGTGGGGGCGGGGTATCCCCGCCCTGACTCAATCCAAGGCGCCCCTAGGGGGCCAAAATCTCGGGAATCCGTTGTTCCTCCCCGAGGGTCATCAGATGCACCCCCTGGCAGAGGCTGCGGGCGGCGGCGACCAGTTCGCGGGCGATAAGCACCCCTTCGGCGAGGGGGTCGGCGGCCCGTTCCAGCCGACCAATCAGCACTTCGGGGACCCGCACTCCGGGGATGTTGGCGTTGAGGAAGCGGGCCATCCGGGCACTTTTGAGGAGGAGAACCCCGAGGAGGACCGGCCGCTTCAGGGGCCGGGCCGCAGCCATGAACGTCTCCAGCTTGCCGGTATCGAAGACCGCCTGGGTCTGAAAGAAACGGGCCCCGACCTGCACCTTTTTAGCATATTTCTGGAACATCAGCTCGAAAGGTTCGGCCTCGGGGGTGACGGCCGCCCCGGCAAAGAAACACGGGGTCCCGGTCAAAGGCTTGCCGGCCATATCATGGCCTTCCATCAGCCCGCTGGCGGCCTGCAGCAACTGCACCGCATCGAGGTCGAAGACCGCCTTCGCCCCGGGATGGTCGCCGAAGCGGGGATGGTCCCCGGAGAGAAGGAGGAGGTTCGCGATCCCCAAGGCTCCGGCGCCAAGGAGGTCGGACTGCAGCGCCATGCGGTTGCGGTCGCGACAGGTCAGCTGCAGGATCGGCTCATGCCCTTCCCGGAGCAGCAGGGCCGCCAGCGCCAGCGGGCTCATGCGCAGGTTGGCCCCCTGGTTGTCGGTGACGTTGATCGCCGTCACCCCCGCGAGGAGCCGCGCCCGTGCCAGAGCCGCGGCCGGATCCGAACCTTTGGGCGGGGCGACCTCGGCAGTGACGACGAAAACACCGGTGGCCAGTTGCTGTTGGAGTCGGGACATCGATGAATGACCTGCAGGGGGCGGAACCTGCCGCTACGGTTTAAGGGTATGCCGGCCCGGACGGGGCACTTTCCCCCAGTTTTTCGGCGGGACCGGGCGAGCGAAGACTCCGGGGCGGCCCTGCCGCTTGAGACGCTCATAGATCAGATGCCAGGCGCAATCGAGCTCCCGGTCGGCCTCGCATCGGCCGTCTTCCATCCCCCCGCAGGGGCCGTTGAGAAGCCCCTTGGCGCAGGTCGTCACCGGGCAGATGCCGGCGGTTTCGTTGAGGAGGCAGTCGCCGCAGAGGGAGCATTTCTCCTCGTAGCGGCCGATGCGGCGGACGTTGCCGAGGAAGAGGGAGTTCAAGGCCCCGATCACCAACTGGTCGTTCTGGGCGGAGATCGACTGGACCCCGGCGCCGCAGGCCAGAACCAGCAGCGCTTCGGCCCCCTCCACCTGGCTGCGACGCTGGCGCAGGTCGCGGCTGGCCCGCAGGATGTGACAGGCTTCGTCGATGATGACGCTGCCGGTGATCTCCCGCCCGATCTCCTGCAGCCATTCCTGCATCGCAAAGACTTCCTCCTCGCCGCCGGCTTTGCAGGCGGTGGCGCAGGCGGCGCAGCCGACCAGAAACAGGCGGTTCAGCCCGTCGAGAGCGGCGAGGAGTTCTTCCCGGGATTTTTGGGCACTGACGATCATAGGCGATTGACTTTGAGAGGGAACTAAAATTCCTTGGGCTTAAATGCCCCTCGTGCAGAGTTCGCAGAGAGCACAGGGACAAAACGAGTCCTCAAATTGGCTTGGTTCTTTTCCGGAGCCTTCGTGAACTCAAGCGAGCGCCGGGAACCAGGGTGCCCTGGTTCCCGGCGCTCGGTCCGGCTACCGGCCGGCGGCGCGGCGCTTGGCACTCTCGACGGTGTTGTAGAGGAGCATGGTGATGGTCATCGGCCCGACCCCGCCGGGGACCGGGGTGATGGCGCTGGCCCGCTGGTAGGCGGCCTCGAATTCAACATCGCCGACCAGTTTCTTTTCGCCGACCCGGTTGACGCCGACGTCGATGACGACCGCCCCTTCCTTGATCCAGGCGCCCTTGATCATCTCCGGGCGGCCGACGGCGGCGATCACCACGTCGGCCCGCCCGACCTTCACCGCCAGATTTTGGGTGCGCGAATGGCAGATGGTCACGGTGGCGTGGCGGGCCAGGCACATCAGCGCCACCGGTTTGCCGACGATGTTGGAACGACCGACGACGACCACTTCCTTGCCGGAAAGGTCGACGCCGATGGCGTCGAGCATCTTCATCACCCCGTAGGGTGTACAGGGCTGGAAGAGGGGGTTGCCGGTCACCAAACGACCGACGTTGTAGGGATGGAAGCCGTCGGCATCCTTGGCCGGTGCGATCGCCTCCAGAATTTTGGCTTCGTCGATGTGGCCGGGAAGAGGCAATTGCACCAGGATACCGTCGATGCGAAGGTCGCGGTTGAGCTCGTCGATCAGGGCCAGCAGTTGCGCCTCCGTCGTCGCCTCAGGGAGCTGGTGCTCGTCGGAGAAGATGCCGGCCTGCTCACAGGCCTTTTCCTTCATCGAGACGTAGACCCGACTCGCCGGGTCGGAGCCGACCAGCACCACCGCCAGCCCTGGGGTCACTCCCACCTCTTTGGTCTTGACAACGTCCGCGGCGATCGTTTCGCGCAGACGGGCAGCTATCGCCTTGCCGTCAATAATCTTATCCACAGCAACCACCTCCAAGTAAATGGATTCCAACTCTACACAACTGCCCTGGCCTTGTAAAGAGGAAGAGCCTGCCGTCTCGGGACCGGCCGCAAGCCCGGTCGGTCCCTCAATGGGTCCGTGAGGCGTCCTCGGCGACCAGCGCCGTCAGCGAGAGCAACTGCAGCAGCTTCAGATGACGTTCCCCCGCCGGCAATCGTCCCAATTCCTCGGCTTTTGCGAAAAAGACCCGCAGCTCGCCATGGCTTTCCCGCAGCAACGCCCCGAAGGCCGGTACCAGCTGCCGGTAGGTATTGATGGAAACGAAGCGAGCGTTATTCAGCTCCGAAGCAAACCAGCGGTCATACCCTTTAAAGCCGTTCCAACCGGTCTTGAGCTCCTGATAACGGCTGCGCAGTTCGGCAAAGATTGCCGCCTTGGCGGTCCGTTTGGCGGCGACCGGCGCCGGAGAAGCGTAGAGGTCAGCCAGGCGCTGCCGGGTCGTTTGAATCAGACCCAGGAAGGCCTCCCGCCGCCCTTCGACCTCCGCCTGCTCCGTCCGCTCCCGGGAGGTTCCGTGCACCGCCAGCCAGCGCCGCACCCCTTCTTCCTCGATAACGGTGGCAAAGGCCTCGTTAAAATCGCTATCGTCCTCGACGTAGAACTTCTGGTGGGCCAGTTCGTGAAAGATCACCCCGGCCAGCTCCCAGTCGGGGCGGTTGATGAAGGTATTGAGGACCGGGTCGTCGAACCAGCCGAGGGTCGAAAAAGCCGAGACGCCATAGACATAGACATCGTTCCCGTCCTGCCGCAACCCTCCGGCAAAGGACTCGGCCCCTTCCCGACTGTAATAGCCCCGGTAGGGGACGCAGCCGGCGATCGGGAAACACCAGCGGATCGGGTCGAGGGAGAACTCCGGGGCGGCGACGACGTTCCAGACGACGCTGGACCGTCCGAGGTCGGCGTAGCAGCGATAACTGCCGTTGTCGGGGAGGAGGAGCTCGCGGCTGGCGAAGTCGCGGATCGCGAGGGCAGTCCTGAGCCGCTCCCTCAGGGGCGCCGGGGTGACCGGATCGGCGATCATTTCGGCCATGTCATGGCGCCGGGCCAACAGGTCGAGCTGACCAACGGCACCCTGCCGATAGAAGCCGAGCTCGCCGCAGGAGCCGAGACCAAGGGCGAGGAGCCCGAGGAGGAGCAGGGTAAAGGATCCGCGGGTCAGTCGCCGGCGCATGTGATCGGTTTCCAGAGTTGGCGGTGGCGTTCTCTCACTCTTTCGATTCTATAGCGGGCACCCCTTCGGGTGCAACCGGTCTCAGCGAGACCCCCACGGCAGGCCGCTTCTCGGCCAGCCGCTCCGGAAGCGGGCAGGAAAGTCCAGAGAGAATCGGAAGAAATCGCTGCCGGGAGCGCCGGCAAAAAAAACCCCCGGCATGACCCGGGGGTTTTAGTCATCTACGGGAATCGTCTCAGCCGTTCGCCGCCTTTGGGCAGCCGGCGCAGCCGCCACCGGCAGCACCGTCACAGGCGGCAGGCTTGGCCACCTTTTCGGAATAGCCCTGTTGATACCAGCCACCCCCTTTGAGGGTGAATCCAGCCTGGGAAATGAGCTTCTTCACAGGGCCGCCACAACTCTTGCAGGCGGTCAATGGTAGATCGGAAAATTTCTGCATCGCCTCGAAGACGACGCCACAGGTTTCACACTGATATTCGTAGACCGGCATGACCGTTTCCTCCGTGGGTAAATTACACCCTTAATCTAATGGTTTTTGCCCCCATTTGTCAAGGGGCCAGGGGCCGCAGCCAGGCGTAATCCGGTTGACGAGTTCTCTGGAAACAGGCAGGATATCTCCAGTATTTTTCTCAAACCGGGCGGCAAATCGGATTGCTTGCGATCGCCACGACCGACGAACGGGGAAACCATGGCATCGGCCAAGTGCATGATCATCGGGCTCGGCGATATCGGACTGCAGCTGGTTCGGACCCTCTCCCGGAATATCAGCCTGATCTGCGTCGATACCAGCGCCGAGCTCCTCGAGGTGGCCCGCCAGCTGCGCAGCGAAGAACTGGAAACGATCCAGGGGGATGCCACCAGCCGCCTGGTCCTGGAGAAGGCCGGCGCCGGCAAGGTCGACACGATCCTCATCACCACCACCTCCGAAAGGGTCAATATTGAGGTCGCCCGCCTGTTGCACGAGCACTTCTCCGTGCCGCGGGTGGTGGCCCTGGGGATTACCCGGGGGGGCATCAAAACCCTGGAGAAATATGACGTCGAGGTGGAGGGGATCTTCACCGCCAGTGCCATCTTCCTGCGCAACCGGCTCGAATTCAAGAGCAAGACGGTGCAGGGGATCGGCCTCGGCAAAAACGAAATTCTCGAGGTCGAGGTCCACGGCCACTCCCGTCTGGCCAACAAATCGCTGGCCGCCGTCAACCCCCGCAGTTGGCGGGTCGGCATCGTTTACCGCGACGGCAACATCATTATCCCCGCCGGAGACACGGTGCTGCGGGCCAAGGACAAGGTCGTGATCCTCGGCGACCCAAAGGTTCTCAAGACCATCACCGACCTTTTGACCTTCCGCTTCAAACACTTTCCCCTTGAATACGGCGATACCCTGGCGGCCTACCTCCCGGCGCGGCCGAGCGACACCTACCTGGAAGAAATCCTCTACCTGCTCAGCGTCTTCCCGCTGGAAAAGGCCTTGTTCGTCTGCAGTCTACCGAACCCGGAGCTGGAAGGGCGGATCCGGGCCATGACCGAAAAGCAGCACATCACCGATCTGCACTTCGAACCGGCGCTGCCGGGGGAGCCGGGTCTGGCCCTGCGCAATGCGGTGCGAGACCTCGGCCGCCAGCCGGCGATGGTCGTCCTCGATCGCGGTGAGGTCCTCGGTCACGGCGGCAGACTGCTCGGCAAGGCCGGGCCGAAGAAGGCCCTGCGCTCACTCTCCGGCAGCCTCGGCTGCCCGGTCCTCCTGGCCGCCGGCACCTTTCCTTTCGAGAAAGTCGCGATTCCGGCGACCGAACCAGCCGGCCTGCAGAGCGCCCTGGAAACGGCGCTGGAGATGTCCGCGGTGATCCGCTACCAGATCGATGTCCTGTTTGTCAGCCTCTCCCGCTACATCGCTTCCGAGGAGGAAAACCAGACCGTTGAGGCGATGCGCAAGACCACTGCGGACCTCAGCCTGGTCTATCGCACCGGCATCGGCGCCGTCGACCTGGAAGGGAACCCGATCAACGCCCTCGGCGCCGGTCTGACCGGCTACAACCTGATGGTCACCAATGTCGGCAGCTGGCAGAGCCGCAATCTGATTCTCCCCTTTCTGCCTCCCGACGTTGCCTGGGGGGTGGTGCGCCGGGCGCCGGTTTCGACCCTTCTCATCCCCCCCGGCGAGATTCTCACCTGAAGGCCGGCCATGATCCATGAGCAGCTCTCCCTCTTTCTGGTGGTTCTCGGCGTGGCGATCATCCCGTTCCTCGCCCGCCGTTTCTCCCTCCCCTCGGCGGCGCTGGAAATCGTCTACGGAGTCATCCTCTTCAATACCCTGATTACCGGCCATCCCGACTGGTTCGAGCTGCTGAGGGAGCTCGGATTCATCTACCTGATGTTCATCGCCGGCCTCGAACTCGACCTGCGCAGCGTGCGCAAGAGCGGTAAAACCCTCTGGTACGTGCTGATTTCCATCCTCTCCTTTTCGGTCACCCCCCTGCTCTTTGTCGCCTTCGGCCAGCCCTACTTCCTGGGGGTTGCGGTCGCGATGATCTCCGCCGGCATCGCCATCCCGGTTCTCAAGGAACTCGGCCTCAACCGCACCCCCTTGGGGCGGGACATCATCGGCGTCGCCCTCACCGGCGAACTGCTGTCGATCCTGGTCCTGACCGTCATCGACGCCTACCAGAAACACGGCCTTTCCTGGGGGGCTGGGCTGGAACTGGGCAAACTGGCCCTCCTCTTCGGCCTGGCGTTACTGGTCCTGCGCCTCCTTTATCTCCTCGCCTGGTGGCACCCCGAGCGGGTCGAGAAGGTTATGGAGAGTGAAGATCCCGTCGAGGAAGGGGTGCGGACCGTCGTCGTCGTCGCCTTCGGCGGCGGGCTCCTGGCCACCGCCGCCGGGGCCGAGCCGATCCTCGGTTCGTTCCTCGCCGGGATGGCCTTCAGCCATGTCTTCCGCAGCATGGGGCGCTTCGAGGAGAAACTCAACGCCCTCGGCTTCGGCTTTCTGATCCCCTTCTTCTTCATCGGTGTCGGCGCCCAGCTCGACCTGCAGATTCTCACCTCGCCGCAGATCGTCCTCACCGCCCTGGCCCTCGCCGCCATGGTCCTAGTCAGCAACCTCTACCCTCTCCTGCTGGTCCGGCCGTTGCGGCTCACCTTCCGGGAGGCGACGGCCATGGCCGTCCTCCTCTCGGCCCCGCTGTCGATGATCGTCGTCGCCGGCACCCTCGGCAAGCGCATGGGCCTGATCTCCGACGTCCTCAGCGCCGCCCTGATCCTCACTGCCCTCGTCGCCAGCGTCGTCTACCCGTCCCTCTTCCGGCTCCTCGCCCGCTATCTGCCGGCCCGGCCAACGGAAAAACCCTCCTTCTGAAAAACGCCGACGGGGTTGTAAATCCCCTCCCGCTGGCGCAGAATAGGATTAAAATCCGGCACCGGGGGATTGAAGAGGATGGGCTTGAATCTCGACATCGATTGGCGGGGATTTCTCGAGGAACTCCACGACGGGGTCTACTTCACCGACTTGGAACGCCGCATTACCTACTGGAATCGTTCTGCCGAGGAGATTTCCGGCTACCGGGCGGCCGAGGTGATCGGCTCCCACTGCTATGACAATATCCTGGTCCACGTTGACTGCAGCGGCAACTCCCTCTGTCACGGCCAATGCCCCCTGGCGGCGACGATGGCCGACGGCCAGCTTCGCGCCGCGGAAATTTATCTGCAGCACAAGGACGGCCACCGGGTGCCGGTCTCGGTCCGGGCCTCGCCGATGCGCGATTCGAAAGGGATGATCGTCGGCGGGATCGAGCTCTTCAGCGACATCAGCGGCCAGCACGCCCTGCGCCAGCGCATGGAGGAACTCCAGGGGCTGGCCATGGTCGACCCGCTCACCGGGCTCTCCAACCGACGCCACCTGGAGGCGGAACTGAGGACCCGGATCGAGGAGTTCCAACGGTACCGCTACCTCTTCGGCCTCATCTTCCTCGACATCGATCACTTCAAAAACTTCAACGACCGCTTCGGCCATGAGATAGGCGACCAGGCCCTGAAGGTCGTCGCCGCCACCCTCAAGGCCTGTGCCCGCCC
>JBBQBQ010000138.1:0-8908 GCA_038317685.1 Desulfuromonadales bacterium | reverse complement strand
GAGGGGTTGTGCCGTCGCTGCGGAGAATGCTGTTTCGAAAAATGGGAGGGCGGAGACGGTATTATTCACTTCACGTCTGTTGCCTGCCAACACTTAGATATCATCTCCCGGGAATGCCGGGTCTATGATAAGCGCCTTGAGGTCGGCGAAGGCTGTTTGCGCCTCACCCCGGATATTGTTGCCAGCGTCCGGTGGCTGCCCTCCGAGTGCGGATATCGTCAGTGGCTATGTCGTCAGCGTCAAACCAAATCACCAGAAAAGGGAGTCATCCAATGTTAAAAATCACCTCAGGCCGAGTTCTTTTTGGTGCATTGGCCCTCTTGGGCAGCCTCATACTAACCGGTCCCGCGGCCAACGCTGAAGAAACTTTCTCCCCCCTGCCCAAAGACAACCAAGTCGCCGAAGCTCTTAAAAAATTCTTCCCCCAAGTCGCCGAGATGGCCGAAGAATACCGCGCGACCCCGGTCGCCGGACTTTACGAAGTCTACACTCCCAAGGGACTTCTCTATTTTTTTCCGGCCAGCGGTCATATCATTGCCGGTCAACTCATGGACAGCAAAGGGAACAACCTGACCAAGGAAAGCGTCGGCCGGGCTGTTACCAAAAAACTTGACACCCTCCCCCTCGACCAGGCAATCAAGATCGGCAGCGGGAAAAACCAGGTCATCGAATTCACCGACCCCGATTGCCCTTACTGCCGGCAGGGTTCAGCCTTTTTTGCGAAGCGCAAAGACGTGACCCGCTATGTCTTCCTCTTCCCGCTCAAGATGCATCCCAAAGCCGAGGAGAAAGCCCGTTACATCCTTTCTTCTGCCAACCCCGCAAAAGCTTATGAAGAGGTTATGGCGGGCAAGTACGACGCGACCCCTCTTCCGGCCTTCAAAGATAATGGCAAGCTGTCCATACATTTGGCCGCTGGAAACAGCCTGAGTATCCGTTCGACCCCTACCTACTGGGTGAACGGCGAATTCGTGAGCGGCGCAAATACCGAAACCTTTGAAAAACTTCTGGGCGACAAGCCGACCAACAAAACCAACGGACAGGCGCAAACCAAACCCTCGGATCAACCCGGGAAATACGCCCGTCCGGATGCAAAAACCAAGTAACCGCCAAGCTCAAATTGGCTGGTGCCTTTACGATTGGGCCAACTCAGCCTTTGCAACGGTGGTTTTAGCCGCCGTCCTGCCGATCTACATCGCCTCACTGGTCCCAAGGGAAGGAGTAGAAATCCCCCTCCCTTGGGGCCTTTGGCACATGCCGGCTACCGCTCTTTGGGGATACGCGATTTCCCTGTCAATGCTGCTGGTGGCCATTGCGGCACCAGCTCTCGGCAGTTTGGCAGACCGCCGCGGCCTACGGCGCCGGCTCCTGATCGTTTTTTGCCTGACGGGAAGCGTCGCCACCTGCTTCCTGGCCACAACCGGTCCCGGCGACTATCTGCTGGCGGCGGGATTGTTCGTCGTTGCCAATATCGGCTTTGCCGGCGGCAATATCTTTTACAACGCTTTCTTGCCGTCCCTTGCCAGCGGTCCCAATCTGGACAAGCTCTCAGCTCGCGGCTATGCCCTTGGGTATATTGGTGGGGGGCTGGTCCTTTTGGTGGTTTTTTTGATGATCCAATTCGCGGCTCCGCTCGGTTTTGCCGACAAAGGAGTGGCAACCCGGGCCGGTTTTCTGTTGACTGGCTGCTGGTGGTTCGCCTTTGCCCTTCCGACCTTTTTCTGGGTCCGGGAGGAAGCTGCCTTGCCCAGCTCGACCCCGCCTTTCAAAGGGTTAACGGGCTACCTGCGGATTCTGACCGACCTGGTCCACTACCGAGATCTCAGCCTCTTTTTACTGGCGTTCCTGTTCTACAATGACGGCATCCAGACGGTCATCAGCGTTTCGGCCATTTTCGGCCGGGAGGAACTCGGTCTCAGCCAGACCACCATTCTCGGCACTTTTCTGATGATCCAGTTTGTAGCCATGCCGGCCGCCCTGCTTTTCGGGCGTTTGGCGGCTTCCTGGGGACCCAAACGTACGGTCATGTTCAGTTTGGTCGTGTTTCTGACCATCACCGTCTTTGCTTTCAGCATGACCAAGGGATGGCAGTTCTGGCTCCTCGGCCTACTCGTTGCCTTGATCCTCGGCGGCAGTCAGGCGATCTCCCGTTCCCTCTTTGCCACTCTCATCCCCCCCGGGAAAAGCGCCCGTTTCTTCGGCTTCTACGCCATCAGTGACAAGTTCGCCTCCATCTTCGGCCCACTCGTCTTTGCCCTCATCGCCAATCTGACCGGTTCGACCAGACTCGCCATTCTCGCCCTTTCGGGCTTTTTCATGGTCGGGATTCTCCTCCTCGCCTGCGTGAATCTTGAGCGCGGCCGGGGGCGTGCCCTGCAGAATCTTCCCGCGCATCTTTAACCGTTCCATCCTGACAGGCGACACGGTTCAACCTCTTCCCGGTTCGCCCTGCCCTTAAGGGTCCAGGTCGGCAAGGATGGGAAGGTGTTCCATAAAGGGTAGGAAGTCTTTCGGAAGGGGCGATACGATGGTCAAGTTTTGGTCAGTACCGGGGTGGCAAATGGTCAGGCTTCGGGCATGGAGCAGATGACGGGAGGCTGTGAGGACTCCGCTCCCCGGCACCGGGAGAGCAACCGGGCCGCCGTAGAGTCGGTCCCCGATCAGGGGGTGACCGGCCGCGGCAAGATGCACCCGGATCTGATGGGTCCTTCCGGTGTGGGGTCTCGCCTCCACGAGGGCGAACCCTGTTCCTTGGGCCAGGGTGCGAAGAATGGTTCGTGCCGGCTGACCACCGCTGGCGACCCGCACGGTACGTCCGCGTACTCCCGGTTTCAGATGGTCGGCAATCTCCAGGGTCTCAGGAGGTGAACCCGCCACCAGCGCTAAATAGCTCTTGCCGACCCGGCGGTCGGAAAACTGGCCGGCAACCGATCGATTGGCGGCCGCTGTCAAGGCGAAAAGAAGGACTCCGGAGGTATCGGCATCCAACCGGTGCAGAAGGATCGGCTGGCCATCTTCTCCATTGTTTTTCAAAAGGTCCCGAACCAGGTCCAAAGCGTTGGAGCGACCAGCAACCGTCGGATGGGCGGGAAGGCCGGCCGGTTTATCCACGGCGAGGAGCCAAGTGTCGCGAAACAGCAACTTCAGGGCGGAGGGCTCTGGCAACCGGGGCGCCGACGCCAATGTCAGTTGAATCGCTTCCCCGCCGGCAAGCGGGTAACCGGCGCGACGCACTACAGCTCCGTCGACAAAGACCCGTCCCCCATCGAAAGCTCGCTTGATCTCCCGGCGCGAAGTGCCCTCAAGGGTCTTGACCAGGAACAGATCGAGCCGCTGGCCGTCAGCGCTCCCGGGGACCACCAAGTGCACCCGCTGCCGTTCCGATGGCCCCGTCAAGTCAATTCCCCCCACAGCTCACCCTCTTGCCAGCCCATGACCAGCACCCAGGCAGTTTCACCGATCAGATCGGGCGTCCCGGAAAATCGGATCACAAGGTAGTTGCGAGTCACACCCCGCCGCTGCAACGGATCCGGACCTCCTTCCACCACGACTTCCAATCGTTCCCCAATAAAACGCCGGGCAAAGATCTCCCGTTTGCGATCACCGAGGGTCCGCAGCTGGGCCGCCCGTTCCTTAATCAGGTCCCCGGAAAGTTGGTCAGGCAGAGTGGCGGCAGGAGTGCCCGGGCGGCGGCTGAATGGAAAGACGTGAAGGTGACTGACTGGCAAGGATTCGATCATGGCCAAGGTGGCGTTGTGATCATCATTGGTTTCGCCGGGGAAACCGGCGATGACATCAAGGCCGATCGCCCCATCAGGGAGGCGCCGATGAACCTTCTCAACGAGGTTTCGAAAAAAGGGAGTATCGTAATGCCGGTTCATGCGTTGCAGCACCCTGTCGCTCCCGGCCTGCAAAGGAAGATGGAGGTGCGGGCAGAGGATTCTGCTTCCAGCCAGTTCCTCGATCAGTTCATCAGGGAGTTCGGTCGGCTCCAGGGATCCGAGTCGCAACCTGCGAACTCCGGTTAGGCTGGAAAGCCGTCGCAGCAACTCCAGCAGGGTGGTTGCTGGAACCAGGTCGAGACCGTAGCCTCCGATGTGGATTCCGGTGAGGACAATTTCGGGGTAGCCCCCTTCCACCAGTTTCCGCACCTGATCGACCACCTCATCGACCGGCACCGAACGACTTCGCCCTCGGGCATAAGGGATAATGCAGTAGCTGCAAAAAGCGTCGCAGCCATTCTGAATCTGTACAAAGGCTCGGCTACGCTCTGCAAAATAAGAAACCGTCAGGGGTGCGGCATCGGTTTCATCGCGGGCCGGAGAGACCTGGACCAACTCGGCGCCACCCTCCAGCAACTCCAGGAATCGGAGTTTTTCTTGATTGCCGAGGACCAGTGCCACCCCCGGAATGACCCGCAGTTCCTCAGGATTCACTTGGGCATAGCAGCCGGTCACCACCACCCGGCAAGCAACATTCAGGCGCCGCGCCCGGCGAACCAGGTTGCGGGACTGCTTGTCGGTCGCCGCTGTGACGGTACAGGTGTTAATCAGCACCAAGTCGGCCCCGGCTTCAAAAGGAACCACCCGGTAGCCGGCGTCCCGTAACCGTTCCTCCATCCCCGCCGATTCAAACTGGTTGGTCTTGCATCCCAAGGTGGCAATGGCCACGGTCCCTTTCACGCGATCCAACCTCCCCCGAGGACCTTCTCCCCGGCATAGAAGACCGCCGCTTGACCGGGAGTCACCCCATACTGGGGTTGGTCAAAGGACACCCTCACCTGACCACCGATCAATGGTTCAATGATGGCCGGGACTTCTTGGTGCCGATAGCGGATTCGGCAAGCCGCACGAAAGGGAGCGTTCGGGACTTCCGCCCCCCAGACTACATCGTGGGCAATCAGCGAATGGACCGCAAGGTGCTCCTTTTCACCGACCAGCACCCGCCGAGTTTCGGCATCGATGCCGACCACGAAGAGGGGCTGGGGCCAGGCAATACCCAATCCCCGTCGTTGGCCGATGGTGTATCGGTAGGTCCCGAGGTGGGCGCCGAGGACCTTGCCGGTGGCGACATGGACGATCTCCCCATTCATCCTCCCCGGCCCCCGTTCAGTTTCAAGAAAGCGTACGTAATCACCGTCCGGAACGAAACAGATATCCTGGCTCTCGGCTTTTTCGGCAACCGGCAGATTAAAACGTGTCGCATGGCTCCGAACCTGATCTTTGGTCAAGTCCCCCAGGGGAAACCGCACCCGGCGCATCTGTTCCTGATCGAGAGTGAACAGGAAATAGCTCTGATCTTTGGAGAAATCGAGCCCTTTGCGCAAGCTGTAACCCTCGCCTTCTTCAGTAATCCGTGCATAGTGACCAGTCGCCAGCCAATCCGCCTCAAGCTCGCGAGCCCGGCGGAGCAGCAACTCGAATTTCAGCCGCTGGTTGCACAGCACGCAAGGGTTCGGAGTGCGGCCGGAAAAATAATCGTCGCAAAACCGGTCGATGACTTGCTGTTGAAAAGCTTTTTCAAAGTTGACCACATAAAAGGGAATGCCGATGGTTTCAGCCACCCGTCGGGCGTCGTGAACATCGTCGAGGGAACAGCAGGTGCCGAAGGTTTCGCCATGGTCGGCGGTAAAGGTGGAATAGTCCCAG
This sequence comes from Desulfuromonadales bacterium, assembly GCA_038317685.1. Lineage (GTDB taxonomy): Bacteria > Desulfobacterota > Desulfuromonadia > Desulfuromonadales > DDH964 > JBBQBQ01. Next base: position 3,260 of record JBBQBQ010000138.1, on the reverse strand, counting down.
ATTTGCATCGTCAGGCCGATGACTTCATGGCCCTGTTCCGCCAGCAACGCCGCCGCCACCGACGAATCAACCCCGCCGCTCATGGCAACGACCATCCGTCTTCTCTTCATCTTCGTCATGAATCTTCCGCGACCTGTTTTCCAGGCGCAACATCCCTAAATTGGACAATAATAAACAAGGAGGGCGGTCTCGTGTCGCCGACCACCCTCACCCGACCCTCAAGTCGCGTTAGTTCGAGAGATTGCCACGCTGACCGGCGTTAAGGATGCGTCTCCCGATAATTCTTGATCGCCTCGTGCAGGGCATCGGCCGCGAGGTTTGAGCAGTGCATCTTCTGCGCCGGCAGGCCGTCGAGGGCTTCGGCTACCGCCGCGTTACTCAGTTCCATGGCTTCATCGAGCGTTTTGCCGATAGCCATTTCGGTGATCATGGAGGAGGTCGCAATCGCCGCACCGCACCCGAAGGTTTTGAATTTGATGTCCTTGATGACAGCATGTTCTACCTTGAGGAAGATTTTCATAATATCGCCGCAGGAGGCATTGCCAACCTCTCCGACACCATCAGCGTTTTCGATTTCACCCACATTCCGGGGGTTGCTAAAATGATCCATGACTTTTTCGGTATACATCGTTCTCTCCTTGTTCGCTAATCAGGGCCAGACTATTCTCACAGAAAAAGGTTTCGTCCAGCCGAAGGTCACAGCTTCCGAACTATGTTGCATTCATCACAGGTCAAGGGTTCTTTGCGGTTGTATAAAGGACTCATCTCCCGCAACCTCTGGACAATCGGCGGCAGGATTTCGAGGATATAATCGACGTCGGCTTCGGAATTATCGCGTCCGAGGCTGAAACGGGTACTGGAATGGGCCAGAACCACATCGACGCACATAGCTCCCATGACGTGCGACGGTTCCAAAGACCCCGATGTGCATGCTGATCCGGAACTTGCGGCAATTCCTTTTATATCAAAGTTAAGAAGGAGTGATTCTCCCTCGATATAGGCAAAACTTACATTGAGGGTGTTCGGAAGACGCCGCTTCGGATCAGGGTGACCGTTGAGTTTAATGTCGGGGATGCTGGACCGGATGCCGGCTTCCAAACGGTTGCGCAACCTTCCGACCTGCTTGGCATAAGTCCCAAGTTCTGACTCGGCAATTTCACAGGCCAAGCCAAGACCGACGATCCCCGCCACGTTGTGGGTTCCGGCCCGCCGATTGCGTTCCTGATGCCCGCCGTGGAGCAACGGGGTCAGGCGTGTGCCTTTGCGGATGTAAATGGCACCAACCCCTTTGGGAGCACCAAGCTTGTGGCCCGAGAGGACCAGCAGGTCCACATTGGCCCGCTGCACATCGACGGGAATCTTGCCTACGGCTTGTACGGCGTCACTGTGAAACCTGACTTTGTATTTTCGGGCAATGGCCCCGATCTCCTCGATCGGGTAGATGTTCCCGGTTTCGTTGTTTGCCCACATCACTGAAATCAAAATCGTCTGATCGGTTATGGCCGCTTCAAGCCGCTGCAGGTCAAGCATACCATCACGATCGACAGGGAGGTAGGTGACCTGAAAGCCCTGTTTCTCCATGAACTGACAAGTCTCAAGGACCGCAGGGTGTTCAACCGCGGTCGTAATGATATGTTTTCCTTTTTCAGCCAGGGCGTATCCGGTCCCCTTGATCGCCATATTATCGCCTTCGCTGCCACAGGCAATGAACACGATTTCCGCTGGGGAACAGTTGAGCATCCTGGCAACCTGCCCACGAGCCTTTTCCATAGCTCCGCCAACAGCCCGACCGGCCCAGTGGATGCTCGACGGGTTGCCGAATTGCTCGCGGTAATAAGGAATCATGGCCTCGAGCACCTCTGGGCGAACGGCCGTCGTCGCATTGTTATCCATGTAAATATGTTTCACCAAATTCCTCCATACTGAGTCGGGCCAATGGCCAATGGACAAGGGGCCAGGCCAGAAATAAAAACTGTTTTCAGGGACAGATCACCTGTCGCAGTTTTCAATTATTTGACTTTCCCAACTTCAAATTGGTCTGCGCCTCGCGAGTCAGGTCTGCGAGCGTAATCGAGGCCAGAAAGCCACGGATTCGGTTGCCCAGACCCTGCCATACGTTGTGAGTAATACAATGATCAACGCAGAGGCAACGTCCATCTTGGTCCATGCAGGAAACCGGAACCAGAGTCTCTTCCACGCTGTCGATGATCTGATCAACCCGAATATCTTCGGCAGGACGGGCAAGCCGATAGCCCCCTCCTGGCCCACGCACACTCTGAACAATCTCACCGCGCCGCAATTTTACGAACAACTGCTCCAGATACGGTAACGAAATTTCTTCCCGCGCGGCAATTTCCTTCATGGTGACAGGTCCCCCCTCGGCATAGAGGTTGAGACTGACCATTGCCCTCACGGCATACTGGGCCTTGGTGGACAGGCGCATGATCAGACCCTCTTCAGCGCCGGCGGGGTCTCGGCGAGCCGTTCGCGCAATGCGGCCTGCTCTTCGCTTAACTCACGAACCCGGCGTTCCAATACCCGGATTTGATCAAACAGGCAACTAATCGCCTTGGCTTCCGGGTCGGGGAGCCGCCCGTGTTCAAGGTCGGTTTTGGTCTCGGTTGCCTGTCCCTCGGAGAGGACCACCCGTCCCGGCACCCCAACCACCGTCGAATTGGGCGGCACTTCCTTGACCACCACCGAATTCGATCCAATCTTGCTGTTGTCGCCAACGGTAAAAGGCCCGAGAATTTTTGCACCGCTACCGACCACCACGTTGTTTCCGAGGGTCGGGTGTCTTTTTTCCTTGGCCCAGGAGGTCCCGCCGAGGGTCACCCCATGATAGAGAGTGCAATTATCACCGATCTCGGCGGTCTCCCCGATGACAACTCCCATGCCGTGGTCGATAAAAAAGCCCCTCCCGATTTTGGCTCCCGGGTGAATTTCGATGCCGGTGAAAAACCGTCCCCAATGGGAGATAAATCGTCCGAGGAAGTAGAGCCGGAGAGTCCACATGAAATGCGCCACCCGATAAAAAAGCATGGCATGAAACCCGGGATAGCAGAAAACGACTTCGAACACGCTCCGCACCGCAGGGTCGCGCTCGAATACTGCCTTGATATCTTCACGCCAGGACTGAATCAAAGGCCGCCTCCATGATCTCCAGTGGTTGACAGGACTCGTAACAGGGAACCTCATTCCCTGACCCGAATTAGCCAATCGATATCATACCTGACAATTCATGTCAATTATTTTGATAA
>JBBQBQ010000137.1:0-8911 GCA_038317685.1 Desulfuromonadales bacterium | reverse complement strand
GGGGGGCAGTTCGCTCTCGGCATCCTGTTTTTGACCCTGGGCGGCGGGATAGCCGTCCTCGCCAGCCGCAAGCTGACCGGGCCGCTGCGCCAGGCGATCGTCATCCTCGAACAGGTCGCCAGCGGCGCCACTGCGAAGCAGTTGCCGATGGGGACGCCGGTCAACTGCTCGGTCGTCAAGCAGTGCGGCATCAAGGACTGCCCGAGTTACGCCAAGGAGGATCACTGCTGGGTCACCAGCGGCTCCTTCTCGGTCATCAAGCACTGTCCGAAGGCGGCGGCCGGGGAGGACTGCCGGACCTGCGACGTCTACGGGGCGCACCATGAAATGGAGGAGCTCGGCAGCATCATCAACGGCCTCGCCATCAATCAGCGGGAACGGCAGGAGCTGGCGGGGGCCATCGCCGGCGGCGACCTGACCCGCAAGGTGGAGCTGGCTTCCAGCCAGGACGGTCTCGGCCTGGCTCTGCGGGCGATGGTGGCCAAGCTCCAGAGCATCCTCGGCCAGGTCCAGGGAGCGGCGCAGTTGGTCGGCAGCGGCAGCCAGAACCTGAGCGCCGTCGCCGGAGAGATGTCCGAAGGGACCAACCGGCAGGCGGCCGCCGCCGAGGAAGCTTCCAGCTCCATCGAGCAGATGACCGCCAACATCCGGCAGAATGCCGACAACGCACTGCAGACCGAGAAGATCGCCCTTAAGGTTGCCGCCGAGGCCCGCGAAGGGGGGGCGGCCGTCGCCGCGACGGTGGCCGCGATGAAGGAGATCGCCGGCAAGATCACCATCATCGAAGAGATCGCCCGCCAGACCAATCTTTTGGCCCTCAACGCAGCCATCGAGGCGGCCCGCGCCGGCGAGCAGGGGAAAGGGTTCGCGGTGGTCGCCGCCGAGGTCCGCAAACTCGCCGAACGGAGCCAGGCCTCCGCCGGGGAGATCGGCAAGCTTTCGGCTTCCAGCGTGGCGGTGGCGGAGAAGGCCGGCAGTCTCCTCAACGTCATTGTCCCCTCGATCCAGAAGACCGCCGAACTGGTGCAGGAGATCAGCGCCTCGAGCAAGGAGCAGGATGCCGGCGCCGGCCAGATCAACCAGGCGATCCAGCAGCTCGACGGGGTCATCCAGCAGAACGCCGCCTCCTCCGAGGAGATGGCCTCCACCGCCGAGGAACTCTCCGCCCAGGCGGAGCAGCTGGAGGAGTTGGTCGCCTTTTTCCAGTTGGCCAAGGAACCCAAGCAAATGACCATGCAGCCGGCTTGAACGGTCATCAGCCGAACCCCCCAAAGGCAAGATGCCAAGGACGCCACATGCCCAGAACTTCGGACCAAGTGTGGAACCTCAAAGACTATTTCTTGATCCTGCTGGGGATTTGGACCTTGACGATTGCCGTTCCTGGGATTTTTCACTGGCGGGGGGAACAGGAGCGGATCGTCTCCGAAGCGTTGATCCAGGCCCGCTCTCTTTATCAGCGTGACCTCGACTATATGCAGTGGAGTTCCGATCTGGGGGGGGTCTATATCCCGCTCGATGAACATACCCTGCCGAATCCCCTCCTCAACTTCCTCCCCGAACGGGACGTCACCACCCGCGACGGCCGGCGGCTGACCCTGGTCAATCCGGCCTTCCTGGCCCAGCAGGTCCATGCCGCGCATGTCCGCAATGATCGGATCCGGGAGCGCCTGACCGGGTTCGCGCCGATGAACCCGAAGAACCTCCCCGACCCCTGGGAGACTAAGGGGTTGCAGGCTTTGCAGAGAGGTGCCGCCGAATTCTCCGGGGTGGAGGTCGTCGACGGTCGGGAGGCTCTCCGGCTGCTCGCCCCCTATTCGGCCGTCAAGAGCTGTCTGCGCTGCCACGCCGACCAGGGCTACCGGGAGGGAAAGCTGCTGGGAGGGGTGAGCCTGAGCGTGCCGCTCGCCCCCCTGCAGGCCGCCGACCGCCATCATCAACTCATGGTGGTCGGGGGATACGGCGCGATCTGGCTGCTCGGTGCGACTCTCCTCCTATGGGGAACCCGGCGTCTGCACCGGCAGATTCTGTCCGTCTCACGCCATGCCCGGGAGTTGGGGGTCGCCGAGGAATCGATCAAATTCCTGACCAATTTCGACCCGGTGACCGGCCTCCCCAACCGCCATCTCCTCGAAGATCGCCTGACCTTGGCCCTGGCCCATGCCCAACGGTTGCAGGAACGGGTGGCGGTGGTGGAGTTGGGGGTCAACAACCTGAAGGAGATCAACGGGAGTTTCGGCCATGCCGCCGGAGACCGGCTGCTGAGGGAGGTCGCCGATCAGTTGACCGGCTGCCTGCGCCCCGACGACTCGGTCGGCCGGTGGGGGGCGAACCGCTTCCTCCTCCTCCTCCCCTGCCTGCGTCAGGCCGAGGACGCGGCGACGGTCCTGGAAAAAGCCCGGCAATCCCTCGAAGAGCCGGTCTGGGTCGAAGGGGTCGAAATCTTCCTCAAAGTCAGCGCCGGAATCGCCCTCTTCCCCGAGGATGGGCGGGATACCCACACCCTGCTGCGCAACGCCGAGTCGGCCTTGAACCAGTCCCAGGGGACGGGGGAGGGCGATTTCCAGTTCTTTACCCCGGCGTTGCAAAGCCGCGCGGTGGAACGGCTGGCCCTCGATGCCGCACTCCGGCGGGCGCTCGATCTGGGGCAGCTGGAGGTGGTCTACCAGCCCCAGGTCGATGGCGCCGACCGCCGACTGATCGGGGCCGAGGCCCTCCTGCGCTGGCATCACCCGGAATTGGGAACCATCTCCCCGAATGTCTTCATCCCTCTGGCGGAAGACAGCGGGTCGATCCTGGCCATCGGTCGTTTTGTTCTGGAGACGGCCTGCCGGCAGGTGGTCGCCTGGCGGCAGGCGACCGGCCGTCCCCTGCGCATGGCGGTGAACTTTTCGGCCCGGCAGTTTCACCAGCCCGATCTGGTCGAGATGATTGAAGAGGTCCTGAAAACGGTGGGCCTGGAACCGAACGGGCTGGAAGTCGAGATCACCGAGGGGACCTTGATCAAGGATTTCGATCTGACGGTGGAGACGCTGACCGATCTGAAGATCCGGGGGATTGGAATCGCCGTCGACGATTTCGGAACGGGCTACTCCTCCCTTTCCTACCTCGTCAAATTTCCGATCGACCGCCTGAAGATCGACCGGTCCTTCATCTCCGATCTGGAGAAGAATCCCGACAGCCAGAACATCATCGGCTCCATCGTCGACCTGGCCGAGCGGATGGGGATCGAACTGATCGCCGAAGGGGTGGAGACCTCCGGCCAGCGGAATTTCCTCCTCGGCAACGGTTGCCGTTACATGCAGGGTTTCTTCTTCGGCCGCCCGGTCGGCGTCGCCGACTTCGCCGTCCTCCTCGCCCAGGCGTAACCGCAGGGACGGGTGCTCCCCGTTCCGCGCCGGTCGCGTCGCCGGCGGGCCGGCGGTTCCTCTTCCCGCAACGGCTCCTCGCCCTCCTCCGCCGGCAGCAGATGACAGAACCCCACACAGAAAAACCCGATCAACAGCACGACTTCGAACATGACGACCTCCTTCGGTTCAATTATCGCCAGTCTCGCCGCGCCGAGCGACAGAATATGTCACTCCGCCCCCGCAAAGCTCCCTTGGCTTTCATCCGGCGGAGGTGTATAAGGGGGCGGTCGGCACCACGCCCACCGAATGCTCCCCGGGAACGGTACCCAGCCATGAACGTCATCGACCTGCGCGATCTGCAGAAGAGCTACGGCGCCCGCACCATCCTCAAGGACCTCACGCTGACGGTGGCCGAAGGGGAGAAGGTCGGGCTGATCGGCCGCAACGGTTGCGGCAAGTCGACGCTGCTGCGGATCCTGGCCGGGAGCGAGACGGCCGACGGTGGCCAGCTGCAGCGCAAGCGCGCCCTCACCGCCGGCTACCTTTGCCAGGAGCCCGATCTTGATCCGGAGCTGACCATCCGCGCCACCCTCGATGTCAGGCTCGGCGCCGCCCGCCGCCAGCTGCAGCGTTTCCAGGAGCTCGCCGCCGCCCTCGGCTCCGCGACCGGTCCTGAGGCTGAACGGCTGCTGGGCGAACAGCACCAGGTCCAGGATTGGCTCGACCATCACCGCGCCTGGCACCTCGACCACAAGATCGACCTGGTCTGCGCCCGGCTCGGCCTTTCCGACCTCGAACGGACCATCGGCACCCTCTCCGGCGGGAACCGCAAGCGGGTGGCGCTGGCCGGCCTGCTGCTGGAGGAGCCGGAGCTCCTGCTCCTCGACGAACCGACCAACCACCTCGACGCCGAAACCGTCGGCAGCCTCGAAGAACTGCTGGTGGGCTACCCCGGGGCGGTCGTCCTCGTCACCCATGACCGCTATTTCCTCGACCGGGTGGTGAGCCGCATCTTCGAACTCGACGAAGGACGGATGCAGGCCTTCGTCGGCGGCTATGGCGCCTACCTGGAGCAGAAGCAGGCCCAACTGGAGAGCGCCGAGCGCCGCCAGGACCGGCTTCTCAATCTGCTGCGCCGCGAGGAGGCCTGGCTGCGGCGCGGCGCCAAGGCCCGCACCACCAAGCAGAAGGCGCGCAAGGACCGGGTCGCTGACCTGCAGGGGCAGAAGGCCGCCCCGGGCCGCGGCGACCTTGACCTGGCCTTTAACGCCGACCGATCCCTCGGCGGCACGGTCCTCGACTTCGAAGGTCTGGCGGTGGCGGTCGGCGGACCCACCCTGGTGGAGAACTTTTCCTTTATCCTGCGCCGGGGCGAACGGATCGGCATCCTCGGTCCCAACGGCTGCGGCAAGACCAGCCTGCTGCGGGTCGCCCTCGGCGAACTCCCTCCGGCCGCCGGCCGGATCGTCCTCGGCCAGAAGAGCCGCATCGGCTATCTCGACCAGGAGCGGAGCGGTCTCGATCCCGGACAGTTCGTCCACGAGGCCCTCGGCGAGGGGGATTGGGTCACCCTCCCCGGCGGCCAGAAACGCCACAAGGTCGGTTACCTGGAGGACTTCCTCTTCACCCCGGCGGAACAGAAGAAACGGATCGCCACCCTTTCCGGGGGAGAGCGGGCGCGGCTGCTCCTCGCCAGGCTGATTCTCGAAGGGGCCAACCTGCTGGTCCTCGACGAACCGACCAACGACCTCGACATCCCGACCTTGCAGGTCCTCGAAGCCGCCCTCGCCGATTTTCCCGGGTGCCTGCTTCTGGTGACCCACGACCGCTGGTTTCTCGACAAGGTTGCGACCGGCATCCTCCACTTCGAGGGGGGCGGCCGGGTCCAGGAATATCCGGGGAACTACCAGGACTTCCTCAACTTCCAGCGCCTTCGCGAACCTGAGCCGGTGACTTCCGGAGCCCCCGCGCCCGCTCCCAAAAGTCGTGAAGCGCGCCCCAAACGGGCCGGACTCTCCTTCAAGGAAAAACAGGAGCTGGGGGCGGTCGAGACCCGCATTGCCGCCCTTGAAGAGCGCAAGGGGGAGCTGGAGGCGCTCCTCGCCGATCCGGCCCGGCTCGGCGACCATGAACGGCTCACCGCCGTCGCCGGCGAGCTGGCCGGTCTCGAGGTGGAACTGGAAACGCTGCTGGCGCGCTGGGAGGTGCTGGAGAGCCTCCGGGAGGGTTGATCCAGCGGCGGTTTGAGGCCCGATTGGGCGTTGACAAGCTTCCGGAAGATCGTATACAGTATGCAGTATTTCGTAGCCGTTTGAGGGTCGAAAGGACTGTCGAATCGCGGCAGTCAAAGCTAGGGCGGACCTCCCCGAAGATTGATTCCTGTGCCGCGGAAGAGTCCCTTCCGGACGGCAACTTATGAGAAGGAGAGAGAGATGATCGAAGCCTATCTGATGCATGAAAAAGAGCGCAACGCACAGGGGATTCCGGCCCTCCCCCTGAACGCCGACCAGGCCAAAGACCTCTGCCAGCTGCTGCAGAATCCCCCCAAAGGGAAAGAGGACTTCCTCCTGCACCTCCTCAAGGACCGGATCTCTCCGGGGGTCGATCCCGCCGCCGAAGTCAAGGCCGCCTTTCTCGGCCAGGTCATCAGCGGCGCGGCGAAGTGCAAGCTGGTCTCCAAAAAGGACGCCGTGAAGATCCTCGGCACCATGATCGGCGGCTACAACGTCGCGCCCCTGGTCGCCGCCCTCAAGGATAAGGACATCGCCAACGAGGCCGCCTGCGCCCTCTCCGGCATCACCCTGGTCTACGACGCCTTCGACCAGGTGGCGGAGCTCGCCAAGAGCAACGCCGCCGCCAAGAAGGTCCTGCAGTCCTGGGCCGACGCCGACTGGTTCACCAGCCGTCCCGGCGTCCCCGACCTGATCGAGGTCAAGGTCTTCAAGGTCGACGGCGAGATCAATACCGACGACTTCTCCCCGGCCGGCGACGCCTGGAGCCGCCCCGACATCCCGCTTCACGCCCTGGCCATGGGCAAGACCCGCTTCAAGGGCGGTCTCGAAACCATCGCCAAGTTCCGCCAGGAGGGTTACCAGGTCGCCTTCGTCGGCGACGTCGTCGGCACCGGCTCCTCCCGCAAGTCGGCCTGCAACAGCGTCCTCTGGGCCATCGGCCAGGAGATTCCCTGCGTCCCCAACAAGAAGACCGCCGGCGTCATCATCGGCGGCGTCATCGCCCCGATCTTCTTCAACACCGCCGAGGATTCCGGCGCCCTGCCGCTGAAGGCCGACGTCTCCGCCATGAAGACCGGCGACCTGATCATCATCAACGCCAAAAAAGGGGAGATCAGCGACGAGAAGGGGAAGGTCCTCTCCAAGCTGACCCTCGCCCCCAACACCCTCGCCGACGAGTTCCGGGCCGGCGGCCGCATCCCGCTGATCATCGGCCGCGCCGTCACCGACAAGGCCCGCAAGGCCCTCGGCATGGGACCGACCACCGTCTTCACTCTCCCCGACAATCCGACGGCGAAGCAGGGGCAGGGCTACTCCCTGGCCCAGAAGATGGTCGGCAAGGCCTGCGGCGTCAAGGGGATCCTCCCCGGCACCGCCTGCGAGCCGAAGATGACCACGGTCGGTTCCCAGGACACCACCGGGCCGATGACCGCCGACGAACTGACCGAACTCGCCTGCCTGAAGTTCCAGGCGCCGATGTTCATGCAGTCCTTCTGCCACACCGCGGCTTATCCGAAGCCGGCGGACGTGAAAATGCACAAGAACCTCCCCAACTTCATCGCCGCCCGCGGCGGGGTGGCGCTGCGCCCCGGTGACGGCGTCATCCACTCCTGGCTGAACCGACTGCTGACCCCCGACACCGTCGGCACCGGCGGCGATTCCCACACCCGCTTCCCGATCGGCATCTCCTTCCCGGCCGGCTCCGGCCTGGTCGCCTTCGCCGGCGCCATGGGTTTCATGCCCCTCGACATGCCCGAATCGGTGCTGGTGCGCTTCAAGGGGCAGTTCAACCCCGGCATCACCCTGCGCGACGCCGTCAACGCCATCCCCTTCTGGGCGATCAAGCAGGGCCTGTTGACCGTCCCCAAGAAGAACAAGGTCAACATTTTCAACGGCCGCATCCTGGAGATGGAAGGGCTTCCCGAACTCTCCGTCGAGCAGGCCTTCGAGCTGACCGACGCCGCCGCCGAGCGCTCCGCCGCTGCCGGCTGCATCCAACTCTCCGAAGCCAGCGTCGCCACCTACCTGCGCTCCAACGTGGCCCTGATGAAGAAGATGATCGAAGAGGGCTACTCCGACAAGAACACCCTCAAGAAACGGATCAAGGACGCCGAGAAGTGGCTCAAAAAACCGGTCCTCCTCAAGGCTGACAAGAACGCCGCGTATGCCGCAGTGATCGAGATCGACCTCAAGGAGATCACCGAGCCGATTCTCGCCTGCCCCAACGACCCGGACGACGTCAAGCTCCTCTCCGAGGTCGCCGGGACCCCGATCCAGGACGTTTTCCTCGGCTCCTGCATGACCAACATCGGCCACTTCCGCGCCGCCGCCGAGATCTGGCGCGGCCAGAAGTTCAACCCGGAGATCCGCACCTGGATCTGCCCGCCGACCCGCATGGATCAGCAGCAGCTCAAGGACGAGGCGCTCTTCTCGGTTTACAGCGCCATGGGCGCCCGCGTCGAGATCGCCGGCTGCTCCCTGTGCATGGGGAACCAGGCCCGCGTCCCCGACGGCGTCAACATGTTCTCGACCAGTACCCGCAACTTCGACGACCGCATCGGCAACGGCGCCAAGGTCTTCCTCGGTTCCGCCGAACTCGGCGCGGTGACCTCCAACCTCGGCAGACTGCCGACGCCGAAGGAATACCTGGCGGTCTACAAGGAGAAGATCGAGCCGAAGAAAGCGACGATCTACAAGTATCTGCAGTTCGACGAGATGGCCGGGTACAAGTAAGCAGGAAGCGGTTCTTTCCCGCCCCGGCTGCGTAAGTCTTCGGGTCTGTTTGTGCGGCGTAGCGCTGCCACGCCTCCGCACAGCCCCTTGACCGCCTTGCCGGGACGAAAAACACTTCGCTTCAGATAGATCGAACCCCCGACCGGAACTTCCGGCCGGGGGTTTTTTCTTTGCAAGACGAAGCGACCTCAGTAAGATAGTGGATGTCTACAGCTCATGGAGGGGGATGTGAGCCCAACGGTATTCAGAGCAGGTGGGTTACGCTTTTATTTCTTTTCGCGCGAAGAGTCGCGCCTGCATATTCACGTCAGCGGTCATGCTGGCGAGGCTAAATTCTGGATCGAGCCGCGCATCGAGCCGGCACGGAATTTCGGTTTGGCCGAGGCGGAACTGACGGCTGCCTGGAAATTGATCGAGGAGCACGAAAATGATATCCGCAAAGCCTGGCGCCGCCATTTCTGCATATTCCGAGCGAAAGTTGCCACCGATTCCGACGCAAAGTTGCCACTGATTCCGAACCAAACTTGCCAGTCATTCCGACGCAAGGTTGCCACCCATTCCGAACCAAACCTGCCAGTTTGAGCAAGGGGTGATGGTGAC
>JBBQBQ010000136.1:0-8913 GCA_038317685.1 Desulfuromonadales bacterium | reverse complement strand
GATCGCCTGACGATCGCCGGTAAAATGGTAGCCCTTGACCTGTTCGGTGTCGGCCGCCGCCAGGGCCAAAAAGACCGTTCCCACCGGTTTCAGAGGGGTGCCGCCGCTCGGTCCGGCGATACCGGTGACGGCTAGCCCGAGATCGCTCCCCGCCGCAGTGCGGATGCCTTTGGCCATGGCCAGGGCGCAGTCGGCGCTCACGGCGCCGACGCCGTCCAGGATCGACTCCGGAACCCCGAGCCACTCCTGCTTGGCGGCATTGGCGTAGGTCACCGCCCCCCGTTCGAGGAAGGCCGAAGCCCCCGGCAAGTCGGTGAGGAGCTTGGCGACCAGGCCACCGGTGCATGATTCGGCCAGGGCCAAGGTCCGCTCCTGGGCTGTCAGCAGCCGCGCGACGTTGCCGGCCAGGGTTTCCTCCCCGACCGCCACCAGGAATTCGTCGAGGGCCCGACGGGCGACCAGTTCGGCCCGGTCAAGAAGTTCATCAGCTTCTGGGCCGCTGGCCCGAAGTTTGACATGAACCTCTGGGAAGGGGACGCCGAAGGCGATCTGGACCCCTTCCGGAAGCCCGGCCCGCCCCAGCAACTCTTCGCTCCGCGGCTCTGAAAGGCCGAAGAGTTTGAGGATGCGCTGCTGCTGCGGGAATTCGTTCCCGCTGCGTTGCTGGAGACGGGGAACGACCTCGGCTTCGAGCAGGGCAACCATTTCAGCCGGGACACCGGGGAGGAAATAAAGGTCCCGACCGTTATGGTGGAGGAGAAACCCCGGTGCCGATCCCCATCGGTTGGGCAGGATCAGCGTCTTCTGCGGCAGGAGCGCCTGCTTTTCGTTGCGGGGATGCAGTGGCTCGCCGCGTCGGACGAAGTGGTCCCGGATCTGTTGCAGCGCCTCGTCGTTGAGGACCAGGCGGCGACCGAAGGCCCTTGCCGCAGCCCGCGCGGTCAGGTCGTCGGCCGTTGAACCGAGACCGCCGGTGACGATGACGATGTCGCGGCGCCCGACCAGGGCCAGCAGCGCCTCGACGATGTCGGGTTCGACATCACCGACAGCCAGCGCCTCGCGCAGGCGATAGCCATGGTCACCGAGGAGGGCGGCGATGGCCTTGGTATTGGTGTCGGCGAGTTCCCCGTTGAGGAGCTCATCGCCGATGGTAAGGACCGCGATCTTGAGGGGCATGAAAACTCCGAAGAGGAGAGGGGGTTGGAGCGATGGAGAGGGTCGAGGGATGGACCTCCCGCCCTCTTCAGCCCACCAGAAGCAAGGTTAACCGCAGGGCCGCGGCGGCGTAGAGGCCCGCGGCAACATCGTCGAGGACCACTCCGACGCCGTTCTTCCAGTGACGATCGAGCCAGCCGGCCGGTGGAGGTTTGAGGATGTCAAAGAGCCGGAACCAAACGAAGCCGAGGATGGCCGCCGGCCAGGAAAAGGGAAGAAACGCGACCGTCGCCAGATAACCGACCAGTTCATCGATGACGATGCGGCCGTCGTCCGCGACCCCATAAATCCGCCCCGCAGCCTCTGCTGCCCAGCAGGCAAGGCAAAAAAGGGCCAGCCACGTCAATGCCCAAAGTGCCGGCGGCAAGGGTGCCAGCAGCCAAAAGAGGGGAATCCCCGCCAAGGTGCCGAAGGTTCCGGAGACCCAGGGGGCATAACCGAGGCCGCCGTTGCTGGCGAGAAAGAGGATAAAGCGGCGCACGGTTTCAGTCAGTCGGGGAGACGGGGAGGTGGCGAAGTCGCAACGGCATCTGGTCTATTCCTCACGATTCCCCTTGCCTTCAAACAGGTTTCCCGCGGCCCGTTCCACCAGTCGGTAGACCTCGGGGAGAGGGCGGCCGCTGGCGGCGGCCAACTCCCGGCAGCTGTCGTGTTCGGCAGTGATGCGCAGCAAAGCGGTTCCTTCGTAGATCAGTTTGATCCGGGCGCTGCCGATGGCGGTCTCGACCGTTGTCTCTTCGCGGCGCAGCTTCAGCCGTCGTTCCCGGTGCAGGCGCAGACCGATGGCGCTGCTCTCCCGCAGGACCAGGCGGGCCAGGTCGGTCTCCAGGCGGGGCGGTGTGACAACCGTCAAGCGTACTCCGGGCCGGTTCTTCTTCATCTGAAGCGGCGTCAAACCGGCGTCGAGGGCGCCGGCTTCCAGCAGGCGGTCGAGGAGAGTCCCGAGCCATTCGGGATTGCTGTCGTCGAGATGACACTCGATGACCGACACCTCGTCCGACTCAAACAGTGTGGGCGCCAGCGTGCCGAGCAGGCCGCGCAGCAGGTTGGGGCGATCCGGCAGATCGCGGCTGCCGACGCCGTAGCCGACCCGCTCCAGATTCATCGCCGGCAGCGAACCGAACTGGGCGATTTCGGCAACGATGGCGGCCCCGGTCGGAGTGACCAGTTCCTGGGCGCAATCGCCGCTGGTGACCGGAGCGCCGCGCAGAAGTTCGGCGGTGGCAGGGGCCGGTAGCGGATAGCGGCCATGGGCGGTTTCGACCAGACCATGACTTAGCGGCAGCGGTGCACAGACGACGCTGCGCGCCGCCAGCAGGGTCAACCCGAGGGCGGCGCCGACCACGTCGATAATCGAATCGACGGCGCCGACTTCGTGAAAGTGAACGGTCGCCAGCGGGACCCCGTGAACGTGCGCCTCGGCCGTGCCGAGACGGTGGAAGATGCGCCGGGCCAGATCGCGGGCCGCCGTTGGAAGGGTGCTTTCCGCCAGCATGCGGTCGATCTCCGCCCAACTGCGAGGTTTCTGCTCGCCTTCGCAGTGAACCAGGACCCGGGAGCCTTCGATGCCGCGGCGGCGTTCGCGTCGAATCTCCAACCGCCAGTCGAAGACCGGCAGTGTGCGCAGTTCGGTCTCAAGGGCCTCGGCGCTGACGCCAAGGTCGACCAACAGACCGAGAAACATATCTCCGGAGACACCGGAAAAAGGGTCGAGATATAGAACGCTCACGACTGAAGTCCCAGACGGTTGATGCGGCTGGCGGCGAAAGCGGCTCCGAAGCCATTGTCGATATTGACCACCGTGACGCCGCCGGCGCAGGAATTGAGCATGCCGAGAAGGGCTGCGATACCACCGAAGGCGGCGCCGTAGCCGACCGAGGTCGGGACCGCGATGACCGGCACCGCGACCATCCCGCCCACCACCGAGGGGAGTGCCCCCTCCATTCCGGCCACGACGATGATGACCGCTGCTTCGCGCAGGGTGGCGCTGCGGGCCAGCAACCGGTGAATGCCGGCGACGCCGACATCGACCAGTTCCGCCACCGGATTGCCGAGCATCCGGGCCGTGATCGCCGCTTCCCGGGCCACAGGGAGATCGGACGTCCCGGCGCAGACGATCAGCACCGTCCCTTTCCCGGCCGGCTCGATCGGTTTCTGCACCAGGCAGAAGGTGCGGGCGTCGCTGTCATATTCGGCAGTCGGGAAACGATCGAGGAGGACCTCCGCCTTGTCGGCGGCGAGTCTGGTGACCAGAATGTTGTCGCCGCGAACGGCCATCCGATCAAGGATCGTCAACAGTTGGTCGCTGGTCTTGCGTTCCCCGAGGATCACCTCGGGAACCCCTTGGCGCAGGGCTCGATGGTGATCGATGGTCGCCACCCCGACATCCTCGAAGGGGAGATCGCGCAACCGCTCCAGCCCTTGCTCGATGCTCAGGGTGCCGGCGCGAACCGCGCTGAGGAGATGGTGGAGATCCTGGGAATTCATTGCCCCTCGTTGCGACGGAAAGAGAAGCATCCAGAATAGCAGCTGAACCGGGGTTTGCAAGAACGGAAAAGCGGGGACGTCCCGCTCTTTTGAGTGGGGGCGCGCTGGCGGTTTCGGGGCCTTGGGCGGGTCAGGGGGCCGGCATGCGGTTGACGAAGACCTCCCTCGGCCGGCTGGTGCCGTCGGACGGACCGACGATCCCTTCCTGCTCCATCTTTTCGATCATCCGCGCCGCCCGATTGTAGCCGACCTTGAGGCGTCGCTGGAGCATGGAAATGGAGGCCTGGCGGGTCTCGGCGACCAGGGCCAGGGCCGCATCCCACTTCTCGTCGAGTTCGTCCCCGTCATCCCCGCCGGCGTCCCCGGAAGGAAGGGGCTCCAGGATGGTGCGGTCGTAATGGGGTTCCCCCTGCTTTTTCAGGAAATCGACGACCCGCTGTACTTCCAGCTCCGAGACAAAGGCGCCGTGGACCCGTTGCAGGGCGCCGGTGCCGGGGGGAAGATAGAGCATGTCCCCCATGCCGAGAAGGGTTTCGGCCCCCATCGAATCGAGAATGGTGCGGGAATCGATGCGGGAGAAGACCTTGAAGGAGATGCGGGTCGGGAAGTTGGCCTTGATCAAGCCGGTGATGACATCGACCGAGGGTCGCTGGGTGGCAAGGATCAGGTGAATCCCCGAGGCCCGTGCCATCTGGGCCAGGCGGGCGATTGACTCCTCGATCTCGCGGCCGGCGACCATCATCAGGTCGGCGAGTTCATCGACGATGACGACGATGAAGGGCAGGTGGCCGTGCTCCAGTTCCTCACCTTCGGCCAGCTCGATCTCCGGCAGCTCTTCTTCCTCGGGGTCGAACGGTTCGACGACCACCTTCCCCCGTTTCTTCAACTCTTCCCTGTCCTTGTCCTCGCGGGCCAGCTTTTTGTTGTAGCCATCGACGTTGCGGACCCCCTTGGCGGCCATCAGCTTATAGCGGCGCTCCATCTCCCGCACCGCCCAGTTCAGGGCCAGAGCGGCCTTCTTGGGATTGGTGACGACCGGCAGCAGCAGGTGCGGAATCCCCTCATAGATGGAGAGTTCCAGCATTTTCGGATCGACCATGATGATCCGGACCTCCTCCGGGGTTGCCCGGTAGAGAAGAGAGAGGATCATGGTGTTGATGGAAACGGATTTACCGCTACCGGTGGAGCCGGCGACCAGGAGGTGGGGCATCCGTGACAGGTCGGCAACGACGGTGCGGCCGAAGATGTCTTTGCCGAGGGCCATCGGCAGGCGCCCGCCGGTTTTTTGGAACTCCTCGGTGGAAAGGATCTCCTTGAGCCAGACCGTGTCCCGCTCCCGGTTGGGAATCTCGATACCGACCACCCCGCGTCCGGGGATCGGGGCCACGATGCGGATCGAGAGAGCCTTGAGAGCCATGGTCAAGTCGTCGGAGAGGCCGGCGATCTTGCTGACCTTGACGCCGGGGGCGGGGGCGAATTCGTACATGGTGACGACCGGTCCCGGCTTGACCTCGACCACTTCCCCATCGACGTTGAAATCCTTGAGCTTCTTCTCGAGGATTCGCGCCTGCATGGTCAGCGAGTCTTTGTCGATCGGTTTCGGCCCGTCCTCCTCGTGGTCGAGGAGCGACAGGGGCGGACGGTGGTAGGTGCCGGTCGGCTCCAGGAAATCGAAGGCCTCCTGGGGACCCGGATCGTCCTTCCTTTTCTTTTTGGCGATGAGTTTAAGCGGCGGCTGCAACGGTTTCGATTCCGGCCGCAGAATCACCGGATTGGCCTGCAGATGCTCCCCGTGATTGCGGGCACGCTGCTCGCGGCGGGCGGCCCGGGCCGCCCGCCGGACCTCCAGCCAACCGCCGATGCGGGCGGTCTGGCCCTCCAGGAAGAGGACCATGGAGAATCGCGCCACCAGCATCACCCCGACCAGAAAACAGGCGAGCAGGACGATGGCGGCTCCGGCCACGTTCAGATAATCAACCAGACCGTCTTTCAGGAGCGCACCGACGGCTCCGCCGGCTTTGGCGATCGGTTCGCCGAGGAAGCTGACCTCCCCCAGGTAGAGGGCAATCAGGCCGTCGAGGCCGAAGAGGAGCATGAAGAAGGCGCCGAGCTTGTAGAAGCGGACTTTGACGTCGCGGAACTTGAAGAGGCGCCAGGCGAACAGGAGGGCGGCGCAGGGCAGGAGAAGGGCCGGCAGGCCGAAGCTCTGGAAGGCAAGATCGGCCAGGTGGGCGCCGACCTTGCCGCCGAGATTATGGGGTTTGGCCAGATGAAGGTTGTTGTTGAAGGAAGGATCGGCGGCGCTGTAGGAAATCAGAGCCAGCAGCAGATAGGCCCCGGCCGCCAGCCAGAAGACTCCGGCGATCTCCTTCTTGAGGTGCTCCCGGAAGAGCGGCTTGGATTCCTGGGTCATCGGCGGCAACCGGTCGAAAACGGGGGTAAGGAGAGGTCAGGCGCGGCCCATCCTCTCACATCGGCAAGGAAAATGCCAGCCCCTCAACCCGGCGGCCGGAGCGCCCGGAAGGCCGGCTCCGGCCTACAATTCCAGGATCACCGGCAGGATCAGTGGCCGGCGTTCCATGGTGCGGTTGAAGAAGCGGCGCAAGGTCTTGCGCACCTCGAGCCGCAGTTCCTCCCAATCCGAAAGGGCCTCCAGGCTGTGTTCGGACAACATGGTTTGCACCTCCAGGCGGGCCTGCTCAAGATAGTCGCGGCTGACCTCCTCGGGAACGAAGCCCCGGGTCAGCAGCTCCGGGCCGTAGAGGATGCTGCCATCTTTCTGGTTGAGGGCCAGCAGGACCACCACCACTCCGTGGTTGGCCAGGTGACTGCGGTCGCGCAGTTCCATGACCCCGACGTCGCCAACCCCTTTGCCGTCGACGAAAATCCGGCCGGTGGCCACCCGCGGCTCCCGCCGGGCGCCGTTGGCAGAAAGGATCAGGGGGTCCCCGTTCTCCAGGACGATGGCCCGTTCGGCGGTGACCCCGCTGGCGCGGGCGAGGCGGGCGTGGCGCACCAGATGGCGATATTCGCCGTGGATCGGCACGAAGTAGCGGGGCCGGACCAGATTCAGGACCAGCTTCAACTCTTCCTGGGCGGCGTGACCGGAGACATGGACCTCGCTGGTTGTTTCATAGAAGACTTCGGCCCCGCGGCGATAAAGATGGTTGATCAGGTCGCTGATCGCCTTTTCGTTGCCGGGGATGAACTTGGAGGAAAGGATGACCGTATCACCGGGTTCGATACGAATCTGCTTGTGGTCGTCCATGGCGATGCGGACCAGCGCGGAGAGCGGCTCGCCCTGACTGCCGGTGGTCAGGATCACCACCTTCTCGGGCGGCAGATCACGTAGCTGACGCAGCTCGATGAGGGCGTCGTCCGGGACCGTCAGGTAGCCGAGCTGGCGGGCGATGGCGATGTTCTGAACCATGCTGCGGCCGTTGACAAGAATCTTCCTGGCATCGGCCAGCGCTGCATCGACGACCTGTTGGATGCGATGGATGTTGGAAGAGAAGGTGGATACCAGAACTTTTCCGGTACAACCGGGAAGGATCTGCCGGAAGGCCTCGCCGACGGCCCGCTCGGAAATGGTGAAGCCTTCCCGTTCGACGTTGGTGGAGTCGGCGAGGAGGAGGAGGACCCCTTCCTCGCCGTAGGCGGCGAGACGCGCCAGGTCGGTGGTCTGGCCATCGACGGGAGTCGGGTCGAGCTTGAAGTCGCCGGTGTGCACCACCAGTCCGGCGGGAGTCCGGATCGCCAGGCCGGCCCCGTCGACGATCGAATGGGCGGCTCGGAAGAACTCGACTTCGAAGACCCCCAGAGAAAAAGGCTGGCGGACCTCGACCCGCTGCAGGTTGGAGCGGGTCGCGAGGCCGTGCTCGGCGAGTTTCCCCTGCAGCAGACCCAAGGTCAGGCCGGTGCCGTAGACCGTCGGGAAACCAAGGGCCTCGAGAAGGAAAGGAACCGCGCCGATGTGATCCTCGTGACCATGGGTCAAAAGGAGACCCCGGATGTCGTTCCGGCGTCCTGCCAGGACCGAAATGTCGGGAAGGACCAGATCGATGCCGAGCATGTAGGCTTCCGGGAACATCAACCCGCAATCGACGAGGAGAAGGTCGCCGCTTCCGGCTTCGATGGCGAGCATGTTGAGGCCGATCTCGCCGAGGCCGCCGAGGGCCAGCAGGCGGATGGCCTCGGGGTGGAGAGGCGACAGGGCGGCAGGGGCGTTGGAGTCGGTCACTGGTCCTCCCGGGCGGGCTCCGGAACCTCCCCCAGCGCCTCTGCCAGGGACGAGCGGACGGCCGCTATCAGCGGTTCACGGTCGGCCGGACTGAGGCCGGCAGTGGGAAACGAGGGGAGGATCTCGATGCGAATGGCGCCGCCCTGCAGCCAGAAACTATGCTTGGGGAGGATGCGGTTGCTGCCGTGGATGGCGACCGGAACGATCGGTACCTGGGACTGTAGTGCGAGCATGAAGCCGCCTTTTTTGAAGGGGAGGAGGTGGCCGTCGGGGGAGCGGGTCCCTTCCGGAAAGACGATGACCGAGGTGCCGCCGATGATGCGCCTGGCGGCTTCCTGCATGCTCAGCAGAGACTTCCGGCGGTCGTCGCGGGTGACCGGGATGTAGCCGGCGCGACGCATTGCCAGCCCGAAGAGGGGAATACGGAAGAGTTCGGCCTTGGCCAGCCAGCGGAACTGGTTTGGGATTCCGGCGAAGAGAGCCAGGATGTCGAACTGGCTCTGGTGGTTCGGCATGAAGATCGTTGCCCCGGTTCGCGGCAGATGCTCCTGGCCACTGACTGTAATTCGCACTCCTGCCAGACGCAGGCCGGCCCATCCCCAGAAACGGCCGCAGTTATGCAAATAGTTCGGACTCAGCAGGGATGCCGGCAGACCGGTCAGGATGACGAGGATAGTCAGGGGGATGAAGGTGGCGAGGAAAAAAACGGTGCGCAACATCTGCGTTAAACTCCCGGGAAATTTGGAGAAACAAGTCTAGGGAAGTTAACCGGTCCAGTCAAACCTTTTTCGGTAAAGACTTTACAGTATCAGGGATTTCCGTTAGACTCTTGGCCATTCTAAACCGAAAGGGAGACGCGTTCATGTCGGTCAACAAAGTGATCCTGATAGGCAATCTCGGCAAGGACCCGGAGCTGCGCTATACCCCCGCCGGGGTGGCGGTGGCTACTTTCTCCCTCGCTACCAGCGAAC
>JBBQBQ010000135.1:0-8972 GCA_038317685.1 Desulfuromonadales bacterium | reverse complement strand
GATCGGCGGCATGAAGTCACGGCACCACTGGGGCCGTGGAAAGTCGGTGGCATCGCAGCCGGCGGCCGGCTCGATCAGATTCGGATCCTTATGATCCTCCTGGGGGATCTGATAGAGCTGGCCGTTGATGTAGACGTGCTTGGCGCGGATCTCCACCACGTCTCCCGGCGTGCCGATGACGCGCTTGATGAAATCTTTCCGCTCCCAGAAAGAAAGGTTGGGATTGCGGGTGTCCTCGGGAAACTCGAACACGACGACATCGCCGCGCTGGGGGTGGCGGATCGTAAAATAACGCTGGTCGCTGAAGGGGAACTGGACCCCGTAGAGAAATTTATTGACCAGCAGGTGGTCGCCGATCAGCAGGGTGTCCTCCATCGACCCGGAGGGGATCTTGAACGCCTGGACGATGAAGGTGCGGATCACCAGCGCCAGGATCAGGGCAACGGCCACGGCTTCGACGGTTTCGCGGAATTTGCCCTTGGGAGCGGGCCGTCCGGGAGCGGCGGCCGGGGCTGCCGGCTGTTCCAGTTTTTTGCTCATCACTTCTGCTCTTTCACCTTGAGGATGGCAAGGAAGGCTTCCTGAGGCAGTTCGACGCTCCCGACCTGCTTCATGCGCTTTTTACCCTCCTTCTGTTTTTCCAGCAGCTTGCGTTTGCGGGTGATATCGCCGCCGTAGCACTTGGCGGTGACATCCTTGCGCAGCGCCTTGACCGTTTCCCGGGCGATGACTTTATTGCCGATCGCCGCCTGAATGGCCACTTCGTATTGCTGGCGGGGGATGAATTCCTTCATCTTCGCGACCAGTTCCCGGCCGCGGTACTGGGCTTTGTCACGGTGGACGATCAAGGACAGGGCGTCAACGATTTCACCGTTGATCAGTACGTTGAGCCGCACCAACTCGCTCCGCCGGTAGTCGAGGGGCTCATAGTCGAGGGAGGCGTAGCCGCGGGTGATCGACTTGAGGCGGTCGAAAAAGTCCATGACGATTTCGTTGAAAGGGAGTTCGTAGACGACCATGACGCGGGTGGCGGTGAGATATTTGATCTCCCGCTGAGCCCCCCGCTTCTCCTCGCAGAGCGCCAGCACCGCCCCCACGAATTCGTTGGGGACATGCACCGAGGCCAGGATGAAGGGTTCCTCGATGAAGTCGATGAACTGAACTTCGGGGAGCTTGTTGGCACTCTCGATCTGCAGCAGTTCACCCTGGACCGTCGTCACCCGGTAGACGACGGTCGGTGCGGTGGTGATCAGATCGACGCCGAATTCCCGCTCCAGCCGCTCCTGGATGATCTCCATGTGGAGCAGGCCGAGAAACCCGCAGCGAAAACCGAAGCCGAGGGCCATGGAGTTTTCCGGCTCGAAGGAAAAGGAGGAGTCGTTGAGACGCAGCTTCTCCAGGGCATCGCGCAAATCATCGTAATCGGCCGTGTCGATGGGGTACAGGCCGGAGAAGACCATCGGCGTGACTTCTTTGAAGCCGGGGTAGGCTGCGGCGGTGGGCCGGTGAAGATGAGTGATGGTATCGCCGACCTTGGCGTCCTGCACCACCTTGATGCCGGCGATGACGAAGCCGACTTCGCCGGCGGTCAGTTCCGGAACCTCCAGCGGGTGGGGAGAGAAGACCCCTATTTTCAGGATTTCGTAGGTTTTCCGGTTGGCCATGAGCTGGATCTTGTCACCCTTTTTCAGGGCGCCGTCGAAGATCCTGGCCAGGATGATCACCCCTTGGTAGGAATCGTACCAGGAGTCGAAGATCAGCGCCTTCAAGGGGGCCGCCGGATCGCCCTTGGGGGTCGGCACCCGGCGCACGATAGCTTCGAGAATCTCGTGGATGCCGAGACCTTCCTTGGCGCTGGCGGAAATCGCGTCGGAGGTGTCGAGGCCGATGATCTCCTCGATCTCAGCCTTGACCCGCTCCGGTTCGGCACTCGGCAGATCGACCTTGTTGAGGACCGGGAAGACCTCCAGGTCCTGGTCGAGGGCCAGATAGACGTTGGCCAGGGTCTGGGCCTCGACCCCCTGGGACGCATCGACGACCAGCAGCGCGCCTTCGCAGGCGGTCAGGGACCGGCTCACTTCATAGGTGAAGTCGACGTGTCCGGGAGTGTCGATCAGGTTGAGGATATAGTCTTTGCCATCGTCGGCCCGGTATTTCAGGCGCACGGCCTGGGCCTTGATGGTGATCCCCCGCTCCCGCTCCAGGTCCATCTTGTCGAGGAACTGGTCGGTCTTCTCCCGGGCAGAGAGGGTCCCGGTGACCTCAAGGAGCCGGTCGGCCAGGGTCGACTTGCCGTGGTCGATGTGGGCGATGATCGAAAAGTTGCGTATCAGTCTTTGGTCCATGGTTTACATCAATCAAGTGGAATTCGGAAGTGACGCCCGCAGGCAATCAGATAAAATAAAGACTCGCCGCCTATTTGTAAAGGAAGAAAAGGGAGCGGCAGGGTAGATCCGATCGTTGGGGCGGCAGGAGGTCAGGATTTTCGGCGGACCACCTCGACCAGGTAACCGTCGGGATCGGCCAGAAAATAAAAACGCCCCTGGCCTTCCGGATCGAGTCCCTTGATCGGCTCGGGTTTGAAACCCAGGTCCCGGTGGAGGGCGTGGGATCCTTCAAGATCGGCTACGGTCACCGCCAGGTGGCTGAACCCGTCACCGATCAGATATGGTTCGGACCGCCCGTAATTAAAGGTCAATTCCAGCTCGAAAGGGGATCCCGGAGCGCGGAGGTACAGCAGGGTAAAGTTCCCCGGGAAGTCTTTTTCCCTGGAGACTTCGAACCCGAGCGCCTCGCGATAGAAGCGTTCGGAAGCCTGCAGATCCAGGACCCGGTAACAAAGATGTGCCATCTGGTAATCCATTTGCCGGTTCTCCTTGACGGTCCCGGCCGGCGGCCGGGGACCTCGGTTCAGCCCCGCTGGCTTTGAGGCGGATCGGCCATTTCCAGGTAGTCCTGGATGACGGCGACCGCCTCCGGGGCGATCATGCGGAATTCGATCCCGAAGCCCTGGGGAAGGTTCAGGTTCGGCCGGGGGAAGCCCTGATTGACCCAGGCCACCCGGCCGCTCACCTCGATGCGCATGCTGCTGACACTGGGGAGGAAAAAGACCGCCTTGATCCGGGCGTCGAGTCCCACAGCGGTCCGGAACTGCACGTAACACCCCCTTTTCCCGATATCCTGGCCCATTCCCTGGAAGTTTTGGCCGTCAATATTAAAATCGACGGTCATCTGGCAGGGGATGCGCCGTTCCCGCCGATCGATGGAGTAGAGGAAACGCCGGCCGAGGCCAAGGAAGAGGTTACGATCGACCGGCTTGCAGATGACGCCGTCACAACCGGCGTCGAGGCAGGCCGTTTCGGTGACCTCCCGGCTCGGGGCGAAGACCATGATGACGGGAATTCGCGCCAGTTCCGGATCGTCCTTCAGTTTCCGGCAACAGGTCAGCCCGTCCATGACCGGCATATTGACATCCATGAAGATCAAATCCGGGTGGTGGCGCCGGGCCAGATCGAGGGCCTCCTGACCGTTGCGGGCAACCAGGATCGTCCCTGCGGTCTGCTTGAGGAAACCCTTCTCGACCTCCAGAAAAAAATCGACGTCATCGACCAGCAGAATTGTCAGATCCGACATAGGGTTCAATTTTCCTCGCGGTGCCCTTGATAGATGCAAAACGGCCGACTGGCCGCCTTTTTCAAATCGACAAGCTCGACCCGGCGCTGGCGAACCAGACCTGACCCGGAAATTCCCGCGCCAGCGCCGCACCCCGGGGCAGGCCGGTACAGTGGGCCAAGCCGAGGCGTTCGACGCCGGTCTGGCGGAGGTACTGCACGGTGGCATCGAACTGCTCGTCGCCGGCCGGTCCGAGATGGGTACCGCCGAGGACCGCGTGAACCCGATTGCGGCCGGTGCGCTCCAGCGCCGTCTGCAGGATGTTGACGATCCCGGCATGGGCGCAGCCGAGGAGGACAACCAGTCCTTTCGGGGTGTCGATGACCAGCGACAGATCATCCTGGAAAGGGTCCGGCCGCAGCTCCCCGCCGGAGCGAATCTTCAGGTTCGGATCGCCCCCTTCAAAGGAGGTCCGGCGGGGGATCTCCCCGCTCAGGTAGAGCCCCTCGCCCAGGGGCGTGAAGTCGCGGCAGAGTTGGAAGCGGGCGCCCCATCCCTCCAGGGTGGCCCGGTCCCAGCGCAGGCCGTTGGCCCGTTCCTCGAAACGCCCGCTCCAGAAACGCTCGACAAAGAGTTCGGGATGGGCGTACACCTCGGTCGGCCCGGAGCGCCGCAGGACAGCCGGGAGTCCGCCGGTATGGTCGAAGTGGCCGTGGCTGAGGACGATCGCCCGCAGCCCCCGCAGGTCCTTCCCCAGAACCCTGGCGTTGTGCAGGATCGTCAGGCCCTGGCCGGTATCGAAGAGGACCTTCCCCCCGGGGGTTTCGACCAGACAGGCGAAACCGTGCTCGCCGAGGAGGCCCGGCTGCTGGCCCGCGGAGTTTTCGCAGAGGATGGTCAGTTCGACGTCGCTCAAAAGTGTCCCTTACAGTCCGGCTGAGGAATCGGTCGCGGTCAGGCTGTCAAAGCTTAGCCGCCAAACCGGGCCTGTCAAAGGCGGGAAGAAGCGTTGCATTCCTGCCGGGTTTTGCTAGAATGGCCGCCCGCCCGCCATGCCGGCGGCGACCTCAACCCTGTTCATGGAGCAAACATGCAGACCCTCACCGGCAAGCAGATCCGCCACCTGCGCGGCCTCGGCCACCACCTGCAACCGGTGGTCATGGTCGGCAAGGAAGAACTCAGCGAGCGCCTCCTCGCCTCTCTCGAAATCGCTCTGAATAGCCACGAGCTGATCAAGGTCAAGGTTCAGGAAGGCTGTCTCCTCGACCGCCACGAGGTGGCGGATGGTCTTGCCCAGGCCAGCGGCGCCGCCGTCGTCCAGGTCCTCGGCCGGACCATCCTCCTCTACCGCCGCGCCGAAGAGCCGCGCCTCGAACTGCCGTAACAGGTCTTCGATGCCCTCCCCTCCCCGGTACCGTCAGACCCGTTCGTATGGTTCGAAGAGTCGCTTGTACTCGTCCATGGCATAGCGGTCGGTCATGCCGGCGAGGTAATCGCAGATCACCCGCTCCCGCCCGAAACGCTCGAACCGTCCCTGGTAGGCCTGAGGGAGGAGAGTCGGGTGGGCGATGTAGTTTTCGAAGAGGAGGGTCAGAAAGCGCTCCGCTTTGACCCGCATCCGCTCCACCTTGTAATGCCGATAAAGACGCTGGTGCAGGAAGGCCTTCAGTTCCCGGCACTTTTGCTGCAATTCGGAGCTGAAACAAACCAGCCGACGCGGCTGGTCCCGCACCTCCTCGAGACTCCCGATGCCAAGCTCGCCCAGGTTCCCCTCGGTCGCGGTCACCACATCGCGGATCAGGGCGCCGATCAGATGACTGATGGTCTGATAGACTTCTCGTTCGGCGTCGAGGCCGGGGAATTTGGCCCTGACCTGACCGGCCATCTCCCGCCACAGTTCAACCTCCGCCAACTCCTCAAGAGACAGGAACCCGGCTTTCAGTCCGTCATCGATGTCATGGTTATTGTAGGCGATCTCGTCGGCCAGATCGATGATCTGGGCTTCCAGGGTCGGCCGGCGCCCCGGTTCGAATTCGGCCGCCGCGGCCAGGTCGGGACGATCGTAGTCGGAAGAGTGTTTGATGATCCCCTCCCGCGTCTCCCAGCAGAGGTTGAGGCCGTCGAAACCCGGGTAGCGCTCCTCCAGCAAATCGACGATGCGCAGCGATTGAAGGTTGTGCTCGAAACCACCGTGCCCCTGCATCAGCCGGTTGAGGGTCTGTTCACCGGTATGGCCGAAGGGGGTGTGGCCGAGGTCGTGAGCCAGGGCCAGGGCCTCGACCAGGTCTTCATTCAGGGACAACCGCCGGGCGATGCCGCGGGCAATCTGGGCGACCTCCAGGGAATGGGTCAGGCGGGTCCGGTAATAATCCCCCTCGTGATTGACAAAGACCTGGGTCTTGTATTCGAGACGCCGGAAGGCGGCGCTGTGGATGATACGGTCCCGGTCCCGTTCGAAGACCGGACGGTCGTCCTTGTGAAGTTCCGGGAAACGGCGGCCGCGGCTGGCGGCGCTGCGGGCGGCATAAGGGGCCAGGTCGGGGCGTTCCATGGGGGTCCTTTTTGGGCTCTGAGGTTCAGGCATTCTGCTACGATTCTAACAACATCGGTCCGGTTCCGGAAGGGGTTGCCACGGGCCTGACAGCTTGACGCTCCCCCGGCGCTGTGTTAGTTTTCGGGCAACCCGGCAACTCTCGGCCGGAATGCGGCGGTTACCCTCCCGGGGAAAAGAGCATTTACAGGTGCGCATCATCAGCGGAGCAGCCCGGGGCAAACAACTCGCTACCTTCAAAGGCGGGACGATTCGCCCCACCCCCGACCGGGTTCGGGAAGCGGTCTTCAGCATCCTGACCAGCCGCTGCGGCTCCCTGGCCGGGCTGACGGTCCTCGACCTGTTTGCCGGCACCGGCGCCATGGCCCTGGAGGCCCTGAGTCGCGGCGCGAGTCGGGCCGTGCTGGTCGATAAGGACGATCAGGCGCTGGCTCTCATTGCCGGCAATCTCAAGAGCTGCGCCATGACCGGTCAGGCCGAAGTTCTGCGCGGAGCGGCGCCGGGGGTTCTCGATCGGCTTCCGCCCGGGCGGCGTTTCGATCTGATTTTTCTCGACCCCCCCTACGGCCAGGGACTGGTCGAGACTACCCTGCAGGCCCTCGGCGATCGCGAACTCCTCGTCCCTGGCGGAGTCGTCTGCGCCGAGAGCGGCCGCCACGACCAAATCCCCGAGCGGATCGGGAAGCTGCGGCGCTATGATCTGCGCCGCTACGGAATCACCGCCGTCCATTTCTTCGAACACGCCGACCGGGAGGCTCCCCCCGCATGAAACAGCACATCGCCGTCTACCCCGGCTCCTTCGATCCGATCACCTACGGCCATCTCGACATCATCCAGCGCGGGCTGGAGGTCTTCGACCAGTTGATCGTTGCGGTGGCCCGCAACTCCGAGAAGCGAGCCCTCTTTACCACCGAGGAGCGAGTGGCGATCCTGCATGAAACGGTCGGCGACAATCCCCGCCTGCGAATCGACACCTTTGACGGGCTCCTCGTCGACTATGTGGTGGCCCAGGGGTCACGGGTCATTCTGCGCGGGCTGAGGGCGGTCTCCGACTTCGAGTACGAATTCCAGATCGCCCAGATGAATCACACCGTGCAGGAGCAGGTCGAAACTCTCTTCATGATGACCTCCGTGCCTTACGGTTATCTGAGCTCCTCCATCGTCAAGGAAGTGGCCGCCCTCAACGGGCCTATCGATACCTTCGTTCCGCCGCCGGTCAAAGCTGCGCTTCTGAAGAAGTTTGCCAAGCCGACGGACGGTTAAGTTTGGGGAGGCAGCCATGATCACCCGCACCATGACCATCGAAGAAATCATCCAGCATCACCCCGAAACGATCCCGGTCTTCCGCCGCTTCGGCCTCGACTGCATGGATTGCCAGATCGCCGCCTTCGAAGCCGTCGAACACGGCGCCGGCGTCCACCAGGTCGACGTCGAAGAACTTCTGGCGGCTCTGAACCAGGCCGTCGGCGACGCCTGACCCTTCACACTCTCCCTTCCCGCCACCCTTCCAGTTCCTCCACCAACCGGTCGAGGGCGGTCACCACCGCCGCCTCCAGGCGCGCCCCCTTCTCCGCCGTCGCCAGTGTCGGATCCCCCCAGACCCCGCCCGGCCAATAGCGCCGCTTGTCCCGCACCAAAATCCCCGCCGGGAAGGTCGGATATTCCCGGGGAGCGCTCCCCTGCACCAGCTGCGGGTGGCTGTGGAGGAGCCGCGAGGTCTCAATCTCGCCGGCATGGGCGTCGTCGCGGGTCTCGATGATCTCCAGGCCGCTCTTGGCCGCCAGGGTGTACTCGGTGAGGACCGCGATGCGCAGCTCCGGCAGGAGCGTCAGGAGTTCCTCCCCGGCATCGAGGAGAGTGGCGGTGTGGGTCCCGCCGGCATGGCCGGTGAGGATGATGACGTTGCGCAGCCCCTGGCGGTAAAGCGATTGGACAACGTCGATGATCAGGGCGCGCAGGGTGGCGGTGGAGATGCCGAGCGTCCCCGGATGGCCGGAGGTCGAACGACAGACGCCGTAGGGGATGGCCGGAGCGATGAAGATCGGCCGCCGACCGGTGATCCGCCGACCGACGGTCTCGGCCATCAGGGTGTCGGTGCCGAGCGGCAGGTGCGGACCGTGTTCCTCGGTCGCGCCGACCGGCAACAGGACGGTCCGGGTCCGTTCCAGACCGGCCACGAACTCGGGCATGGTGAGTTCTTCGATGATCATGGAAACTCCGGGAGGTCTTCCGTTCAGAGGAGGCCGATAAAGCGGTGGGTCTGGGGGATGACCCGCACCGGGGGATGACAGCGGGCGGCTGCGGCCTGCAGGTCGAGGAGCTGGCGGGCGCCCATCAGGGACTCCCCCGGACGGGTCACCGGCTGCAGGATCAGCGGAATGTTCCCGCCGGCCGCCGCCACCAGCCGCGCCCCGTCCGCAACCTCCTCGGCCGGGGTTTCGGGGCCGACTACAAGCTTGACAAAGCACGGACGCGTGGCCGCAAGGCGCAGGAACTCGCGGTGTTCAGCCCAGGGCGTCGCCACCCCGGTCAGGGAGGCGAGCTTGAGGTCCATGGCGATCCAGTCGAGATGGGGCAGCAGCGGTTCCAGCGCCGCCGGGAGGGTGCCGTTGGTCTCCAGGTAGGTCGGCAGAAGGCTTCGCAGCGCCGGCAGCCATTCCTGGAGAACGGCCCCTTGCAGCAGCGGCTCGCCGCCGGTCAGGCTCAGCGAATGATGGACGCCGGGGAGCTGTCGGCACCAGCCGTGGAGAACGCCGATCATGGTATCGAGGGCGACGGGGTTGGCGAGACCCCGGAAGTTGCCTGAGCC
>JBBQBQ010000134.1:0-9130 GCA_038317685.1 Desulfuromonadales bacterium | reverse complement strand
GGGGCAGTCAGCCGTATGGACTGTGACTCCCCGGCCGCGGGTGATAAACCCGACCACCGGATCACCGGGGAGGGGATTGCAGCACTTGGCGAAGCGCACCATGATGTCTTCGACGCCGTCGATCTTGATTGCGTTGGAGGGCTTCTTGCGGATCTTGTCCAGGACCCGTTCCAGGCGTCCGGGCTTGGCCGGTTCCCCCTTGAGTTGGTCATGGGGGATCAGTTGTCCCAACGCCTGGCCGAGAGTGACCTTGCCGTAGCCGAGGGCCGCCAGCAGGTCGTCAGCCAGTTGAAAGCCGAGTTCCGCGACGGTCGTCGCGAATTCTGGGGAAGCCAGCGCCCGGTTCAGGCTGAAGCCGTGCTTGCGCAGTTCCTTCTCCAACAGGCCCCGTCCCAATTCGATGCTCTTTTCCCGCTGCTGCGTCTTGACCCACTGGCGGATCTTGTTGCGGGCGCGAACCGTCTTGACGAATTTGAGCCAGTCCTTGCCGGGGTTCTGGTTGGGAGAGGTGAGGACCTCGACGACGTCGCCGTTCTTCAGTTCGGTTTTGAGAGGAACCAGCTTGCCGTTGATGCGGGCGCCGGTGCAATGGTGACCGACATCGGTGTGGACACTGTAGGCGAAGTCGATGGGGGTGGCGCCCCGCGGCAACTCCTTGACATCGCCGTTGGGGGTGAAGACGTAGACCTCCTCCGGGAAGAGGTCGATCTTCACCGAGTTCATGAACTCTCGGGAATCCTTGAACTCCTTCTGCCACTCCAGCATCTGCCGCAGCCAGGCAAAGCGGGTGTCCTCCCCGCCGGCGGCCACCGCCCCGCCCCCTTTTTCCTTGTATTTCCAATGGGCGGCGATCCCTTCCTCAGCGATCCGGTGCATTTCGAAAGTGCGGATCTGGACCTCCATCCGCTCGCCGTAGGGACCGATAACGGTCGTGTGCAGCGATTGGTAAAGGTTCGCCTTGGGCATGGCGATATAGTCTTTGAAACGTCCGGGAACCGGTTTCCAGGCCGCATGGATGATGCCGAGGACCGCGTAGCAATCGCGGATGCTGTCGAGCAGAACCCGGAAGGCGATGAGATCGTAGACCTGTTCGAAATCGATTCCCTGACGCTGCATCTTGAGGAAGATTGAATAAAGGTGTTTGTAGCGCCCCGAAATGTCTCCGGTGATCCCCTGTTCGGCGAGCCGCTGGGTGATCTGCCCCTTGACGTCCTCGATGTAGGTTTCCCGCTCCTTCTTGCGTTTTTGAACCTTGGCCGAAAAATCACGGTAGGTCGCCGGGTCAAGGTAGCGGAAGGCCAGGTCTTCCAGCTCGCTCTTGAGCCAGCTGATGCCCAGGCGGTTGGCCAGGGGGGCGAAGATGTCGAGGGTTTCCTGAGCGATCCGGCGCTGTCGCGCTTCCGGCTGGAAATCGAGGGTCCGCATGTTGTGCAGGCGATCGGCGAGCTTGACCATGATCACCCGGATGTCCCGGGCCATGGCCAGGAGCATCTTGCGGAAGTTCTCGGCTTGTCGTTCCTCGCTGGTGCGAAAGGTGATCTTGCCGATCTTGGTCACCCCTTCCACCAGGTCGGCAACCTCGTCACCGAAAACGGTCCGCAGTTCCGGAAGGGTGGTGAGGGTGTCCTCCATGGTGTCATGGAGAAGGCCGGTCACGATGGTCGGCACGTCCATCTTCAGCTGCGCCAGGATATGGGCAACCTCCATCGGATGGGTCAGGTACGGTTCCCCGGAAAGGCGCACCTGCCCCTGATGAACCTTGGCACTGAAGACGTAAGCCTTGCGCACGGCGTCGAGATCGGCTCCGGAGTTGTAGGCCAGAATCATTTCCAGGATGTCGTCGAATCGGACCATCGCGACTTAACCAGCAGCAGGACTGCGCATGGGGACCGGGGGGAAAGACAGAGGGAGGGGGAAACCCGACGGGGGACCTGCAGGTCCCCCGTCGCGAAGAGGGTTCAGTTTTTTCGGTTCGGCAGATCGAAATCGACCCGTCCCGCCGCGATTTCTCTCAGGGCGAGGACAATCTTCTTGTTTCCGGCCCGGTTTTCGATGAGGGGCTGGCCGCCCTTGAAGAGTTGTTTGGCGCGCTTGGTGGCGACCATGACCAGCAGAAAACGATTGGGAACTGCCTTCAGACAATCTTCAACGGTGATACGTGCCATGATGGGAGTGACTCCTTGGTTGCGGTTTGGCCGGCACTGCCCGGCTGGAGATTTCAGGAATTGGGCAAATCGAAGCGTTTCGCCAGGGCCGGCAGGACCAGAGAGGTTCTGCAACCGGCGGCGGTCAGTATCGCCTTGAGCTGATCGAGCGCCGAGGAAAAGTCGTCGTTGACGACCAGATAATCGTAGCCGGTCGCCGCCCGGATTTCCCCTCGGGCATTGGCGATGCGCCGTTCGATCACTTCCGGGCTGTCGGTATTGCGCCCCTCCAACCGCCTGCGGAGTTCCCCGAAACTCGGCGGGAGGATGAAGATGAAGACCGCCTGGGACAGATTGCGTCGCAACTGCGCCGCCCCCTGACAGTCGATTTCGAGGAGAATATCGACCCCGTCGTCCCGTGCCGCCTCGAGGCTGACGGCGGCGGTGCCGTAACGGTTGCCGTGAACCTCGGCCCATTCGACGAATTCGTCGCCGGCGACCATGGCCCGGAACACCTCATCGGTGACGAAATGATAATCGATCCCTGGTCGTTCCCCGGGGCGCATGGGACGCGTCGTGTAACTGACAGAATGCCGAAGGGACGGGAAAAAGTCAATGAGTTCCTTGCATAAGGAGGTCTTGCCGGCCCCCGACGGGGCGGAGATGACGAAGATGACGCCGGGGCGCCGCACGGCTGGCCCCTGCCCCTGTTCGGCCATAACGGTCCTTCCTGCTATTCGACGTTCTGAACTTGTTCCCGAACCTTTTCCAGCTCGGACTTGAGGCTCACCACTTGTCGGGTCAGGTCGCCATCATTGGACTTCGAGCCCATGGTGTTGACTTCCCGGTTCAACTCCTGAAGGAGAAAATCGAGCTGCCGCCCAACCGGCTCACCATTGACCAGAAGCCCCCGGAATTGCTGAAGGTGGCTGCGGAAGCGGACCAGTTCCTCGCTGATGTCGCAGCGGTCGGCGAAGAGCACCAATTCCTGGGCGAGCCGTTGCGGGTCGGCCTCGACCTCGGGCGCCAGACGGGCCAGCCGCTCCTTGAGCTTCCCCTGCCATTCGAGGGGGACCAGAACCGCCCGCTCTTCGAGCTGCCGCAGCAGCTCATCGATGCAGACCAGCCGCTGCTCGAAATCCCGCAGCGTCGCCTCCCCTTCGACCCGGCGCATTCCTTCGAGCATGTCGAGGGCCTGAACCAGGGCGGCATCGAGGGCGACCCGGAGGTCTGCTTCGGGGATCTCACCTTCCCGCACCGTCACGACGTCCTTCTGGCTCACCAGAAGCGCCAGCGGCACGCTCCCTTCCACCGGATAATATTTGGCCAGTTCCGAGAACATTGACAGGTAAGCTTCCGCCAACGGCCGGTTGATGGCGGGGAGAAGTGCCGCTCCCCCGCGGGTATCCTGATTGACGAAGACGTCGATCTTGCCGCGTTTGAGGCGATCGGCAACCCGTTTCTTGATGTCGTTTTCACTGGCCAAAAGCGCCCTGGGGAGCTTGATGGAGATATCCCCGTAGCGATGGTTGACGGAACGGATCTCAACGGTGATCGCCACCCCCGGCGCCTCGCCCTGCCCTTTGCCGTAGCCGGTCATGCTCTTGATCATCTGTTACTCCTGCGGTTTACCGCTGCCGAGACGTTGCGGTCTCAGGGGAAAGGGGTCGCCGCACGCAACGGCGGAGCCGCGGCATCCTTGGCCGAGAGGAGGGGCGGAAGCGAGAGCGGCCAGGCAATGGCCAGGTCCGGATCGTCCCAGACGATCGCCCGCTCCTCCTCCGGAGCATAGTAGTCGGTTGCCTTGTACAGGACTTCGGCGACCTCCGAGGTGACCAGAAACCCGTGGGCGAAACCTTCCGGAACCCACATCTGGCGTTTGTTCTCCGCCGACAGGCGTTCTCCCACCCAGAGACCGAAGCTCGGAGAAGAGCGGCGCAGATCGACTGCCACGTCGAAGATTTCACCGACAGCGCACCGTACCAGCTTCCCCTGGGGCCGCCCGAGCTGATAGTGAAGACCCCGCAGCACCCCCCGCGCCGAGCGGGAGTGGTTGTCCTGAACGAAATCCCCCGGGAGCCCGGTGGCGGTCCGCCACTGGTCCCGGTTGAAGCTCTCGAAGAAGAAGCCGCGAGCGTCGCCGAAGACCTGCGGGTCGACGATCAGCACCTCGGGGATAGCGCTTGGCGTCACCTGCATCAGAAATCCCCTTTCAGAACCCACTCCAGGTAGTTGCGGTAACTTGATTTGGGGGTCGCCGCGATGACTCCCTCGAACTGCGCTCGGTCGAGGAAACCCTTGCGAAAGGCGATCTCCTCCAGACAGGCGATCTTCAGCCCCTGGCGAGCCTCCAGGGTGCCGATGAAGTGGCTCGCTTCCAGCAGGCTCTCGTGGGTGCCGGTGTCGAGCCAGGCGATTCCCCGGCCCAGTTTCTCAACCCGCAGCTCGCCGCGGGCCAGATAGGCGAGGTTGAGGTCGGTGATCTCCAGTTCCCCGCGGGGCGAGGGGACCAGTTCTCGGGCGATCGTCACCACCTGGCCGTCGTAAAGGTAAAGACCGGGAACCGCATAGGTGGATTTGGGACGGGCCGGTTTCTCCTCAATGGAAAGGACCTGGCCGTTCGGAGCGAACTCCACGACCCCATAGCGCTCCGGATCGTGGACCGGATAACCGAAGACCATGGCCCCGGAAGTAAAGGCGGCGGTGATCCGGTCGAGGCCCATCTTTCCGTAGAAAATGTTGTCGCCGAGGATCAGGCAGACCGGGTCGCCGGCGATGAAATCGGCGCCGACCAGAAACGCCTGGGCGATCCCCTTCGGTTCCGGCTGCACCGCGTAGGAGAGGCGAATCCCGAAGCGGCTGCCGTCGCCGAGGAGGGCCTGGAAGCGGGGCGTGTCCTGGGGGGTGGAGATGATCAGGACCTCGTCGATCCCCGCCATCATCAGGGTCGACAGGGGGTAGTAGATCATCGGCTTGTCGTAGACCGGCTGCAGCTGCTTGCTCGCCACCAGGGTCAGCGGGTAAAGCCGGCTGCCGGCGCCCCCGGCGAGGACGATTCCCTTTTTGATCCCTGCCATATCAACTCCTGTCAAAACGGAAATAATCTGCGAGGCTCTCCTGCCAGGTCGGCACCGCAGCCCCGGTGACCCGTCGGTAGCGATCGGTGGCGAGGACCGAATAGGCGGGACGGGGCGCCGGCAGCGGATAGTCGGCGGTCGTGATCGGCGTCACCACGCGGGCTTTGAGGGGCTCGCCTTGGGCCCGGGCCTGCGCCAAAATGGCGGTGGCGAATCCGTGCCAGCTGACGGCCCCGGCGTTCGCGAAGTGGTAGAGACCGTAGGGGACCGCTTCCGCCCGGTCCTCCAGAGCCAGCAGGTTGAAGATCGCCCGGGCCAGATCGCCGGTATAGGTCGGAGAACCGACCTGGTCGGCGACAACCCGCAACTCCTCCCGCTCCCGGGCCAGGCGCACCATGGTCTCGACGAAGTTCTTTCCCCCGGGACCGTAAAGCCAGCTGGAGCGAAGGGTAAAGCAGCGTTCCAGACCGCTGGCGGCAACCGCCTCCTCTCCGGCCAGCTTGCTGCGCCCGTAGACCGAGCGCGGAGCGGGCCGGTCCTCCTCCCGCCAGGGGACGCTGCCGTCGCCGTCAAAGACATAGTCGGTGGAGATGTGGACCAGGGCCGCCTTGAGCTCGCGGGCCGCGGCGGCGAGGATTCCCGGCCCGTCGCCGTTGACCCGAAAGGCCGTTTCGGGGTCGCTCTCGCAGCCGTCGACATTGGTATAGGCGGCACAGTTGACGATCACCGCCGGACGCAATTCGCCGAGGAGGTCGCGCACCAGGGTTTCGTCGCTGAGATCGAAGTCGGGGAGATCGAAGCCGTGGACGGCGTAAGCGGCCGGCGTCAGTTCCCGGACCTTGCGGGCCAGCATCCCCCCTGCACCGATCAGGGCGAGAGGACGTAGCTTAGCGTCCCCCATACATCTCCTCATAATAGGTGCGATAGGACCCGTCGAGAATCGCCTCGCACCAGGGGCGGTGCTGGAGATACCAGCCAACCGTGGCGCGGATTCCCTCCTCGAAACAAAGGGACGGCTGCCAGCCGAGCTCCGCCCTGATCCTGGTGGCATCGATGGCGTAGCGCCGGTCGTGGCCGGGGCGGTCGGTAACGAAGCGGATCAGCGACTGGCGGGGCGTGCCGCCCGGAAGGGGCGGGGCCAACTCGTCGAGAAGGTCGCAAATGCTCCGCACCACAGAAAGGTTCTGCATCTCGCTGTTGCCGCCGATATTGTAGGTTTCGCCGATCCGTCCGCCCGCGAGAAGCTTGAGGATCGCAGTACAGTGGTCGACGACGTAGAGCCAGTCGCGGACATTCCGGCCGTCGCCGTAGACCGGCAGCTCCTGGCCGGCGAGGGCGTTGTTGATGATCAGCGGAATGAGCTTCTCCGGGAACTGGTAGGGCCCGTAGTTGTTGGAGCAGTTGGTGATCAGGACCGGCAGGCCGTAGGTGTGGTGGTAGGCGCTCGCCAGGTGGTCGGAAGCTGCCTTGCTCGCCGAGTAGGGGGAGCGCGGGTCGTAGGGGGTGGTTTCAGTGAAGGCGCCGGTCTCCCCCAGGGAGCCGTAAACCTCGTCGGTGGAGACGTGGAGAAAGCGGGCGGCGGGCGGCGCGGGCCCGGCGCCGAGCCAGGCTTGGCGGGCGGCGTCGAGGAGGGTGAAGGTGCCGACGATATTGGTCTGGATGAAGGCCCCGGGCCCGACGATGCTGCGGTCGACATGGGACTCGGCGGCGAAGTGAACGACGGTGTCGATCGACTCCTCGGCGAAGAGGCGGCTGACCAGCCCGGCGTCGCAGATGTCGCCGTGGACGAAGCGGTAGCGTTGGTCCTTCTCGATCTCCCGAAGGTTGGCGAGGTTGCCGGCATAGGTCAGGCGGTCGAGATTGATCACCCGGCAGGCCCCCAGCTCCGCCAGGGCCAGTCGGATGAAGTTGGCGCCGATAAAGCCGCAGCCGCCGGTCACCAGGATGTTACGCATGGATGCTCTTCTCCCTTGGGTCGGTCGTCCTCACAGGCACCAGTAGCCAAGCCCGGCGGCGGTCACCGCCGCGCGGTCGAGGACGCTCTTGACATCGATCACCACCCCGGCGCCGTTACCGTTGGCGCAAAGCTTTTTGAGCCGTTCCGGGGTGAGGGTCCGGAACGGGTCGTGGGCCACCGCCCAGACGACCGCATCGACCGTCCCGACGGTCGCCAGATCGCAGAGTTCGACCCCGTATTCGCGGCGCGCTTCGGCGGGATCGGCGACGGGGTCGTGAACCAGGACCGTCACCCCATATTCCTCCAGCTCCCGCACAATGTCGATGACCTTGCTGTTGCGGATGTCCGGAACGTTCTCCTTGAAGGTCAGGCCGAGGACCAGCACCCGCGCCCCCTTCACCGCCTTGTCGGCCTGGATCAGGAGCTTGACCGTGGTCTCGGCGACATGTTTGCCCATGCCGTCGTTGATGCGCCGCCCGGCGAGGATCACCTGCGGATGGTAGCCGAGGGCCTCGGCCTTGAAGGTCAGATAGTAAGGATCGACGCCGATGCAGTGGCCGCCGACCAGCCCGGGAGTGAAGGGCAGGAAGTTCCACTTGGTCCCGGCCGCGGCCAGGACGTCGCGGGTGGAAATCCCCAGCTTGCCGAAGATCAGCGCCAGCTCGTTCATCAGGGCGATATTGAGATCGCGCTGGGTATTCTCGATGACTTTGGCCGCCTCCGCCACCTTGATCGACGCCGCCCGATGGATCCCCGCAGTGACGACCAGCTCGTAGACCGCCGCCACCGTCTCAAGGGTCGCGGCGTCGAACCCGGAAACGACCTTGACGATTCGATCGACGGTGTGGACCTTGTCGCCGGGGTTGATCCGCTCCGGGGAATAGCCGACGGAAAAATCGACCCCGCACTTCAATCCCGACTCCGCTTCCAGAATCGGCAGGCAGATTTCCTCGGTGACCCCGGGGTAGACGGTCGATTCATAGACGACGATGGCGCCTTTGGTCAGATGCCGGCCGATGCTGCGGGAGGCCGACTCGACCGGGCGCAGATCGGGTTTTTTGTGGTCGTCGATGGGGGTCGGCACGGTGACGATGAAGAAAGTCGCCTCGCCGAGCCGGGCCGGATCGAGGGTGAAGTCGATGGCGGTGGCGGCGAGTTCGGCGCCGGTCAGCTCGCCGGTGGCATCGAAGCCCCGTTCCAACTCCCCGATCTTCCTGGCGCTGATATCGAAACCGATGACCTCGGCGACCTTGCCGAAGGCCGCCGCCAGCGGCAGTCCGACGTAGCCGAGGCCGACCACGGCGATCCGGGCGCGGCGCTCGACGATATCCTGAATGGTCACCATGCTCTGCGGTTCCTCCGCGGGCGGTCCGCCGAACTTCCGACGAGGACCGTTAAGTCTCACAAAATCAAGGGATTAGAAGCCGTTCGGCTGGCGGCATAGATACCACATCGGCGCGGCCTGGGTCAAACAAATTCCCCGGGCAAAGCACCCTTGCCGACCCTCTGGAAATGGATAAAGCGCCAAGCTGGATGATTTTACCTGCCGTAATTCCAGCGACGGACGACGAAACCAGGGGGTGTCGAACTCGCCCGAATGTCAAGATGTCAAACCTGACACTGGCGATCTCCCCGAAGTGGTGCACTTGCAAATTAAATCCGCCATGAATTGACGGTTTGTTTTTGAGGCTGAGTCACTTTGCCAGCTGTAGAAAATTGTTATGGCCTCAACTCCCTCCGGTTAATCTATTGATTTTCGTTCTTTTTCGCGGCCAACATAAGGCTGACCGGTCGGTTTTAGGGCCGGTCCAGAGAGCTGGTACCAAAATTTCGGACAGTGCATTAAGGTGGAGAGTCACGCACTGACGAAGGAGAGTACCAATGAGCAAAACGAAACGTAAACGCTATTCCGCCGAGTTCAAGGCCAAGGTCGCCCTGGAGGCAATCAAGGG
>JBBQBQ010000133.1:0-9197 GCA_038317685.1 Desulfuromonadales bacterium | reverse complement strand
TGGTCTTGTGGGGTCAGTTCGGCCTCGGCCTGACCCTGGCCGGGATCGGCTACGGCAACAGCTTCCTCCTCGTCGCCGCCGGCGCCGCCCTCCTCGGGCTCAGCATGGGGGTCGGCTTTACCGCCCTGGCGGCGCTGGTGGCGGAGGTGGTGCCGCTGCCCCGGCGGGGCCTGGCGCTGGGCGGTTACAACTCCTGCATCTACCTGGGGATGATGGCGAGTTCAGCGACCATGGGGACGGTGGTCCACCGGGTCGGCTACGGTGGCGGGTTTCTGGCGGCGGGGGCGGTGACGCTGGCGACGACGCTGATTTTCTGGTGGGAGCAGCGGCGCAGACGAACCGCGTCATCGCGGCCGGGCGTCGTCTGAACGGCGCCATCGGCATCCTCCCTGCCGGCGCAAGCGTCAAGCCAGCGCCGCCAGATCGAGATCCTGCCCCACCACCCCGGCAGCATCGGCGCGACACTGCTTGCAGTGACGGGCCTGGGACAGGATCAGCTCGGCCTGGTTGCGCACCATCTCCATCAGCGCCGCCGCCGGCGGTTCGACCTTTTTGAACAGGCCGATCGGGATCACCGGGATGATGTTCATCATGCTTGCCCCCAGAGCCCGCATCTTCACGGCCAAATCGAGGGTCTCGTGGTCATTGACCCCGGGAATATAGACGTGGTTGATCTTGACCAGCAGCCCGGCCGCCGTCGCCAGCCTCACCCCTTCGAACTGACGCTCGAGCAGCAGCGCCGTCGCCTCCGGACCGGAGAGCCGGCGCCCGTCAAGTTTGATCCACTCATAGACGCTGGCGCCGGTCTCCGGAGTCAGGGCGTTGATGGTCACGGTCAGACTGTGAACCTCAAACTCCTTGAGCGCAGCGATCGCCTCCGGCAGCCGCAGACCGTTGGTCGACAGGCACAGGGTCATCTCCGGAAACTCTTCGCGGACCCGGCGGAAGGTCTCAAAGGTGCGCGGGTTGGCCAGCGGATCGCCGGGACCGGCGACCCCCACCACCTTGAGCTGCGCCCCTCCCTGCTTCTCCATGTGACGTTTGACCAGCCGCACCCGCTCCACTGCCTGCTCCGGGGTGAGCACCCGGCTGGTCACGCCGGGACGGCTCTCGTTGGCGCAATCGAACTTGCGCTCGCAGAATCCGCATTTGATGTTGCACCCCGGGGCAACCGGCAGGTGGATGCGCCCGGCCCGGCTGTGATCGCCGCCGAAACAGGGGTGCTCGCTCGCGATTTTGGCCTTCATCATCGGACAGCTGCTGGCCATGGTGTGACTCCTTTCACTGCAAAAAGACGACGGCGCTCCCATTACTGCCGGAAGCGCCGTCGCCAGGTTCCTGAAATGATCAAGCCCCGGACGCAGGTGGTGCGCGCCGGGGCAGCGTTGCCGGATTCAGGTCGGTACCGCCTTGTACCGTGGTTCGGTTTCTTTTATAGCATCAGGTGTGCCAACTGGAGATGTCCA
Organism: Desulfuromonadales bacterium; assembly: GCA_038317685.1. Classification (GTDB taxonomy): domain Bacteria; phylum Desulfobacterota; class Desulfuromonadia; order Desulfuromonadales; family DDH964; genus JBBQBQ01. Next base: position 7,731 of record JBBQBQ010000133.1, on the reverse strand, counting down.
AAAAAAGGCGGCAGGAAGGAACCCTCGTTGTCCCTCCTGCCCATGCCTGAGGCAATTGCAGCTCTGGAACACCAAATTTTCAGCAGCCTCCCCGGCAGCCGCCCCCGCAGAGGCGGCCATGGGCGGCGAGCAGGGCCGGTTCGATCGGGCCGGCCGCGCTGATCGCGGCGATGCCGGCTTTTTCCAGCTCCTGCTTAGGATAGTCGCCGATCATCGCCGTGACCACGGCCCGGCACCCTTTGAGGGCGGCGACGATGGCGTCGAACTGGCGATGCCGGAACGGATGGTCGGGGTCGAGGGAACAGTACTTCTCCACCGCGACTTCCTCGACCTGGCGGGGGGAGCCCCCCGCGCAGTCGTAGATCAGGAAGCGTTCGGCATGACCGAAGTGCTGGTCGACCTCGGTCCCGGATTTTGATGCAACGGCGATCAGCATGGGGATCTCCAGGACGAAATTTTCGAGCCTCAGGCGTCCATCGTGGTAAACGTGAAGCACTTTTTCGGGCAGGTTACGCCGCAGCCGGCGCAGCCGATGCAGTTGTCGGTGTTGACGATGGTCATGACCATGCGGGTCGAATCGGTTTCCTCGTCGACCAGGTCCGCGGGTCCGAGGACTTTGCGTGAGCAGGCCTTGAAGCAGCGGCCGCAGCCGATGCATTTGTCATGATCGATGAGGTCGGCAAAGGTGGGGGTCCAGCGATTGCCCCCGCGGGTGAGTCCGGTCAGCAAAGGCATGTTCGTTCTTCTTTCAGCATGGCTTTTCGCAGCCAGGGTGGTGGGTTGTTCCTCAAGACTTCCTGCAGTTTTTCAACGACGCCGGCGATCGGCTCCGGCGACTTGCTCTTGATCGGGTGAATCTTCTTCGCCACCAGCCGAGCGGCCGCCGGGCCGCCGATCTCCAGCACGTAGACCAGGGCGCAGTCGGCCAGGACCTGGCTGCGGGCCTCGATACGATCCTCTTCGGCACCTCCGTCCGCCTTGACCTCGGCCATTCCCGAGAAAGCCGCGGTTTCCGGGCCGACCTCCCAGATCAGAAAACGTTCGGCGCGGCCGAAGTGTTCGTCAATATGAATTTTGTCGGTACTGGCAAAGGCGACTTTCATAGACAGTCCTTTCATGCGATTGACGCCGACAATGTCGAAACGCTTGGTTCGAATCATGTCTCACCGGTTTGACCTTTCCCGCCTGGTGATGGAACGCGAGGAGTTTTGGCCGAGGTCGGGCCAAAGAACCGCTTTCTCGTCGTTAGCGCATCATCTCGAACCACTGGTCCTCACAGGTCTCGTCCTTGATATCGAGGAACTTGTTGGCGAGCATGGTCAGCATATTGACTGTCCCCTGGTAACCGACGACCGGCGAGCGGTGCAGGTTGACCCGGTCGATGATCGGGAAGCCGATGCGGAACAGGGGGATCTTAGCGTCGCGGGCAGCCCATTTGGCGTGGGTATCGCCGATGATGCCGTCGACCGGATCGGTCATCAGCAGGCTGCGCAGGTGCCAGAGGTCTTTGTTGATGTAGATCTTGCTGGTGGCGCCGAAGGGGGAGGTCTCCAGCAGTTTCTTCATCTCCTTCTCGAACTTCTTGGTGGTGCGCGAGCAAAGGATATGGTAGGGGATGGCCCCCATTTCGAGTAGGAAGGAGACGATTCCAAACAGGTAGTCGGGGTCGCCGGCGACGGCAAATTTCCTGCCGTGCAGGTACTGATGAGCGTCGGTCATGGCGTCGACCGCCCGGCCGCGCTCGGCCTTGAGTTCCGCAGGGATCGGCTTGCCGAAGAGTTCGGAGAGTTTCATCAGAAATTCGTCGGTCTTCTGGATGCCGAAAGGCATCGGCATGACCAGTTTCTCGCCGGTATAGGTCTCCTCGATCCACTTCATGGTATTGACGGTCGAATACCTCTGCAGGGCGATCGTCGCTTTGCCGTTGATCGATTCGGCGGCATCCTCAAGCCGGGTCCCGCCGGGATAGAGTTTGTAGGTCCCGTCGCAGGGGGTGTCGAAAACCTCGGAGGTATCGGCCATCACCGTGTAGGGAATTCCCATCGCCTCGAGCAGGCGCTTGTACTCCCGGATATTGCCGGTGTTGCCGTCGAAACCGGGGATCAGGTTGAGCTTGCCGGTGCACTTGCCCTCAACGTTCTGCCCCTCCGTGAGGTACTTCAGAATGGCGCACATCATCGAGTCATAGCCGTTGATATGGGTGCCGTTGAAGCTCGGGGTATTGGCGTAGGGTGTCGGCAGATTCTCGGGAATATGACCTTTGGTCTTGGCGTTGGTGATGAAGGCGGTCAGGTCGTCGCCGATGACTTCAGGCATGCAGGTGGTGTAGACCGGTATCATCTTCGGCTGGTACAGGGCGTAAGCGTTCTCCAGTCCCTCGAAGAGGTTGTTCTGCCCGCCGAAGACCGCGCCGTCCTCGGTCATGGCGTCGCAGGTGGCAGCGGCCGGTTCCCGATAGTGGCGGTTGAAGGTGCTGCGGAAGTACGAAGCGCAGCCCTGTGAACCATGGACGAAAGGGAGGCTTCCTTCGAAAGCGGTCGCCACCATCTGGGCCCCAAGGGGCTGGCAGGCGTGGGCCGGGTTGATCACCAGGGCCTCACGGGCGAAATTCTTTTCTTTGTACTCGTCGGTATTGATCCAGGCCTTGACCCGCTCGATCTCTTCCGGCGGGGTCTCGGTGACTTTCTTGACTGCGCATTCGCTCATGGCGATGACTCCTTGTTTATTGCCACGGAGGCACGGGGATTTGGAGGCAACCCTGATTTTTTTGGGTTTATCCCCAAACCGCGGTTTTTGGATTTGACCTTCTCCGCGCCTCTGTGCCTCTGTGGCGGATTCTCTTCTAGAACGGTGATTTCACCAGCTTCCAGGTCGGGCTGTTGATCGCCATGTCGACGTCTCGGGCGAAAATCCTGAACCCCTCATAACCGTGGTACGGTCCCGAATAATCCCAGCTGTGCATCTGCCGGAAGGGGATACCGGCCTTCTGGAAGACGTATTTCTCCTTGATGCCGCTGCCGACCAGGTCGGGTTTGAGTTCCTCGACGAATTTCTCCAGCTCGAACTCGGAGACGTCGTCGTAGATCAGGGTTCCTTTGGCCATCTCCGGCGAAGTCCGGTCGTAGTCGTCCTGGTGAGCGAACTCGTAACCGGCGCCGGTGATCTGGATACCGAGGTCCTCATAAGCTCCGATGGTGTGGCGGGGGCGCAGGCCGCCGACGAAGAGCATGGCGGTCTTGCCTTCGAGGCGCGGCCGGTACTCATCGACCACCGCCTGCATCACCGGCTGGTACTTGGCGATGACCGCCTCGGCTTTCTTCTGGATGGTCTCGTCGAAGCGGGCCGCAATCGCGCGCAGGCTCGCCTCGATCTTGGTCGGGCCAAAGAAGTTGTACTCCAGCCAGGGGATATTCCACTTCTCTTCCATCACCTTGCACATGTAGTTCATGGAACGGTAGCAGTGGATCAGGTTGAGCTTGACCTGGTGGGTGGCGCCGATTTTCTCCACCTCGCCGTCGCCGGTCCAGACCGCCTTGACGTTGAGGCCGATCTCTTCGAGGATCGGCTTGGCGGCCCAGACGTCGCCGCCGATGTTGTAATCGCCGATCAGGGCGACATCGTAGGGGCCGATTTCCTCGGCAAACTCGAACCTGCCGATGATGTGGTCGCGGATCGAGTCGTTGGAGATGTGGTGACCGAGCGACTGGGAGACGCCGCGGAAACCCTCGCAGTTACAGGGCACCACCAATTTGCCGAGTTCGGCCTCCATCTTCTTGGCGACGGCGTTGATATCGTCGCCGATCAGCCCGACCGGGCACTCGGAGAGGACCGAGAAGCCCTTGGCGAGGGGAAAGAGTTGGTTGGCCTCATTCAGGAGTTTTTCCAGCTTCTTGTCGCCGCCGTAGACGATGTCCCGCTCCTGGAAGTCGGAGGTGAAGTCCAGGGGGAAGGATGAAACGCCGGGGGTCCCCTGCATCAGGTTGCGCCGCGTTCCCCAGCTGTAGACGCCGCAGCCGATGGGGCCGTGAGAGACGTGAACCATGTCGCGGATCGGTCCCCAGACCACCCCCTTGGCGCCGGCATAAGCGCAGCCCCGCTGGCTCATGACGCCGGGGACGACCTTCTTGTTCGACTTGACCGCACAGGACGAGGCGGTCGGCTCGTTGGCGCCGAGGTGCGGGGCGCGTTTCTTCTGGGCCTTGTCCGGCATCCCGGCCAAGGTGTCCTTGATTAGCTTCTCGGTCCGCTCTGTGGTAATGCCCGGAATGGGCTTTCGTTCAGACATTGTCTGGTCTCCTTGTAGGATCGCCGAAGTGTTTCTCAACCCGCCGCCCCCGAAGCAACGCCGAGTCGGGAAGAAATCGGCCGCCGCTGTCAGGCGTTCTCGGCCTTGCCGACGATGCTCTCGTCCTCCGCTTCCATAATGCCGAATTCCATCAGCAGTTCTTCGAGCTCTTCCATCTCCAGCGGGGTCGGGATGACGAACATCTTGTTCTCGGCAATTTTGCGGGCCAGCTCGCGATATTCCTCGGCCTGCTTGTGCTCGGGGGAATACTCGATGACCGTCATGCGCCGCAGTTCGGCGCGCTGCACCTGGTTGTCGCGAGGGACAAAGTGGATCATTTGGGTGCCGAGCTTCTTGGCCAGCGCCTCAATCAGGTCGGCCTCGCAGTCCGTGTTGCGGCTGTTGCAGATCAGGCCGGCCAGGCGCACGCTGCCGCTTGCTGCGTACTTGACAATCCCCTTGCAGATATTGTTGGCGGCATACATGGCCATCATCTCGCCGGAGACGACAATGTAGATCTCCTGGGCCTTGTTCTCGCGGATCGGCATGGCGAAGCCGCCGCAGACGACGTCGCCGAGGACGTCGTAGAAAACGTAGTCGAGGTCGGGGGTATAAGCGCCCTCTTCTTCGAGGAAGTTGATGGCGGTAATGACGCCCCGGCCGGCACAGCCGACGCCCGGCTCAGGGCCGCCGGATTCGACGCACATGATGTCGCCGTAGCCCTTTTTCAGAACGTCCTCAAGCTCCAGGTCCTCGACGGTGCCGAGTTCGCGAACCTTGTCCATGACCGTGGCCTGGGCCTTGGCGTGGAGGATCAGGCGGGTGGAGTCGGCTTTGGGGTCACAGCCGATGATCAATACCTTCTTGCCGAGGGAGGCGAGGCCTGCCACGGTGTTCTGGGTGGTGGTGGACTTGCCGATGCCGCCTTTGCCGTAGATGGCGATCTGACGAAGTTTTTTCTCTGCCATGACCATGTTCCTTTCCGGTTCGATTGTGGTTTTGTGACTGTTTCCTGCTTAAGGTGGCATCCCCGTTGATTCGCCACAAAAAAACCCCGCCCGGACCGTCCGGGGGGGGCCACACTGCCCGTGCCCTGCCGTCGTGGCAGGCGCTGATGGATTGCTGCGCTGTGCTAAACAAAAAAAGCCCGTCGGTTATCTGAACCGTACGGGCGTCTTTGCCGGGTTTGCATTGCGGGCACCACAGCGTGCCCTGTTTCGTGTCGACTTTATCTATAGCACGTGGCGTGCCAAATCCCTGATTGATTATCTAACTTACTGGTATAAAAAGAAAAAAATAAACCTCGGCGACATCGCTGCCTGACTCCTGCACAATATTTATTCATCATGACCCAGGCGATTGTCCATAGATGAAACAGCATGCCACCATGGTTCAACTCTCCAGCGCTCTCTGCAGCACCGTCAGCAGACAGTCATAGACGTCCTCGCGGGTGCGAACAAAACCGGGGAGCTCCAGCACCATCACCTCTTCCAGCCGGTGCAGGACGCGGCCGTCGACACTCCCCAACGCCGCCATCACCGCCTCGAGCATCGGAATCACCTCGAACAGATCCTCGCGGTCGAAGGGGTGCGGATCGGGCTTGCCGCTGAATTTTCGAACCGCCTTGGTCGCCTTTTTGCGCGGGTAGCGGTAGTACAGATCGGACGGTTTGATCGCGATCTCCATTGGCGCCTCCTCTTCCAATCTGGAATACCGCAGGCTCTCAGCCGCAGGAGCCGCAGCCGCCCGTCGGTTTGCCGCAAGCGCTCCGGCAGACCAGCGCCGCCGGCTCCTCGGCACGCCGCCGGCGCAGGGCCGCCAGAGACCAGCGGTCGACCCTCCAGCCATCCTCCTGCTCGATCGCCTCCAGCAGGCCGCGCTTGATGTGCATCAGGAGATTGAGGGGAGTGCTGCCCAATTCCACGGCGGCTTGTTCCAACGATAGCCACTGTTCAAGTTCGGACTCTTCGATCTTCATCGCTCGGCTCCTGTCGCTGCCTGGGTGAGATAGGGTGATTTTTTGACCAGCGCCTCGGCCGCCTCCGTGACGGCTGCGCGCACTTCCGGATCGAGTCGCCGGAGCCAGGCGGCTGGAATCAGCGCCTCGTCATAAAAGGCTCCGGCAATCATCCCGGCAATCGCTCCGGTGGTATCGGCATCCCCCCCCTGGTTGACGACGCCGATCAGACATTCCTCAAAAGAGCCGGTGGTGAAGAGGAAGTGAAATACCGTCTGCAGCGTCTCCACCACGTAACCACTGGCCCGGCCGGGATAGTGATTGAAACCGAAGGTCGGATGCCGGGCCACCAGTTCGCGGGCGATGGCATGCAGGGCAAAGCGGTCGGCCCCGAGCAGCGCCGCCTGCACCATCCGCCCGACGGTCAGGCAGGCGGCGTCGGAAAGCGGATGGTTGTGGGTCAGGTGGGCCTGGGAGATGACCAGTTCGCTGAGCAGCCGTTCGTCGCCCAAGGTGAAGAGCGGGATGGGGACCAGACGCATCACCGCACCGTTGCCCGCGTCCCACTCGTTGGGCGGGGTTTCCAGCTGTCCCTTGAGCAGGTAGTCACGGATGCCGCGCCGGACCGTCGAGCCGATATCGACCGGCTTGCCGCGCATCCAGGCCAGGAAGGTTTCGGCCGCCGCCTGCAGATCCCAGCGTCCGTCGCTCAAAATCGCCCGGGCGAGGCACAGCGACATCTCGGTATCGTCGGTGACCTTCCCCGGTTTCAGATGCAGCCAGCCGCCGCCGACCATCTTCCGGTGGACTCCGAATCGACCCCGAATCTCCGCCGGGGTCATGAACTCGGTGGTCGCCCCCAGGGCATCGCCGACCGCCACGCCGAGGAAGGCGGCGCGGGCGCGGGATAAAATGGCATGTTTCATCAGCCTCCGATCAAGACCTCGACTTCGTACTCGCCGCCGATCACGATCACTTCCCCTTCCCCCTTGAACAGTGCCGCGGGGAGCAGGTCCCCGCAAAAGAACACCTTGGAAAGCGGCACCTCGGTTTGCAGTACCTTGGAGCCGAACTCCCAGGCGCGTTCGAAATCGGTCGTAAAAGAGACGAGACTGTTGAGCCGCACCAGGTGGTGGCGGTCGCCGAGCTTTTCAATGATGCGTTGGTCGTTGAAGTCGTGGATGCCCCGCCAAAGGCGCAGATGGGTCGGCACCGGCCGGGTCCGCCGCAGTTCGTCCTGGACAAATTCGTAGAGCAGATCGAACTGCGACATCAGGGCACTGGTGCGGCCCACCCCCTTCATCCGCTCGGCAAGATAGTTCTGATAGGCCTCGCCGTGCAGGTCGTCGATCGGTAGCCGGTGAAAGGTCGGCGCCAACCCCAGGCGGCTCTCAACCCACCCCTTGAGAACCGCTCCCTCGCGAGAATTGCTGTCGAACATCCAGCCGCGCAAAAAGCGCAGGTAGCTGTTTTTCAGACTCTTGCGACT
>JBBQBQ010000132.1:0-9242 GCA_038317685.1 Desulfuromonadales bacterium | reverse complement strand
GCTGTGCTATGGTTTGGCCCGTCCTACCCCGCAGGAGGCGACCATGAGCGAACCACTTTACGACGTCATCATCATCGGCGGCGGCCCGGCCGGGCTCACCGCCGGACTATATACCTCCCGGGCCAAGCTGAACACGCTGCTGGTCGAACGGATGATCATGGGCGGCCAGGTGATGACCACCACCAAGGTCGAAAATTACCCCGGTTTCCCCGGCGGTATCGACGGCCCCGACCTGATGATGCGGTTTCAGGAACACTGCCAGCAGTTCGGCCTCGAAACCGCCACCGGCGAGGTCGAGGCTCTAGTCGACCACGGCGCCGAAAAAACCGTGACGGTTGACGGCAAGGAACTGCGCGCCCGCGCGGTGATCATCACCACCGGCGCCGAACCGCGCAAGCTCGGCATCCCCGGCGAAACGGAGTTCACCGGCCGCGGCGTCTCCTTCTGCGCCACTTGCGACGGCGCCTTCTTCCGCAACGTCCCGGTGGCGATTGTCGGCGGCGGCGACACTGCCGCCGAGGAAGCGCTCTTTCTGACCCGCTTCGCCAGCAAGGTCTTCCTCATCCACCGCCGCGACCAGCTGCGCGCGACCAAGCTGCTGCAGGAGCGCCTCGCCGCCAATCCCAAGGTGGAGATCCTCTGGCATCGCTCCGTCGAAAGGGCCGAAGGCGACGGCAGCGGCCTTAAGTCCGCGGTCCTGCGCAATCTGGAGAGCGGCGTGGAGGAAACCCTCCCCCTCGAAGGGCTCTTCGTCGCCATCGGCGTCGTCCCCAAGGCTCATTTCCTGGCCGATCTGCTGACTCTCGACGCCGATGGTCACATCCTGACCGATGCCGAGTGCCGGACCTCGGTCCCCGGCATCTTTGCCGCCGGCGACGTGCGCAAGAAGATCCTCAAACAGATCGCCACCGCCGTCGGCGACGGCGCCGTGGCCGCCATCATGGCCGAAAAATACCTGGAGGATTTAGCAGGATAACGCCGCGCCGGGGGACGCCCGGCCTGCAGACGGAGGGGGAAAAAATGCTGGCCAAGGTATTGTCGGGGGCACTCCTCGGCATCGACGCGTATCCGGTCGAGGTCGAAGTCGACATCGCTCAGGGGTTGCCGCAGTTCGCCACCGTCGGCCTGCCGGAGGGGGCGGTCAAGGAGAGCAAGGACCGCGTCAAGTCGGCCCTCAAGAATTCAGGGTACGAATTCCCGGCCAGGCGCATCACTATCAACCTGGCCCCGGCCGATATCCGCAAGGACGGCACCGCCTTCGACCTGCCGATGGCGGTCGGAATCCTGCTCGCCACCGGAGCGATCCGCCATCCCCGCCCCGGGCGCTTTCTGCTGATGGGTGAACTCTCCCTCGACGGCCGCATCAAGCCGGTGCGAGGCACCCTGCCGATCGCCGTCGCCGCCCGCCGCTGGGAAATCGCCGGCCTGATCCTCCCCGCCGAAAACGCAATGGAAGGGGCGATCGTCGACGGGCTGCCGGTCTTCGGGGTCCGGGAGCTCGGCGAGGTCGTCGATTTCCTCGCCGGGGAACGGGAGCTGGAACCGTGCCGGGTGGACCTCGCCGATCTCTTCAGCGCCGCCGCCCGCCCCGCCGAGGACTTCGCCGAGGTCCGCGGCCAGCAGCACGTCAAGCGCGCCCTCGAAGTCGCCGCCGCCGGCGCCCATAATCTGCTGATGGTCGGTCCACCCGGCAGCGGCAAGACCATGCTCGCCCGACGCATCCCCGGCATCCTCCCCGCCCAGTCCTTCGACGAAGCGCTGGAAACGACCAAGATCCACTCCGTCGCCGGCCTCCTCAGCGGCCAGACCGCCCTCGTCGCCAGCCGCCCTTTTCGCGCCCCCCACCACACCATCTCCGACGCCGGCCTGATCGGCGGCGGCGCCGTCCCCCGCCCCGGCGAAGTCTCCCTCGCCCACAACGGCGTCCTCTTCCTCGACGAACTCCCCGAATTCAAGAAGAATGTCCTGGAGATGTTGCGCCAGCCCCTCGAGGACGGCCAGGTCGCCATCAGCCGGGCCGCCATGGCCCTCACCTACCCGGCCAGCTTCATGCTGGTGGCGGCCATGAACCCCTGCCACTGCGGCCACCTGGGAGACCCGACCCACGAATGTTCCTGCACACCGCTGATGATCCGCCGTTACCGCAGCCGCCTTTCCGGCCCCCTGCTCGACCGTATCGACCTCCACGTCGAAGTCCCCCGCGTCCCCCATCGCGAGCTCGCCGACCCCGTCGACGGCGAACCATCCACCGCCATTCGCGCCCGCGTCGAGACCGCCCGCCAGCTCCAGCGGGAGCGACTCGCCGCCTTCGGCCTCCATGCCAACGCCAACATGGCGGCCCGCCACATCCGCAAATTCTGCCCCCTCGACGACGCCGGCCAGAAACTCCTGGAGCTGGTTACGGACCGGTTGGGGCTTTCGGCGCGAAGCTACAGTCGAATTCTCAAGGTGGCACGGACTATCGCCGATTTAGCCGGGGAGGAGCAGATCCGCCAGCCCCATCTGGCCGAGGCGATCCAATACCGGGGGCTGGATCGAAAATTGGCCTGAGGGGCCGTCACCCGGGAACCGACCCGGAGAGGGCAATCGGGAACGTCATGCAACTTATGCGTTTCCTTCCCGGCCGGGTCATGCCATAGTTCTTCCCAAGCCAGTCTCTCGCCGGAACCGCCCGGAAAAAAACGGGGGGGGAATGGCACATCATCTCCAGGGAGAACGTCATGCAGGGAACTGTGATCGGTGTCAACGGCGACCGCTGCGCGGTCACGGCCGGGAAGTCCATCACCCTCTTCCGGATCGAGGGCGCCCACGCCACCGAGGTCGGCGACATCATCTCGGAGAATCTCGACGCCCTCGGGCAGGAACGGCTTTTCAACGAAACCAGACAGCAGCGGCTGAAGACCTTTATCGCCCGCTGGGGCTGTTCCCGCGCCATGGCCGATACCTACCTGGGCCAGTGATCCTCTTTTCCCCGATCTGGGGACTCTTTTGCTGAGAAAGGGAGCGGAGGGGTAGAACAGAAGGTGGTCCGGAGGGGGATCGATCTTGAATCAACACCGCACGCCGCGGGTTTTGGCAGACATTCTGTCGGGACCGGCGGTTTTTTGCATCTTAGCCGCAGCAGCAGCCGGGCGGCCTCCCGGGAAAGCTGAGGAGGGTCCCTGGTTTTCTGGAACATCCCTTGCCTGGTCCACAATCACACCTGGAACCAGACTAATTCCTGTTTGATGCAGCAAACAACAGGCCGTGCAGTTGACTGGACAGGCCCTGGTTGTCCTCTCCCCGGCCAAACAGCTCGGTCAGGTTGGAAAATACGCCGCAGTAATGGTTCACCAGGCGGGGTTTGTCGGTTGCGAGATTGAAGACCAGGTCTTCCTGATTGCTGTAGGTCAGGCTCGCCAACTCCTTCGAATGATCCAGGCAGATGGTCCCATTTTCATACCAAAGGCAGGTCATTTTATGGTTTTTTCCCAAGGTCCAGTTGGTGTCGACGACACCAAACCCGGTCCGCCCCTCCGCAGTGAACCGATAGACTCCCAGCCCCTGAACTTCCGTACAATTAAGGCTCGGAATGCAGGTCATCCGCCCATCAACCAGCTCCATCTGGGTCGGGTCGATAATGCGGGCCAAAATACTCAGGCTGCTGATTCCGCCGTCTGCCCAGGCTCCGGCCTTGCCGACCGCGCCGAGGGTTAGCTCCCCGTTGAGAAAAAAGGGGTCGGCAAAACAAGATTCAAATCCAACCAGCTTGCCCAGATCAAAGTTTTTTTCTGCACGCTGCTCAACCCACCAGTCAACTTCGCGCCCATAAGAAGGGTGAAAGGCCGTATAGAGCGGCAGCTTTCTTTTCTTTGCGGCCGCTTGCAGCGCAGCTTCCTGCGTGGAGGTAAGACAGAGAGGTTTTTCGATGATCGCGACCCGATCCGATTCGATGATTTTCATTCCCACGTCAAAGTGACTGGGGGTTGGCGTTGACACCAGGAAGGCGTCAGCCTTGGAGCGACTGAGAATTTTGTCCAGGCTATCGTAGAAAGTGACGCTGCCGGGAAGTTCTTCGGCTCGGACCGGATTGAGATCATGGGCGTCGACTAAGCTGATCCCCTTGGCATGGGAAATCGCCTGCATCTGGTAATTTGCAATCTTTCCGATTCCAATCAGTCCAATTTTCATATGCGCGCTCTCCGACCCCGATGAGGGAATATTAAGCTTAAGGGTAGCAAATTACCGCCGATAAGAAAGACCAGAAAGTACAGAATTCTCAAACGAATCCGATTTTCAGGCAGGCACGCTCAGGTTATCGTACCCATAGTTCACCGGCTGAAGGTCAAAATTATCGGCCCGGCGCCATTGCCTCGGCCAGGACTTCTGCGATATCGCGAACTTTGACTGAATCAGCCTTTTCATCCTTGAACCCGTCCTCAAACATCGTCAGACAGTAAGGGCAGGCGACACAGACGGTCTGCGCCCCCTGACCAAGCGCCTCACGAACCCGGTCGAGATTGATCCGTGTCCCCAGATGCTCCTCCATCCACATGCGACCACCGCCGGCACCGCAGCAGAAGGAGTTTTCCCCGTGCCGGGTAAATTCAGCGGGCGGCGTGCCGGTGGCGGCGGCAACGACCTGACGGGGCGCCTGATAGACGTCGTTGTGACGGCCGAGATAGCAGGAGTCGTGGAAGATGACCTGCCCCTGAGCTTTGGCCGCCGTGACCTGCAGACGACCGGCCGCAACCAGCTCAGCAAGCAGCTGGCTGTGATGAATCACCTCCAGATCCAGGCCATACTGACGATAATCGTTGAGCAGGATCGAAAAACAGTGCGGGCACTGGGTGATAATCTTTTTGACGCCGCGCTCTTTGAAGAGGGCGGCATTCTTCTGCGCCAGCAGATCGAAGACAAACTCATTGCCGAGCCGCCGCACGCTGTCACCGCAGCAGAGCTCATCCTTGCCCAGAATTCCCCAGGAAATTCCGGCCTGATCGAGCAGGGTCGCGACCGCTACGGAGACATGTTTGTTGCGGTTGTCAAAGGCTCCGGAGCAACCGACGAAGAAGAGATATTCTGTCGTGCCGGTGACAAAGTCGCGGTTGCCGAGCTGGCTGCACCATTTGGTCCGCTCGCTCGGCGCGATCCCCCAGGGGTTGCTGCGTTGTTCCATGTTTTCGAAGAGGTTGAGCAGCTCCCCGGGAAAGCGAGCCTCGGTCTCAACCAGATGCCGGCGCATCTTGACGATCTTCGGCAAATGCTCGATCAGCACCGGGCAGGCCTGCAGACAGGCGCCACAGGTGGTGCAGGCCCAGAGGGCGTCTTCGCTGTTGCACCCTTCACCCGCTTCGCCGATCAGCGGCAGACGTGGTTGCTCGCCGTTCTTCAGCAGACTGACGTTTTCGAGAAAGTTGACCTTGATGTCATGCACCACCTGCCGCGGGTTGAGGGGTTTACCGGTAAACCGGGCCGGGCAGACATCCTGACAGCGCCCGCATTCGGTGCAGGTGTAAGCATCAAGGATGTCTTTCCAGGAAAAGCGCTCGACGCTGCCGACGCCGAAGACCTGACCATGGGTAAAGGTTTCACGAGGCTGGGTGTTCGGTTTTTCAAGGGAGGAGAAGTAACAGTTGGGAATCGCGGTCAGGATATGCATGTGCTTGCTGCGCGGCAACAGGTTTATGAAAACCAGCAGCACCAGGGCATGAACCCACCAGGCCACGGCCGCCAGCGTCTCCAGAGCCGTCACCGAAATGCCCTTCAGGCCAGTGGCGAGGGCATTGGAGATCGGCATCCAGGCCGCTGCCGGCTCCAGCCCCAGGGCGACTTCGGCGGCACGGAGGAAAAAGAACGCCAGCATCAGGGCAGCGATGAAGCCGAGGATAATTAGAGCCTCACCGCTGCGGGCGCTGGCGTAGCTGCTCGATAGATAGTCCGGGGGGAAGAAAAGCCGGCGGGCGGCAGCAACCGCGACACAGGCCAGGGTGAGCAGAGACACCAGGTCAAACACCAGGGTCAGGGGGTGGTAAAGGACCCCGGGCAGCGCCGACAGACGCAGCACCGGAAAGATTCCGGCCAGCAGGAATTCGCCGTTGGCCAGCAGCAGCACCAGAAATGACCAGAACAACAGCAGGTGATTGAAGCCGAAGGCACGCTTGACCACCCGCTGCTGCCCCAAAGCGTAGCGCAGGGTTTTTTTGAGGCGGGCCGCCGGGTTGGAAAAGCGATCGTCATCTTGACACAGCGCCAGCGGGGCGAAGCGCTGGTAACAGCTAAAGGCGAAGCTCGCCAGAGCGACTATAAAAAGCGGAATAAAGAAAAGCTGTTGGGCTGACATGGCAGAGAGTCTTCTCCTTGATCAGGCGCTGTGGCGGCGGGCAGCCTGGCGCAATTCGCTGATCCGTGCAGTCATTGACGGGATCACCTGGAACAGGTCGCCGACAATCCCGTAGTGGGCAATCTGAAAAATCGGCGCCTCGGGGTCGCGGTTGATGGCGATAATGACATCGGAATCCTGCATCCCGACCATGTGCTGTATGGCTCCGCTGATCCCGCAGGCGATATAGACCGTCGGGCGCACCGTTTTCCCGGTTTGTCCCACCTGGCGTTCTCCCGGCATCCATCCGGCATCGACGGCGCTGCGCGAAGCGCCGACCACGCCACCAAGCGCATCGGCCAAGTCCTGAAGCATGGCAAAGTTTTCCTTGCCCATCATTCCGCGACCGCCGGAGACAATGATATTGGCCCCGGCGATATCGACCTTGCCATGACCGGCACCGTCCTCGATCACCTCCAGCACCTTGACCAGAATCTCCGCCTCGGGCGGGGCAAAGCTCTCGCGAGACATGCGGCCGCTGCGGCCGGCGACGAACTCGGGCATCTGCATCACGTGGGGGCGTACCGTCGCCATCTGCGGCCGGTATTTGTCGCACATGATAGTGGCCATGATGTTGCCGCCGAATGCCGGTCGGGTCTGCATCAAGTTGCGGTGATCGTCGATGGAGAGCCCGGTGCAGTCGGCGGTCAGTCCGGTCCTGACCACAGTTGCGACCGCTCCGGCCAGATCCCGCCCAACCCCGGTCGCGCCCATCAGAATCACTTCGGGCTTATGTTTGCCGATCAGATGACAAAGCGCGCGGGCATAGGCCTCGGTGCGATAGTGACGATACACCGGGGCATCCAGCAAGTAGGCCTGCTCGGCACCGTATCCGAACGCCTCACTGCAGAGCCCTTCAACCTGATGACCGATCACCACGGCAGACAACTCCACTCCGAGAGACTGAGCCAGCGCGCGGCCGGTGAAGAGCAACTCCCAGGAGACCTTGGCCGCCTCGCCGCCGGTCTGTTCGATGAAGACCCAGACGCCGCGATAGCCGGCCAGCATCTCCTGCAGCTGCCGGGCATCGGGATCGATCTCTGCTTCGGCCGCAGCGTCGTCGGCACCCCCCTGGTGGCGCGCGATCTCGTCAAGAATCGCCTGTTCCTCGGGGGAGAAGAACATCTCGAGCGCCTGTGCCGGGCAGACCTTGACGCATTTGATGCAGCCGATGCACTTTTCATAGTCGATGATCGGCTCACCGGCGTCGTTCATGGTGATGGCGTCAGTCGGGCAGGAGCTCATGCAGCGCTCGCCGCAGGCGATACAGCTGTTGTCTATCAGGCGCGCTTTGCCGCGGGGTTTTTTCAGTTTCTTCGGTTCGGTCATGAGATGATCCCTGTTTCTGTCAGGCTCACAGAGCCAGAAGGTCCTTCTCCAACAGTTTATCGACCAGCAGCTGTGCCGTGCCGACCGGATCGTTCTCCCCGTCGCCGAGAATCTCCCCCTTCTCTCGCTCGGGAGAGAAGATACGGCTGACCCAGGTGGGCGAGCCCTTGAGGCCGATGCCGTTGACGTCGAGTTGAAGAACCTCGTTATTCCAGACGGTGATGGGCGTTTCCTGAGCGGTCAGACGCATCGGGACAGTCGGATAGCGGGGCCGGTTCAGTTCCCGTACGACGGTCAGGACTGCCGGCAGCGGCGCCTCGACAATCTCATGTCGCCCCTCCAGTTTGCGCCTGACTCGGATGGTTTTCTTCTCCAGATCGAGATGCTCGATCCGGTCGACCAGGGTCAGTTGATGATAGCCGAGGCGACTGGCAATCCCGGGGCCGACCTGGGCGGTGTCGCCGTCGATGGTCTGCTTGCCGCAGATCACCAGCGCGACCTCCTCGGTTTCCGCCAGCCGCGAGATGGCTGCCGAGAGAACCTTGCTCGTCGCCAGGGTGTCGGCACCGCCAAAAACGCGATCTGACAAAAGGATGGCCTGATCAACTCCCACCGCGCACGCTTTGCGCAAGGTCACCTCGGCATTGGGGGGGCCCATGGACAAAGTCACGGCACGGACGCCGTAGCTATCTTTCAAGAGCAGGCTCTCTTCGAGGGCGTGAACATCGTAGGGATTCATAATGAACGGAATACCCTCGCGAACCAGAGTATTGGTCACCGGATCAATCTGGACCTGAGTCGTGTCCGGAACCTGTTTGATGCAGGAAATCACGAGCATGTGTCAGTCCTTTTTCATGGTCGGTGGGTGCCGGAAGTCAGACTGTATATTACCTTAACGTACACGTCAATACCGTCCTTTTCACGGTCGGCTAGTGTCGGAACCCAGACCCTCGGGGAAAAAGAGCGGGGCATCGGGCCTGTCGCCTCGCCCTGTTTGGATCGTTTCGCGAGGGCACAAGATCAAACCTGATGATCCCGAAAACGAAATACCCGCGCTGGGCGCGCATCCAGCCAAATATGCTGTGGGGGAGGCAATTGGTGCAGGGCACGGCCGCCTCTCAACCGAAGAGGCAACGGCCTTCGTCCTTCAACGAACGTTGTTATTACCGATGGAAATTGAATCTATCCTACATTCAAGATGGCGGCAACTATAAATAATAACTCAAATATCTGAAACAACCCGGCAAGTGGTCATACCGTTTAATCTATTGGTGGTCAATTGGCTGTCACTGAGTGCTCATAAACACTACCAGTACTAGATAGCAAGCAACGTACCCCGCTTTACTCGGGGAGTGTTCCTAGTTTTTCCATAGGGAATGCCCTTGCTTTTCATCCTCGCTTTCTATGCGGCATGTTGTCAACAAATAGAACTGTCCGGTTTGTTAGCAAATGAATTGTCCGGTTTCTCTGGCGCGCAGGTGGGGAGAAAAACGAACGTCCGGTTATTGGTTTTCGGCTTTTTTGAAGGTTTCAAGAATCTGTCCTTTACAAT
>JBBQBQ010000131.1:0-9247 GCA_038317685.1 Desulfuromonadales bacterium | reverse complement strand
GGGACCTTTTCCGACGGCAAACTGACCACTCGCATCAACCACCCCTGGACGCGCCTGGTGCTGGAGACCCTGGTCGCCTGCGGCGCACCGGAAACGATCCTGATCGAGGCCAAGCCCCATGTCGGCACCGATCGTCTCCGGCTGGTCTTGATCAATCTGCGCCGTACCCTGCTGGAGCGGGGGGTCGAACTCCGTTTCGAAACGCGGCTGACGGGACTGACGATGTTCGCCGGGCGGGTCTGCGGCGGGGTGGTCGATGAGCGGGAGGAGTGTCCTGTCGACAGCGTCGTCCTGGCTCCCGGGAACAGCGCTCGCGATACTTTCCAGATGCTGAAGGCGACCGGGATTCGCCTCGAAGCCAAACCCTTCGCAGTCGGGGTGCGGGTCGAGCATCCGGCGGCCTTGATCAACCGCATCCAATATGGTCTTGAGCACCACCCACGGCTTCCGGCGGCTGACTATGCCCTGACCTATAACGATCCGCAGACCGGTCGGGGGGTTTATTCCTTTTGTATGTGCCCCGGGGGTGAGGTGGTGATAGGCTCCTCCGAGGTTGGCGGAATGGTCGTCAACGGCATGAGTTACCTGAACCGGGCCGGCGAGTTCTCCAACAGTGCCCTGGTGGTGAGCGTGCGGCCGGAAGATTGTGGCGACGCGGGCGATCCACTGGCCGGGATGCACTTTCAGCGGCGCTGGGAAGAAGCGGCTTTCCGGGCCGCCGGCGGTGGTTACCGGGCGCCGGCCCAGAACCTGATGCATTTCCTTGGCCGCGGGAGAGGCCCCCTGCGGGCGACCTGCCGCCCCGGAGTGAGCGAAGTCGAGCTCGACACAGTCCTTCCGGCTTTCGTCACCCAGGGCCTGCGCCGCGCCCTGCCGCACTTCGACCAGCGACTGCGGGGCTTCGTCAGTTCCGAGGCGACGCTGATCGGTGTCGAAACCCGCACCTCGGCACCCCTGCGCATCGTGCGCGGCGCGGACGGCGCGTCGGTCTCCCATCCCGGACTCTTTCCTGCCGGGGAAGGAGCCGGCTATGCCGGCGGCATCATGAGCGCAGCCCTCGATGGGCTGCGGGCGGCGGAAGCGGTTGTCAAAGACCACAACCACAGGAGCAATGCGTGAAAAAAATATTCGTCGAGCAGATCCGGGAACGGGATTGGGTGGAAAGCCCCTTCCTGGTGCGCGACAAGATCATGGCGATGGCCAAGAACGGCAAACCCTACCTGACGCTCAAGCTGATCGATCGCAGCGGCGAGGTCGAAGGGCGGGTCTGGGACCGGGTCGATGAATTCGCCGGCCTCTTCGAGCGCGACGATTTCCTGGTGGTGCGCGGCAAGGCCAGCGTCTATCTCGGCAAGATGCAGCTGGTGATCCAGGACCTGGAACGGCTTCCCGAAGGGGAGGTCGATCTCGCCGACTTTCTGCCGGTGTCCTCCAGGGACCGCGACGAAATGCTTGCCGAACTGCGCGGCCGGGTGGCGGCTCTCGGTCATGAAGAATTGCGGCGACTTATGGAGGCGTTTCTGGCCGAGCCGCAGTTCGTAGAGCGCTTCAGCTCCGCCCCGGCGGCCAAGGCGATGCATCACGTTTATATCGGCGGTCTGCTCGAACATTCTCTGGCCGTCGCCAATCTGGCTGACGACGTCTGCCGCCGCTATCCGGGTCTCAACCACGACCTGCTGGTGACCGGTGCCCTCCTCCACGATGTCGGCAAGATTTCCGAACTTTGCTACCAACGCAGCTTCGACTATACCGACGACGGCAAGCTCATCGGCCACATCGTCCTGGGGGTGGAGATGATCGACGCCCAAATCCGGCGTCTTCCCGGCTTTCCACCGACCTTGGCGACTCTCCTCAAGCACCTTCTCCTGTCCCATCATGGCCAGTATGAATTCGGGTCACCGAAACGGCCCAAGACCCTGGAGGCGGTGATTCTCAACTTCATTGACGATCTCGACTCCAAGATCAACGGAGTGCGCACCCATATGGAGCGTGAACCGGAAAACAACTCTTCCTGGACCAGCTACCATCGTCTCTACGACCGCTATTTCTTCATGGAGTCCGGGCCCTCCCGGATGGTCCCGGAACCGCCGCGGGCTGCCGAGGTCACGACCGCAGCGACTCCCCCGGCCCCGTTCGAAAAACGCCAGGAACCGACCGGCCAGCGCAGCCGCTTCGGGGTCTCCCTCGCCGATCAGTTGAAGGGGAAGAGCCTCGATCTCTTTGCCGCCGACGACAAACCGGAGAAAGGCTAGACGATGTCGATGTTGGTTAAGGCCCTGATGGTCGGTCCCCTGCAGGTCAACTGTTTTCTGATCGGTTGCCTGGCCACCCGCCAGGCCCTGGTCGTCGATCCGGGGGACGATGGGGAACGGATTCTGGATGCCGCCCAGTCCGCCGATCTGCGGATCACCACCCTGGTCAACACCCACGGCCACTTCGACCATATCGGTGCCAACCGTTTTCTGGTCGAGCAGACCGGGGCGAAACTGCTGCTCCATCTTGATGATTTGCCCCTGTTGCGAGGCTCCAGGCAGCATGCGGCGCTCTTCGGGTTGACAGCGGAACTCTCTCCGGATCCGGACCGGTTTCTGGCCGACGGGGACGAATTGACGGTAGGAGAGCTGCGCTGGACAATCCTCCATACCCCGGGCCATTCACCGGGGGGCATCAGCCTCTACGGCGACGGTCGGGTCTGGGTCGGGGATTCTCTCTTCGACGGGTCGGTGGGGCGGACCGATCTGCCAGGCGGAGATCATGGGCTGCTGGTTCGCAGCGTTCGGGAAAAGCTGCTGACCCTACCGGCCGCTACTGTGGTTCACCCCGGTCATGGTCCGGATACCACCATCGGCCGGGAAAAAAGATCCAATCCCTTCGTAGGGGACGGTGTCTAGTGGCTTTGCTGTTGCCGTTTGCCGGAAAGGAGCGACCGATGCTGGCTGAGAAGACCATCGTGCTGGGAGTGGCGGGAGGGATTGCCGCCTACAAGGCTGCGGAACTGCTGCGCCTTTATGTTAAGGCCGGCGCCGAGGTCCACGTCGTCATGACTCGTAGTGCCCAGGAATTCGTCACTCCCCTGACCTTCCAGTCCCTGTCGGGGAATCCGGTCCACACTGATCTCTTCAGCCTGGTTCAGGAACGGGAGATCGGCCACATCTCCCTGGCCGACCGGGCCGACCTCTGCGTGGTGGCGCCGGCAACTGCAAACCTGGTCGGCAAGGTGGCCGGCGGCATCGCCGACGATCTGCTGACCACCACCTTGATGGCGACCAAGGCTCCGGTTCTCATGGCGCCTTCGATGAACGTCAACATGTGGGAGAATCCTCTTTACCAGCAGAACCAGGCGAAACTTGTGGGTCTCGGTTACCACTTCGTCGAACCGGCCACCGGCTTTCTGGCCTGCGGCTGGGAAGGGAAGGGGAAGCTTCCCGACCCCGAGGTGATCTTCGAGGCATCGCTGCCGCTGCTGATGAAAAATGATCTGGCGGGAGAGATCCTGCTGGTTACCGCCGGGCCGACCCGGGAGGAGATCGATCCGGTACGCTATCTCAGCAACCATTCGTCCGGGAAGATGGGCTATGCGGTGGCGCGGGCGGCACGGCAGCGAGGTGCCCGGGTCATTCTGGTCTCAGGGCCGACCGCTCTTGCCCCCCCGTTCGGAGTGGAGACGGTGCAGGTGGCGAGCGCCGAGGAGATGAGACAGGCCACCCTGGCAGCCTTTCCGGAGGCGACCATGGTCGTCAAGTCGGCGGCGGTGGCCGATTACCGACCGGTCCGGCGCGCTGGCAGCAAGCTTAAAAAGAAGAGGGGAGAGGGGATGACCCTGGAACTGGTCGCCAATCCCGACATCCTTGCCGAATTGGGGCAAAGGAAAGAGGGACAACTGCTGGTCGGTTTTGCCGCGGAGACTGCCGACCTCCTTGGCAACGCGGCCAAGAAGCTGGCGGCCAAGCATCTCGATCTGATCGTTGCCAACGACGTCACCCAGGAAGGTGCCGGTTTTGATGTCGATACCAACATCGTACGCCTGCTCTTTGCCGATGGCCGGGTCGAAAGTCTGCCGCTTCTGAGCAAGGAGCGGGTTGCCCATGTTCTCCTTGACCGCCTGGTCTCCCTGCGTCGGGGGACAGTGGCCCCGAATCCCGCCTACTGCCATCCCTGACCTGCTCCCGTCACAGGCCCGAAAGGAGCTCCAATAACTGTTCCGGACAGGTGATCCCGGCGCGGAAGCGGGGCCGGAGGTCGTTGAGAATGGCCTGGGCCTCCGCCTCGGAGAGCTTGCCGTCGAGCCAGAGAAGGTTGAGGTTTTTGCGGAGGGTTTTGGCGGCGTTGAGAGCCCGTTCTCCGGTCGGGTCGGCCTTCCAGTAAGGGCTTTCCTTCTCGGTGGTGAGAACGCTGAGGGTCGCTTCCCGAGCCAGACCCAGGTATTCGTCGAGGTTCTCCTCCGGCATCGTCCACTTGGAGGTGGTCGCCAGGGAGCGCAGGATCTTCTGCCACTGCTGCAGGCGGTTGAGGAGCAGGAGGGAGTTGAAAAGGCGCTTGTTGGTGGAGAAGGAAAAAAGTGTATCGGAGAGGACGCTGCGCAGCAGGGCATCGTTGCTGCGATAGTTTTTGCGGGCGACGGTTCGGGCGACCTGCCAGATACCGGGGTCGACCAACGCTTCGGCCCGCATCTCCCAGTAAGTGTGCTTGAGCATGACGGTGTTGAAGGTCCTCACCATCTTCACCGGGACGAAATAGGAGTGGGCCACGGTGTCCGCGGCCAGATGGGCGAGGTAACCGTAGGCGCAGGCCCGTTGCGGGTCGGTCTGGGCGGCCTCGAGGACCTTGTTCCCCATGCGCCAGGAATGACAGTGCTGCAGGTAGTGGGTGAACTTCTTGCCGAGGGTGATGTCGGCGCTCATGCAACCGTAGAGAAAATCCTGCGGCCAGGCCTCCAGGAGCAGCTGCAGTTGTGCCGGCAGCAGCGGCAGGTTGCTGAGGATGGAGGTGCCGAGTTGCAGATGGACACCCACCCCCCAGGCCCAGGCGGAAGGGGGGACAGCGAAGACCAGAATGACCGTCAAAATTAATATTTTCAAGAGGTTGGTCTCATGTTTAGATTTCTGGTAACAGGATAGTCCACTCCCGATGGGATGTAAAGAAACGATGCCCGACAACCTTCGACGCGAAGTCCTTGAAATTGTTGCCCAGGGCCGGGGGCTTCTCGAAGATATGGAGCGACTCGGGGTGAGGGAG
This sequence comes from Desulfuromonadales bacterium, assembly GCA_038317685.1. Lineage (GTDB taxonomy): Bacteria > Desulfobacterota > Desulfuromonadia > Desulfuromonadales > DDH964 > JBBQBQ01. The sequence goes on along the minus strand of JBBQBQ010000131.1, from coordinate 4,012 downwards.
ATTGCCCTCCCGGCGCTTCCCCCTGATCTGCCCCCCTGCCCACCGCAGGTCCGTGGCCTTGATGAGGGAGGGGCGGCAGCCTGTCGGCGGGAGACCCTTGAGGAGGTCCGGGCCGACTTGGAGGAGTGCCGTCGCTGTCCCCTCTGCCAGGGCCGCAAGACCATCGTTTTCGGGGTCGGCAACCCCCATGCCCGGCTGGTGCTGGTCGGAGAAGCGCCGGGGCGGGAAGAAGATGAGAAGGGCGAGCCTTTTGTCGGTGAGGCCGGCCGTCTCCTTGATCGGATACTCCTGGCCATGGTCCTGCAACGAAACGAGGTCTACATCTGCAATGTCGTGAAGTGCCGGCCCCCTGGCAACCGCGATCCCCTCCCCGAAGAGATTACCGCCTGCGAGCCGTTTCTCCAACGCCAGCTGGCAGCGATCCGGCCGACCATGATCGTCACCCTCGGCAAGTTCGCCGCCCAGACCCTGTTGCGTGATGACAGTCCGATCAGCCGGCTGCGGGGGCATTGGCGGGAATACCAGTCGATCCCGTTGATGCCGACTTTTCACCCCGCCTATCTGCTGCGCAATCCCGCCGGGAAACGCGAGGTTTGGGAGGACATGAAGCAGGTGATGCAGCGGCTGCGGGAGGCTCCCTGACGGTGGCCACCCCGGTAGAGCTGCTGTTAAACCAGGTCCGCAAAGAGAACATCAGCCGCAATGGGCAGACGGTGGAGATTCTCAAAGGGATCGACCTGGAGGTCATGTCCGGGGCCTTGACGGTGATTGTCGGCCCCTCGGGGGGAGGCAAGAGCACCTTGGTGCGCCTTCTCAACCGGCTGGAAGAACCAAGCGGGGGCCGCATCCATTTCTGCGGTGAGGAGTTGCGCGCCATTCCGGTTTTGGAGCTGCGCCAACGGATCGGCCTGGTCCCGCAGAAGCCCTTCATGTTCCTCGGCTCCGTTCTCGACAACCTGCAGCTTCCCTTTCATTTCCGGCATCAAACCCCGCCCCGGGCGGACGACCCAAAACTGCTTTTGATCGTCCAGCGTTGCGGATTGGAAGCGGCCTGGCTCGACCGGGAGGCGCGCTCCCTATCCCTCGGCCAGCAACAGCGCGTCAGCCTGGCTCGGACCCTGCTCCCCGGACCCACGCTTCTGGTCCTCGATGAACCGACTAGCGCCCTTGACCGGCCGACCGGCGATCGTCTGGCCGATACCCTGCGCACCATCTGTCGCGACCAGGGGCTGACCGTCCTGATGGTGACCCACGACCTGCGCCAGGCCGCCCGGATCGCCGATCGGATGGCGTATCTGGAGGACGGCCGAATCCTGGAGTCGGGACCGGCCGGCGAACTCCTCGCCCATCCCCGCTGCGACGAACTGCGGCGCTTCCTGGCCGGGACCGCCGGGGAGGAGGAACCATGACGCAGACCGGCATCATCCCCCTCTCCCTGCCGGATTTGGCCGGCGCTTTTGCCCTGATCCTGTTGGCCGCGGCCCTGGCCCGGCTGCAGGGGAGCGGTCAGGGATGGCCCCTCCTCTGGTCGGCACTGCGCATGGTCGCCCAGCTCCTGGCGGTCGGCTACCTCCTCCATTTCGTCTTTGCCCTGCGCAGCGCGCCGCCGGTCCTGCTCCTCCTCCTGGTCATGGTCGGCTTCGCGGTGCAGACGGTGGCGGCCCGGGTGAAGAGCCGGATGCCGAATTTTCACCGGATCGTCGGCCTGGCGATCCTGGTCGGTTGCGGCGGCACCACCTTCATCTTCTCCTCCTTGATCATTGGACTCACCCCTTGGTATGACCCGCGTTACCTGATCCCTCTGACCGGCATGGTGATCGGCAACGCCATGACCGGAGCCAGTCTGGCGGCGGAACGGCTGGCCGGGGAGATGGCGGAGCGCCGCGAAGAGATCGAGACTGCCCTCTGTCTCGGTGCCACCTCCCGGATGGCGGCCCGCGAAGCATCGCGCAGCGCCTTCCGCGCCGCACTGATCCCTTCCATCAACGCGATGGCCGCCATGGGGATCGTTTTCCTTCCTGGGATGATGACCGGTCAGATTCTCTCGGGGACCGAACCGATCCTCGCGGTGCGCTACCAGATCGCCATCATGTGTGTGATCACCGGCAGTGTGACCCTCACGGCCTTTCTGATATTGTGGTTCGGCACCAAAAGTTATTTCAATGCGGACCATCAGGTTCGGGATCCGGGAGCGCACCACTGACGGTGGGATATCCTCGGTCGGGGACACTCCCCCCTGTCTTAAGCGTTCACCGAACACCTCGCCGCCTTTGCCTTGGAATGCTCCTGAATCCGCCTTCCGGCATTCTCAGGGCACTTGTAAAACTTCAAGGCAATGGTAAATTTTGTCATCGTTTTTTGGACTCCAGTCATTTCAATGATTCCCGAAACTGCCATTGACACTCAATCCAGGAGGGTTTTTCATGCTCAAGGAATTTAAAGAATTTGCGATGCGGGGGAACGTTGTCGACATGGCGGTCGGGATCATTATCGGCGCGTCTTTCGGTGGTATCGTCAAGTCGTTGGTGGATGATGTGCTCATGCCGCCGATCGGGATGATGCTCGGCAATGTCGACTTTTCCAACCTCTTTGCCGTTTTGAAGTCCGGAACGGTTGCCGGGCCTTACCTTTCAGTGGCTGCAGCCAAGCAGGCCGGGGCCGTCACCATCAATTACGGGTTGTTTATCAACGCCGTCATCGGCTTTCTGATCGTTGCCTTTGCGGTCTTTCTGCTGATCCGGGCCATCAACCGAATGAAGCATGTCGAAGAAGCGGCACCGCCTGTGGTGACCACTCGCGACTGTCCTTTCTGCCTTTCGGCGATCCCCATCGAGGCCAGTCGCTGTGCCCACTGTACTTCGGAGGTGGCGAAAGGCTGACGTCTAAATCCCGTTGCTTCAGACTGGTGACAAATCCTCTGCTGCTTTGGAGGGATTGTGCTTATTTGCTTCCCTGGTCAGGACATTTCATCGCGGAGCAAAATTATTTGGCGAGGCGCGTGGCAATCAATCCCCTGAGCCATCAAATCAAAAATTTTTTCTTCACAAACCACCGAATGGGTGGAGTGATTTTGGCTGTCTTGATTTTTCCCAGCTCGCAACTGCCGGCTCATGCGTACGATTTTCAGAGCTGCAACGGCTGCCATGAAGGGTCACTGGACAGAGACCAGCTCCGTTCCTACCTGCATTCTCCTTTTTCCCAGCAACAATGCGGCGAGTGTCATGCTTCCGGAACACTTTCTCTGACGGGTACGACATCGGTCAGTTCTTCCTCGACCACCCAAATCAATCGAAAAACCATCAACTGGCTGGGTGACAGTGTCATGTCAGACAACGAACACTGGTTCGTTCTGCCCGGCGATAAAATGGGAGGGATCCTGATCGTTGAATTGTATGGGCCGGACGGCAACGTCTCACGGCAGGAGATCGTTGTGCCTGCACTGGCCGGACTTCCCGTGGTGGAAGACAGCGGTCAGCTCCCCGTCATCTCCGATGTCCAGGTACTCAAGGTGGAGCGCGCGGTATTCCTCTCGGCGACCATCGGTTGGCAGACGGATACCGTTGCGGATGCAGTGGTTCTTTATGGCAAGAGTGCCGAGGATCTGGAGCAGACCTCCTCGCTGTCCAAACGTTTCGGACGGCGGCAAGAGGTGGTCCTGAACGAGTTGCAGCTGGACCGAACCTATTTCTTCAAAGGGGTTTCCCACGATCTCTTCGGCCGCAGCCAAGAGACTGGGATACAGACTTTTTCAACGGCTCGGGCAGGGACGAAGGCGCCGAGCCGTCGCGAAAGCGGGCGCATCGCAGAGCGGCGACGCCGTGAGTCGGGCGCGCATGTCTGCCAGTAGGGCGGCCAGCGCGGGGAGGTTCTGCGCCAGCGCCACGGCCGCCGCGACATAGCCGTCGGCATCGCTCGCCACGCACTGCCCGAGGCCGGCCGCGCGGAGCAGGCTGGCGCCTTGCCGGGCGATCAGGGTCTCGCCTGCAAGGGTGACGACCGGGACGCCCATCCA
>JBBQBQ010000130.1:0-9436 GCA_038317685.1 Desulfuromonadales bacterium | reverse complement strand
CGGGGATCAGCTGCGGCGAGAAGAAAGGCCGCACCCCGTCGTGAACCAGGACGATATCGTCCGCGGCCGGCGCCGCTGCGGTGAGGCCATTGGCCACCGAATCCTGGCGCTCAGCGCCGCCGGCGACGATGGCCCGCACTTTGCGGAAGCCGTAAGGTGTCACCACTTCGGCGCGGCAGAAGGGGATTTCCGTCGCAGGTGAAATAACGAAGATGTGGTCAATCAGGGGATGGCTGTCGAACAGGCTCAAGGTGTGCGCGAGGATCGGCCGGTCGGCGAGAAGCAGATATTGCTTATTGATAGCGGCCCCCATACGCCGGCCCATGCCGGCCGCGGGGATCAGGACAATGACGCTCATGACCCTCCGGGGGCCTCCCTCCCAAGTGCCACCGGCCAGCCGGCCCCGTCATCAGAGAGCCGCCGCCGGGGCAAAAACAAGAACGGGACCGGGCGAAGTCATCGCCGGTCCCGCCATGGGCATAGATTCGTTTAGTTCAGAAAAATCCGCTCGACCCGCGCGGCAACCTGATCCTCGTCCCGCCCTTCGGCCAAGGCCAGTTCTTTGACCAAGAGCCGCCGCGCCAGGTCGAGAACCTTCTTTTCGCCGTAGGAGAGCTCTTTCCCCTCCTTGATCAGGTAGAGTTCCCGCAGCACATGGGCCACCTCAAAGAGGTCGCCGGATTTGATCTTTTCGTTGTAGTCGCGCTGCCGACGGCTCCAGGAGGCCATCGCCCCGCCGCCATCCTCCTGCTTTTCTTCGAGGACGTCGTAGATGGAAGGAATCCGCTCTTGAGCAATAAGGGTGCGCAGTCCAACCTGCCGGACATTCCCCACCGGCACCATGATCGTCATGTCGCTATCGACAATGCGCAGTACATAGAATTCGTTCTTTTCGCCGCCAAACTCCCTGGCTTCGATGGCCTCGATGACCCCAACGCCCTGGGTCGGGTAGACCGCTCTGTCTCCAACCTTGAACATAGGGTTGCACCTCCGAAAACCATTTAAATGTAGCACGACTGGAGCGGTTGGTCAAGCGAGGCCCCAGCCAACGACGGCGATCTGGAATCGGTCAGGGTCAGGGGCGGGAGCACTCCGGGAGGAAGCCCCGGGGAATCAGCTGCGGGACGAGGAAGGGTGCGGTCGGACCGTTGCAACGGCAGAAGCTCCCCCAAGAGCTGCGAATGACCCCCCGAGTTCCCGCTGCAAGCCACCTTTTGTCCCAGGTTCAATTGATCTGCTCCACCTTCCCCCGGCTGATCTGAAGCAGGAACAGGTCCTTTTCCGCTTCCCCCTGGGGGTTGAACGAGGTCGTTCCGGTGACTCCGGGGAAATTGCGCAACTGGCTCAACCGCAGCCTCACATCCTCGCGACTGACAACGGTCGGATCCGCCAGAATGCCGACTAGGACCCGCCCCGCGTCGAAGCCCTGAGCATCGAGAATGGTCGGCTCGTCCTGGTATTTGCTCTGATACCGTTCGACGAAATCCCGCACCTGGGGAGAAGAGCTGTGGACAAAGAATCCGTCCACGAAAACCGCCCCTTCCAGGAAGGCGCCGGTCGTCCTCAGCAACTCCTGGGAGTTCCAGCCATTGATGCCGAAAAGAGGGAGGTTCTCGATCCCGTAATAGGGAAGTTGCGGGGCAATCAAACTGATCTTGTCGGCGTAATCCGGAATAAAGAGCGCCTCGAAGAGACGGGGAGGAGCTGCCTTCCGGCGGGATTTTTCCTCACCGACCGGTGCGTCATCCGCCACGGCCGGAGGGATCTCTTGATCTTGCACCAACAAACTACGGATCTGGGGACGAAAATCGGTGGCGGCTTCCGGATATGAGGCCTGCGCCGTGATTCGTCCTCCCCGCTTTTGCACCTCGGCGGCAAACAGCTCGGCCATCTCCCGGCCCAATCGGTTGTCGGGAAAGAGCATCCCGAAGGCACGCAGACCCCGGACCTCGACGGCATACCGGGCCAAGGTCTCCACCTGGATTCGAGTTGTGAGTGAGTCGCGAAACACTTCATCGCCGATCTCCGGCAACCCCTCGCGCGGGGACAGCGCCAGAAGCGGCACCCGTTCTTGCTGGGCACGCTCGGCGGCGGCCTGGGCGGCGGTGCCGGTAATCGGTCCGGCAATCGCCATCACACCGTCTTCGCGAACCAACCGGCTGACGGCGTCGGCGGTCGCCTCGGGGTCCGCAGCGCTATCTCGAACGATGAAACGCACCGCCGGTCCCCCCGCGGCCTGTCCGGCGAGGGCCAGGTCCAAACCACGCTGCACCAATTCGCCAAAGGCTGCGTATTTCCCGGACAAAGGGAGCAGCACGCCAATCGCCCGCTGCAGCCAGGGGTGCCCCGTCAATCGCTGGTAAAGAATCGCGGCCTCGGCCCGATAGGGAGAGGAGACCGTACTGGTGAGCAGGGATGTCGCCAGATTCTGGGCTTCCTGACGGTCCCCCCGCCGCTCGGCCCGCAACGCCTGCTGTAACCGGGCATCTTCCCCGATCGCCTGACCGCGGAACATGAATGCGGCTTCCGCCAACTCCGGATCGCTCAGTTGCTGCACGAGGACGTGCCCATCGTCGAGGGTGGCGACCCGGTCTTTTCCCGTCCTCGGCAGCGCCCGCGCCAGAAAGGTCAGGGCCGACAGGGGCTTCCCGAGTTTGCCATCGGCACTGGCAAGTCCCCGCAGACGGGCCAAACGATCCTCAGGGGTCAACCCCGGTTCGGACAAGGGCAGCAGCAGATCTCGACTGGCAGCCGCCTCGCCGATTCCGACCAGGGCCAAACCCTGAACCAGCTGCACGTCCATGCCCCGAGCCTCGCTCGGAATGCGGGCCAGATAGGCAAGGGCCTCGGCGTTTTGGCCGCGGTCCAGGTAAATCCGGCCCAAAGCCAGGCAGACCTGGGGAAGGTCCGGGGAATCTTGGGACTGAATGGCTGCGAGACGCAGTTCGGGGAGAGCCTCTTCATAACGCCCGGCCCGATACAAATCGAGGCCGTGCTGCAGGACCTCCGCGGCCGGTTGAGATACGGGCGAGTCCAAACCAGCCGCGGTCACCAAACCCAGGGCCGGCAGGGGTATGGTGGTCAGGGCCAGCAATAGCCCTATGCTGAATAAGTTCCTCATCTGCTCCTCCCTGGCTGGGACTGAACGGCATCCGGGCTCATCAGCCGAACAGCTCTTTAACCTTGTCGAAGAAGCCTTTGCCGTTGGGGAAGATTTCCTCCCCCCCCTCCCGGGCAAACTCTTCCAGCAGCTCCCGCTGCCGGGCGGTCAGCCGGGTCGGGGTTTCGACCCGCACCACCACCAGATGATCCCCCCGGCCATATCCCTGCAGGTGGGGAATCCCCTTCCCACCGAGCTTGAAGACCTTCCCCGGCTGGGTTCCGGCGGGAATTTTCAGTTTGACCTTGCCGTCCAGGGTCGGCACCTCGAACTCGGTGCCAAGCGCCGCCTGCACGAAGGAGACCGGCACCTCACAGATCACCTCCTGCCCTTCCCGGGTAAAGAGGGGATGCTCCTTGACGGAAATCACCACATAGAGATCCCCCGGGGAGCCGCCCTGACTGCCGGTATCCCCTTCCCCGCTCAACTTCAGTCGGGTGCCGGTCTCGACGCCGGCCGGAATCTTCAGGGAGAGCGAGCGTTGGTTCTGCACCCGTCCGCTGCCGCGGCACTCGGGACAGGGGCTGTCAATGACCCGCCCTTCACCTCCGCACTGTTGACAGGGCCGGGTCAGGGAGAAGAACCCCTGCTGATAGCGAACCTGTCCCGCTCCCTGACAGGTCGGACAGGTCTTGGGACTCGTCCCCTTCCGGGCTCCGGACCCACCGCAGGGTTCACAGACCTGATGACGGGGAATCTGAATCCGGGTCTCCAGGCCGAAAGCGGCTTCTTCGAAGTTGACGGTGAGATTATAGCGCAGGTCATCGCCGCGCCGGCCACGACCGCGCCGCGAACCTGACCCGAAGATGTCGCCGAAGATGTCGCCGAAAATGTCCTCGAAAGGACTTCCGGAAAAGCCGCCGCTATTCAGCCCGGCATGTCCGAACTGGTCATAGGTGGCGCGTTTCTGGGCATCGGAGAGGACGGCATAGGCTTCGGTGAGTTCCTTGAAGCGCTCCTCGGCGGCCTGGTCCCCTGGGTTTTTGTCGGGGTGGTAACGTAACGCCAGTCGCCGGTAGGCCTTCTTGATCTCCGTTTCGCTGGCGTTGCGATTGACCTCCAGGACCTCGTAATAATCTCGTTTTGCGTTTGCCAAAGGGTTATCCCTTTTCTTTCAGAAGACAGGTAGGGGCGCAGCATGCTGCGCCCCTAGAAGCTGCGGGGAAACCACCGTCGTCCTTACTTTTTCTTGGTCTCGTCGACTTCCTCGAACTCGGCATCGACGACTTTTTCTTCTCCAGAGGCGGTCGGCCCGTCCCCTCCGGCGCCCCCTTCGGGCTGCTGAGCCGAGGCGTACATCGCTTCGGCGAGCTTGTGGGAGGCCTTGGCCAGCGCCTCGGTTTCCTTGCGGATCACCTCGGCGTCGGACCCTTCCATGGTTTTCTTGAGGTTATCCAGGGCACTGCGGATTTGGCCGCGGGTTTCCTCGTCAACCTTGCTGCCATGTTCTTCCAATGATTTTTCGGTCGTATACACCAGACCGTCGGCCTGGTTGCGGACTTCAATCAGCTCCCGCTTCTGCTTGTCTTCGCTGGAATGCGCTTCGGCGTCCCGAACCATTTTCTGAATCTCTTCCTCGGAGAGACCGGAGGAGGCCGTGATGCGGATCGACTGCTCCTTGCCGGTTCCGAGATCTTTCGCGGCCACATGCAGAATGCCGTTGGCGTCGATGTCGAAGGTCACTTCGATCTGCGGGACGCCGCGGGGTGCCGAGGGGATGCCGACCAATTCGAAACGGCCGATGGTTTTGTTGTCCGGAGCCAGTTCCCGCTCCCCCTGGAGCACATGGACAGAGACCGCCGGCTGGTTGTCGGCCGCCGTGGAAAAGACCTGGCTCTTCTTGCAGGGGATGGTGGTGTTCTTCTCGATGAGCTTGGTCATCACTCCGCCGAGGGTCTCGATGCCGAGAGAGAGGGGGGTGACGTCGAGCAGCAGGACATCCTTGACTTCACCCTTGAGGACCCCACCCTGGATGGCGGCGCCGATCGCCACCACCTCGTCGGGATTGACCCCGCGGTTGGGAACCTTGCCGAAGATATCCTGAACCTTCCTCTGCACGGCCGGCATGCGGGTCATTCCGCCGACCAGGATCACCTCGTCGATCTCGGAGGCGGAGAGGCCGGCATCCTTGATGGCGGTGCGGCACGGCTCGACCAGTTGGGCAAGGAGTTCGGCACAGATGCTCTCCAGCTTGGCCCGGGTGAGCTTGATGTTGAGGTGCTTGGGACCGTTTTGGTCGGCGGTGATAAAGGGCAGGTTGATGTCGGTCTCCATAGAGCTGGAGAGCTCGCACTTGGCCTTTTCCCCGGCCTCCTTGAGGCGTTGCAGGGCCATCTTGTCCTTCCGAAGATCGATTCCCTGCTCTTTTTTGAACTCGTCGGCAACGTAATCGATGATCCTCTGGTCAAAATCCTCCCCGCCGAGGAAGGTGTCGCCGTTGGTCGATTTGACTTCGAAGACGCCATCTCCCAGCTCGAGGACCGAAATATCGAAGGTCCCGCCGCCAAGGTCGAAGACAGCGATCTTCTCTTCCTTCTTCTTCTCCAGGCCGTAGGCGAGGGAGGCGGCGGTCGGCTCGTTGATGATGCGCAACACGTTGAGGCCGGCGATCTTGCCGGCATCCTTGGTCGCCTGGCGCTGAGAATCGTTGAAGTAGGCCGGGACGGTGATGACCGCGTCGGTCACCTCTTCGCCGAGGTAGTCTTCCGCGGTCTGCTTCATCTTCTGCAGGACCATCGCCGAGATCTCCGGGGGGCTGTATTGCTTGCCGCGGACCTCCACCCAGGCATCGCCGTTGTCGGCCTTGAGAATCTTGAAGGGGCTGATCTTGATGTCCCGCTGCACCGCTTCCGAATCAAACTTGCGGCCGATCAGGCGCTTGATGGCGAATAGGGTGTTCTCCGGATTGGTGACCGCCTGGCGTTTTGCCTGCTGTCCCACCAGGCGCTCGCCACTCTCGGTAATGGCGACCATCGACGGAGTCGTGCGGGAGCCTTCCGAGTTGGCGATAACGATCGGTTCCCCGCCTTCCATGACGGCTACACAGGAGTTGGTGGTCCCGAGGTCGATGCCGATAACTTTGCCCATGTTGTATATCCTCCTTTTGCGGTTAATCGAGTAATTCCCTCGGTCAGGTCCCGAGGTTCTCTTCTGAGTGGCTGGTGACCGCGGGGGCTTTGCTGATCATAACCAGCGCCGGCCGCAGCAGTCGTTCGCTGAGCAGGTAACCCTTCTGCAACTCCTGAGCGACGGTGTTCGGTGCCACGTCGGCGGCTTCGACCTGCCCCATCGCTTCATGCCGGGAAGGATCGAAGGGCTGGCCGAGAGCAACAATCGGGGTCACCCCGGAGCGCTCCAAGACCTTGCCGAACTGGCCCAGGGTCATCTCGACCCCCTGCAGCAGGCTGTCGTCGCACCCTGCCGCACCGCGGGCATGGGAGACCGCCCGTTCCAGGTTGTCGAAGACCGGCAGAATCTCTCGCAGCAAGTTTTCGTTGCCGAACCGCGCCGATTCTTCCTTCTCGCGCTGGGCGCGCTTTCTGACATTCTCCAGGTCGGCGCGGCAGCGCAGGTAAAGGTCCCAGTTTTTAGCGGCCTCTTCCTGGGCCGCCGTCAGTTCTGCCGGCAAGTCGTTCGCCGAGGGTTTCTGGCCGCCGGAAGGTTGCACAGCGTCCGCCGCGGCGAACCCCGAAGCGTTCCCGGCTGCCGGCGTCTCGGTCTGTTCCTCGTATTTGCGTTTCTTGGCCACCGTTCAGTTCTCCTCCGCATCAAGCAGCTGGCTGACCAGCCGCGCGGTGTAATCGACGATGGGGATGACCATGGCATAGGGCATGCGACTCGGACCGATCACCCCCAGGGTGCCCAGGGTGCCACGCCGGTTCGAATAGGCGGCAGTGACCAGGCTGCACCCCTCGATATCACTATATTCACTCTCACTGCCGATGAAGATCTGCACCCCTCGAGCCTGCTGGGCACGGTCGAGCAGCTCCACCAGCTGGCTCTTTTGTTCGAAGGCCCGGAAGAGCCGCTTCATCCGATCGACATCCGCGAACTCGGGCTGGTCCAGGATGTTGGTCGTCCCCTCGATAAAAATCTGATTCCCCGGTTCGTCACTCAGGGCTTCCTGCGATAGCCGCAAGGCGCGCTGCAACAGCTTGTCGTAAAGGGCTTTTTCCTGGCCCATCTCGGAGACGATGTGGGCCCGGACCTGCTGGATCGTCAACCCTCCGAGGGTCCGGGTGAGGTAGTTGCCGATCTGTTCCAACTCTGCATGGGAAAGATCGTTGTCATGCTCGATCAGCTTGTTCTGCACCAGCCCCGAACGGGTCACGAAGACCGCCAGAATGCGTCCCTGGGAAAGCCGGATAAATTCGATATGCCGAAAGATCGTCGCCGTAAAGCGCGGCGCCATGACCAGACCGGTGTAGTTGGAGATGGCCGACAGCGCCTTCCCCGCTTCCTGCAGAAGATCCTCGACCCGCAGGCTCTTCAGTCGGTAATGCTGCTCGATCTGCAGCTGTTCCTCTCGGCTCAGATGCCTGGTCTGCAGCAGGGAATCGACATAAAACCGGTAGCCCTTTTCGGTCGGAACCCGCCCGGACGAGGTGTGGGGGGAGATGATGTAACCCATCTCCTCCAAGTCGGCCATGACATTGCGGACGGTGGCCGGAGAAAGGGACAGCGGGTGGCGCCGGGTCATGGCCCGGGAGCCCACCGGTTCGGCCGAGACGATGTAGTCCTCGATAATGGCTTCGAGGATCTTTCGACCCCGTTCGTTTAGGTCTTCAGCCATGGTCGTCACCGTCCCAAAAAATCAAGCCGGAAGCTCCGGCCTGCCAGCTACCCTTAGCACTCTTGGGACCTGAGTGCTAACCGAAGACAACATAACAACGCCCCCAGGCTTTGTCAAGGTCCACCGGTGTGATGGGAAGGCTCAAAGAAAGGGAACGATCAGGTGATCAAAGAGGAGCCAGCCGGAAAGGTCGAAGCGCCAACAGCCGTCCCGCAGAGCCAAGCGGTGACCGGCCCGGCGCACTCCGGCCGCAAAAGCGGTGGCGACGCCGGCGCCGAAGTTCGCAGAGAAGTCGGCCTCGCTGACTCCTGCGGAGGTGCGCAAACCCAGGTAGAGGGTCTCGGCCATTGCGCCACGCCGATCGAAGGTCTCAAGGACCTTCGCCGGGTCCAGGCCCGCCGTCAGGTCAGACCCATAGGCAGAGAGGTCGGCCGGAACAGCCAGCCGCTGTCCCCAGCCGGAAGCGAGAAAGGAATGGGCGCCGGCGCCGATGCCGAGGTAGGCTTCCCGGCGCCAGGTGGCCTGATTGTGGCGGCATTCACGGCCGGGACGGGCGAAGTTGGAGATCTCGTAGTGCTCGTAGCCGGCCTCGGTCAAGGTCCGGTCGAGCTGCCGGTAGCCGGCTGCAATCAGGTCCTCGTCGGGGAACGGAAGGGGCCGGGCGCGATGCTGGGCGGCCAGGGGGGTCCCCTCCTCAACCGTCAGGGCATAGGTGGAGAGGTGTTCTGGGGCGAGTTCCAGCAGGGCCTCAATTTCCTCGTCGAGGGCGGCGGCATCCTGTTCCGGAAGGGCGTAGATCAGATCGCAGGAGAGGTTGGTGAAACCGGCGGCGCGAGCCCAGCCGACCGCGCGACGGGCCGCAGCAGCATCATGCAGACGACCCAACCGTTGCAGCGCAAGATCGTTCAGGGACTGGATCCCGAGGGACAGGCGGTTGACCCCCGCCGCCCGGTATCCGGCCAGGGTCGCCTCCGTCACGGTCCCGGGATTGGCTTCCAGGGTGACCTCCGCGCCGGGGGCCAGTCCGAAGTGCGCGGCGGCGCCTTCCAGGACCGACGCAATGGCTTCCGGCGGCAGCAGGGAAGGGGTGCCGCCGCCGAAAAAGACACTGTTGATCGGCCCGGTCCAGAGGCCCGAATGACGGCTGAGGTCCAACTGCCGGCGGAGCAGGCCGGGGTAGGCGGCCAGCAGGTCGGGGCGCTCCGGCACCGAGTAGAAATCGCAGTAGGAGCATTTCTGGCGGCAGAAGGGGATATGGAGGTAGAGACCGAACATGAAAAAGCGGGGAGTCGCCTCCCCGCCTCCCTGGGCACTGTGGTGGTTTCAGCCCGTCAATGGAACATCCGGTACTGAAGGATATAGGCGGCGATGCCGCCAAAGTAGCCGATGAGGGCCAACCCGCTGATCCTCTTCACGTACCAGAAGAAGTGAATCTTCTCCAGACCCATGGCCGCCACCCCGGCTGCCGAGCCGATGATCAGGAT
>JBBQBQ010000129.1:0-9479 GCA_038317685.1 Desulfuromonadales bacterium | reverse complement strand
TCCAGGATGTCCGGCATGTGGCAGGTCGCCGAGACGTCGAGGATGGCAATCGCGCCATGGTTGTGGACCACGTCGATGACCTCCCCGACCAGCACTCCGGTACCGATGGCGATCGCCTCCCCCGGCTCCAGGTAGACTTCGACGCCGTATTTGTCCTGGAAATGCCGGATCAACGCCACCAGCCCGTCGAGATCGTAGCCTTCGCGGGTGATGTGATGACCGCCGCCGAGGTTCAGCCACTTCATGCGCGGCAAGAATTCACCGAACTTCTCTTCGAAGGCCGCGGCGGTTCGCTCCAGGGGTTCGAAGAGCTGCTCGCAGAGGGTATGAAAGTGCAGCCCTTCGACCCCGGCCAGCGATCGGCCTTCGAAGGCCGCCCGGGGGATGCCGAGCCGCGACTTGGGGGCGCAGGGGTCGTAGATGGGAACGGCCCCTTCCGAATGCTCGGGGTTGACCCGCAGCCCGATCGACACACGCCCTGCTGCCTGCTCCCACAGCGGGCGAAAGCGCTCCAGCTGGGCGAAGGAGTTGAAGACCAGGTGGTTGGAAATGGTCAGCAGCTCCCGGATGTCGCTCTCCTTGAAGGCCGCGGCAAAGGAATGGACCTCCCGGCCGAACTCTTCCCGCCCCAGGCGCGCCTCCCAGGGCGAAGACGCGCAGACCCCGTGCAGCGTCTCCCGAATGAGCGGGAAGGTGCTCCACATGGCGAAGGCCTTCAGCGCCAGCAGGATCTTCGCACCGCTGCGCTTCTGCACCTCGTCGAGGATCGCCAGGTTGTGACGTAGCCGCCCGAGGTCGACGACATAGGCCGGCGAAGGGGCAAGCCGCAGAATTTTCGGGACATCGATACCGGTCAAGGCAATGGTTCCCCGGGTTTCAACCAAAGTGACTGGAATGCGGATTTTTCGTCAAATCAAGCCGCCAAGGAAGAGTGCGGAGGCGTAGCCGCGCTACGCCGCACAAGCGATTGACGAAGACAACACCGAGTTGGCGGAAAAGCCTCATTCCCTAAAGCTGCGGCCATTCTCCTTCGACGACAACCGTCGGCAGCCCCATCGGGCCGAGAACGTCAAGAAAAACCTCCGGGTCGAACTGCTCCATGTTCCAGACCCCCGGTGCATGCCACTTCTTGGTCAGCATCATAATCGCGCCGACCACCGCCGGCACGCCGGTGGTGTAGCTGATCGCCTGGGACAGGACCTCGCGGTAACAGGCCTCATGGTCACAGATGTTGTAGATGTAGACCTGCTTGCGCTTGCCATCTTTGAGGCCGCGGGCGATGACGCCGATGCAGGTCTTTCCCTTGGTCAACGGCCCGAGGCTCCCAGGATCGGGGAGGAGGGCTTTCAGGAACTGGATCGGCACGATCTTCTGGCCCTGGAACTCGACCTCGTCGATGCGGGTCATGCCGACATTCTGCAACACTTCGAGGTGCTTGAGGTAATTGTCGGAGAAGGTCATCCAGAACTGCGCCTTTTTGATCGTCGGAAGATGCTTGACGATCGACTCCATCTCCTCGTGGTAGAGCCGATAAACATTCATCGGCCCGATTCCTTCCGGGAAGTCGAAGACCCGTTTGGTCGAGAGCGCCGGAGACTCGACGAAGGCGCCGTTCTCCCAGTGGCGGCAGGTCGCGGTCACTTCGCGAATATTGATCTCCGGGTTGAAGTTGGTGGCGAAGGGCTGACCGTGGCTGCCGGCGTTGGCGTCGATGATGTCGAGCTCCTCGACCACGTCGAGATATTTTTTCGCCGCCAGGGCCGTATAGACGTTGGTCACTCCAGGATCGAACCCGGAACCCAGAAGGGCCATAATGCCGGCGTTTTTGAACCGGTCCTGATAGGCCCACTGCCAGGAGTACTCGAACCTGGCGGTGTCGAGGGGCTCGTAGTTGGCGGTATCGAGATAGTCGACGCCGGTCGCCAGGCAGGCGTCCATGATGTGCAGGTCCTGATACGGCAGGGCGACGTTGATGACCAGCTGCGGCTGCACCTGCCTGATCAGCGCCGTCAGCTCGGGGACGTTGTCGGCATCGACCTGGGCGGTCTTGATACTCCCACCCAACTGCGCGGCAATGGCGTCGCACTTCGATTTGGTTCGCGAAGCGAGGGTGATCTCGCTGAAAATATCGCGGCGCTGGGCACATTTACGGGTGACGACCTGGCCGACGCCGCCGGCGCCGATGATCAGAACTTTGCTCATGGGTCCTCTCCTTTAACTTACCGGTGCCACAGAAACACTGAGACACTGAGAAATGCCGGTCATGAAGCAGGCTTGCTCCGTGCCTCTGTGGCTCTGTGGCTCTGTGGCAGGCTTGAATTGCCTCAATAATCGAAGGTTGGCGGAGTTACGACCCAAAGGATTTTGGCTTCCGTCTTGCCGACATTCTTCACCGTGTGCTTCTTGTCCGAGGCGAAGTAGAAACACTCCCCCTTGTCCAGCCTGAGGAGCCGGTCGTCGAGTCGCAGTTGAATCTTACCTTGCAGCAGATAGCCGAACTCTTCCCCCTCGTGATAGTCCTGCTCCACCATTTCCTCCCCCGGCTTGAGGGTCACCAGGACCGGGTCCATGTCGCGGTTCTGGGCCCCGGGGACGAGGAGTTCGACCTTAACGCCGTTGGCATCGTCGGTCGACTGGACCCGGGCCTCGGCTCCGAAGACCACTTCGGCGGTGTTCGACGCCTCGGTGAAAAACTCCTGCATGGAGGTGCCGAAGACATCGAGGATGTCCTTGAGAGTGGCGATCGAGGGACAGGTGGTATCGTTCTCCAGCTGGGAGATGTACCCCTTGGTCAGATCCGCACGATTGGCAAGCTCCTCCTGGGTGAGGGCATTGACCATTCTGAGCCGCTTCAGCCGATCTCCGATCTTCACGCAGGTCTCCGTGTTTAGTGATGCTAAGCAAAAAGTCAGGTGGGGATTTTAACCTGTCTAGGGCGTTTGTCAACCACAATGTTTAGTATTGGTAAGTCAAATGATTAGCCACCCATGACCGAGATCGCCGGCCCGATTTTCCCTTGAGCGCCGCTTGCCGTTTATGGTCTAATTCAGATTGGGAGCCGCGCCGCGGTCCCCGCCGACCTTCCACCCTTGGAGTTCGCATGATCCGTACGCCCCGCACCTGCCGTTCCGCTGCCATCCTGTCGCTCTTGGCCCTGGCTGCCTGTGCCCCGGTCGGCCCCCAGCTCATCGGTGACCCCCAGAACCCCTACCCGCTCGCCAAGCCGCCTCAGCTTGGGGACATCGTCCACCTTCCGACCGGCACCTTGGTGACATCCGGGCAAATGCTCACGGTCGCCGCCGACGCCCGCATCGTCTACGTCGGCGAAACCCATGACAACCCCGCTTCCCACCGCCTGGAACTGACCGTCCTCAAAGGATTGGCCGAGCGCTCCCCCGGCCGACTCGCCCTCGGCATGGAAATGTTCAGCCGCTCCCAGCAGCCGGTCCTCGACCGCTGGGTCCGGGGTGAGCTCTCCGAGAAGACCTTTCTCAAGGAGTCCCGCTGGTTCGAAACCTGGGGGCAAAATTTCGCCTATTACCGCGAGCTGTTGAACTTCGCCCGGGACCGGCAGATCCCGGTGATCGCCCTTAACGCCGAGAAGAGCCTGGTGCGGGCGGTGCGCAGCAAACCGCTGGACCAACTGAGCGAAGCAGAGCGGGCCCAGCTCCCCGTCATGGATCTGACCGATCCCTACCAGCGCGGCCTGGTGACGGCGATTCTCGGCGATCCGAAGAGTCATGGCGGGATGCTCCTCGATGGCTTCATCAATGCCCAGACGGTCTGGGACGAGACCATGGCCGAATCGGTCGCGAATTATCTGCAGAGCCCGGCCGGGCAGGAAAACCGGATGCTGGTGGTCGCCGGCGGCAACCACATCCGCAACGGTTTCGGCATTCCCCGCCGCGTCTTCCGCCGTCTGCCGACCTCCTACCTGCTGATCGGCTGCCGCGAAATCGACATTCCCGCCAGCAAAGAGGACCGGATGATGGAGGTCAACCTCCCCGAGTTTCCCATGGTCCCCTATGATTTCGTCGCCTACCTGGCCTATGAGGAGCTTGCCGTGAAGCCCCTGCTCCTCGGCGTGATGATCGAACCGGCGACGGCCGGGGGCGGTCTGCTCGTCAAGGAAGTGGTCCCGGAATCCAACGCGGAGCGCGCCGGGCTGCTGGCCGGGGACCGGTTGCTGAGCCTCGACGGCGAACCCCTGGCGGAGAACTTCGACCTGGTCTACGCCATCCAGCAGAAAAAGCCCGGAGATCGGGGAGTCCTGAGAGTGGAGCGCGCCGGAGAGTCCCGGCAGATCGAGGTCAGCTTTCTGGAGACGGCCGCCCGCACCCTGCCCCACGTCAAGCAATGACCGGCACTCCTGAAACAGCAACAGCCGCAGCGACGATCGCTGCGGCTGTTGCTGTTCTAGTTCCAGGGGGCAAAGGTGACCCTTCGCGGTGAGAACCGCGTCAGGCCTTGCCGGCACTCCCCAGGACCGCCAGGTTTTTGTGTTTGATCAGCGTGACCAACTCCTTGCGGGCGGCGCCGAGATATTTGCGGGGGTCGAACTCGCCGGGGTTCTTGGCCAGGTATTCTCGCACTCGGGCGGTCACCGCCAGTCGGCCGTCGGAGTCGATATTGATCTTGCAGACCGCACTCGCCGCGGCCCGCCGCAGCTGTTCTTCGGGAACGCCGACCGCCCCATCCATCTTGCCACCGTAGGCGTTGATCAGTTCGACGTACTCCTGAACGACGCTGGAGGCCCCGTGGAGGACGATGGGGAAACCGGGCAGGCGCCGCTCGCATTCGGCGAGGATGTCGAACCGCAGCGGGGGCACGCTTTCCCCTTCCTTGAGCTTGAACTTGTAAGCGCCATGGGAGGTCCCGATGGAGATCGCCAGGGAATCGACGCCGGTCTTTTTGACGAAGTCCTCCACTTCCTCCGGTTTGGTGTAGGTGGAATGCTCGGCGGACACCTCATCCTCGATGCCGGCCAGCACCCCCAGTTCCCCCTCGACGGTGACATCGAAGCGGTGGGCGTATTCGACAACCCGACGGGTCAGGGCCACGTTTTCGTCGTAGGGGAGGTGGGACCCGTCGATCATCACCGAGGAGAATCCGGAATCGACGCAGGACTGGCAGACCTCGAAGGAGTCTCCGTGGTCGAGATGGAGGGCGATCGGGATGTTGGAGCCCATTTCCCGGGCCATCTGCACCGCGCCCATCGCCATGAAGCGCAGCATGGTCTGATTGGCGTAGTCGCGAGCCCCCTTGCTGACCTGGATAATCACCGGGGAGGCGGTTTCGGCGCAGGCCACGACAATGGCCTGGAGCTGTTCCAGATTGTTGAAGTTGTACGCCGGGATGGCATAGCCGCCCCCGACCGCCTGCTGGAACATCGCGCGAGTGTTGGCCAAGCCCAGATCCGAAAAATGCACCGTGTCGCCCATGACTCCGTCCTCCTTGTCAACTATCGAAAAAGTGCTGCTGTTCGGTTCGGTGGAACTCGGTCATTAATAACAACTCACCACCGGCAAGTCCAGCCAAAAGTCTTCCGTCACGCCCTTGATATGGGGTTACAATAGTGGCGGGACCGTTTTAGGATACACCCGATTTGCCGCCAATCCGGCGTTAAACCGCGCCTTTTTTAAGAAAGGAATCGCTTTATGAACAACGCCAAGCAGGACGCCTACCTCCAGGACTGGAAAGGCCGCGAAGACCTGGCCGAATCGATGCTGCCGCTGATCGGCCGCCTTTACCGGAACCACGGGGTGGTAACAACCGTCTACGGCCGTTCGTTGGTGAACGGCTCGACGATCGACATCCTTAAAGCCCATCGCTTCGCCAGGCAGATTCTGGAGAACGAGCTGTCGGTCCGGGAGACGGCGCCGGTGCTGCAGGCCATGATCGGTCTCGATCTCGCCCCGGCGCGTATCGATATCGGCAAGCTGACCGTTCGCTACCTGGCCCAAGCCGGCGGCACTCGCCTGGCCGACTTCGTGCGGCAGGAACTCGGCGCGGTCAATACCGGCAAGGGTTCCCTGCTGCAGGAGCCGAAGGACGTGGTCCTTTACGGCTTCGGCCGCATCGGCCGCCTGCTGGCGAGGATTCTCATCGAAAAGACCGGGGGTGGCGACAAACTGCGGCTGCGCGCAGCGGTGGTTCGCAAGGGGAGCGAGGACGACCTGGTCAAACGTGCCAGCCTGCTGCGCCGCGACTCGGTTCACGGTCCCTTTAACGGCACCATCACCGTCGATGAAGAGGAGAACGCGATCATCGCCAATGGCAACATGATCCGGATCATCTACGCCGACGCCCCCGAGAAGGTCGACTACCACGCCTACGGCATCCAGGACGCAATTCTCATCGACAACACCGGCAAATGGCGCGACCGGGAAGGCCTCGGCCGGCACCTCCAGGCACCGGGGATCGCCCAGGTGGTCCTCACCGCCCCCGGCAAGGGAGACGTGCCGAATGTCGTCTTCGGCGTCAACAACGACCTCCTCACGGCGGAGGAGCGCATCTTTTCCGCCGCCAGTTGCACCACCAATGCCATCGTTCCGGTCCTCAAGGCGGTCAACGACCGCTTCGGCATCGAGTTCGGGCACGTTGAAACCTGCCACTCCTACACCAACGACCAGAACCTGATCGACAACTACCACAAGAACTCCCGCCGCGGCCGGAGCGCCCCCCTCAACATGGTCATCACCGAGACCGGTGCCGCCAAGGCGGTGGCCAAGGCGCTCCCGGAACTCGCCGGAAAACTGACCGGCAACGCCATTCGGGTGCCGACCCCCAACGTCTCGCTGGCGATTCTCAACCTGACTCTCGGCCGCACCACCAGCGTTGCGGAATTGAATGCCTACCTGCGCGACGTGTCCCTCGACTCGCCCCTGCAAAACCAGATCGACTACACCAATTCCCCGGAGATCGTCTCCAGCGACTTCGTCGGTTCCCGCCACGCCGGTGTCGTCGACTCCCTGGCGACCATTGTCCAGGGGGACCGCATCGTCCTGTACGTCTGGTACGATAACGAATTCGGCTACAGCGCCCAGGTGGTGCGGATGGTCGCCAAGATGGCCGGCCTGGAACTCCCCTGCTACCCTCGCTGAGGAAGGTCCTCAACCAAACCAATGGCCAAAACGGCAATGGCCGGTCCCGAGGGACCGGCCATTGCCGTTTTGGTTGAAACCATTTGATCGAGGGATCAGTCGGTGCGCATCAGCCGCAACTTCTTGCGGAGGCGCCGCTGGGCTTCCTTCTCCTTGCGCTTGCGCTTAACGCTGGGCTTCTCGTAAAACTTGCGCTGCTTCATTTCACGGAAGAGGCCTTCCTGCTGCAGCTTACGCTTAAGGACGCGGATCGCCTTTTCGACGTTGTTGTCGACAACCTGGATTTCCACGAACAGATCACCTCGCTTCCCATCTCACTTTTGAAGTCCCGGCCATTGGCCGCAGGACGAGGACGGAGGATAGAATATTCGAGGCGAAAATGCAAGCCGTTTTTCCGCATCATCACCGACTTCCACCCAAAAACAGTTCGATTTCCAGTCCGCCGTTGCTCAGTCGGGCCACGGAGCGGGGAGTCAGCCCCGTCGCCTTGGCCAATTCCGGGCCAGGTGCAAGAAAGGCGCAGCGCCAACCGGACCCGCCCCGGCGCACGGCCGCCCCGAGGCTGGCAAAGAGTTCCGGCAGTTCCGCAGCCTGGCCGAGCCGTTCCCCGTAGGGCGGATTGCACAAGACCAGCCCCGGCCCCGCCGGCAGGCGCAGATCGGCCAGGTCCCCCGGCTCCAAACGCACCAGCCCCGCGACCCCGGCCCGCTCGGCATTGCGCACCGCGGCAGCAATGATCTGCGGGGCCCGATCGCTCCCCTGGATGGAAACCGGGACTTCCCGGCGGAGTTTGGCCGCATCCCCCAGCAGCGCCTGCCACAGCCCGGGACGATATCCCGGCCAATCCATAAAGGCGAAGCTCCGGCCGGTTCCGGGAGCGATCCTCGCCGCGCGCAGGGCAGCTTCGATGACGATGGTCCCTGAACCACAGGTAGGATCGACCAGGGCTTCGCCGGCTCCCCACCCGGCCAGGTCCAGGAGACTGGCGGCAAGAGTTTCGCGCAGCGGAGCATGACCCGTTTCCTCCCGGTAGCCGCGGCGGTGCAGCAATTCCCCGGAAGTGTCGATGGAGAGTTGACAATGGTCGTCACAAATTCGGACCAGGACCAGTTGGGTGGGGCTGCCGGCAGGGACTTCCCGGGGTCCCAAAGCGGCTTCGATCGCGGCCCCCAGGGTCTCGCCGATGCGGCCGGTATGGATCAGCCGGGACTGGTGGCTGGTCGCCCGCACTTGCACCCTGGTCCCGAGCCGTAGCACCGTCCCCCAGGGGAGACGCTGACTCCCCTGGAAGAGCTCCGGGAAGGAGCGGCACCTGAAGTCGCCGAAGCGCACCAGGATGCGGCTGGCGCTGCGGAGCCAGAGGTTGGCGCGATAGAGCTCCCGCAATCCTCCGGAGAATCGCACGCCGCCGTCCTCAACCGCGACCTCCGGAAGTCCCAGTTCCAGCATTTCCCGGGCGCAGACACCTTCCAGTCCGGGAGCCGTAATCGCAAAGAGTTTCAGAATTCGGTCTGGCTTCATGGCATCTCCAAAGGGAGTGAGCATACCATGCCGGACAGTTTTGCCTATAGCCCCAATTTCTGCTAGACTTCCCCGGTCGCAAATTCAGCCTGCTCGCAAGAGGACGGACCATGAGCCTGGAAGATCTCGATATCGACTGGAATTATCTGCTGGAACGGGTGGAGCGGCTGCTCGACCTCGGCGAACAAGCCCTGCTGGACCAATGCGGTGAGCCCCCCGAAGGGGCCGGGGAAGTCGTCGACGCGCTGGCCTTTCGCTGGTTGACCGAGGGGCGAGAGGGCTGGCTGCAGCCGGTGACACATCCCGACCTCCCCGACCATGCCAATCTCCTCGGCATCGATCGGGCGTTGGAGCGTCTGCACCGCAACACCCGCCAGTTCCTGTACGGCTACCCGGCCAACAATATCCTCCTCTGGGGGGAACGGGGGAGCGGCAAATCTTCCGCCGTCAAGGGGTTGTTGCGGGCCTATGGCGACCACGGTCTGCGGCTGGTGGAGGTCCAGAAGAGCGATCTCGGTCAGCTGCCGCTGATCTGCTCCCGTTTGCGGGAGGTGCCGCGGCGCTTTATTCTCTTCTGCGATGACCTTTCCTTCGACGAATCGGATGTCGCCTACCGGGAACTCAAGGCGTTGCTGGAAGGGGGGCTCGAGGCCCGTCCGGAGAATGTCCTGATCTATGCCACCAGCAACCGCCGGCACCTGATGCCGGAGCGACTTCTGGAAAACACCGGCGAGGACGAGATCCACCCGGAAGAGCGGGTGTCGGAAAAGCTCTCTCTTTCCGATCGTTTCGGCATTACCCTCGGCTTCTATCCGATGTCCCAGGAAATCTATCTGGCGGTGGTCAGCCACCAGG
>JBBQBQ010000128.1:0-9492 GCA_038317685.1 Desulfuromonadales bacterium | reverse complement strand
AAATGACCATATCCTTATAGCCGTGTTCCCAGGGCTGCAGGCTGCCGTAGGGACTCGGCGTGGTCCCGTCCATAAGAGTGCGTCCCACCACCTCAAAGCGCACCAGATGCAGATGAATCGGATGGGCGTCGGCAGTGAAGTTGTAAATCTGCCATTCTTCGGTATCGCCGACGGTCGGATTCTCGGTGACCTTGATCTGCACCGTTCTGCCGCTGGCCAATTGGACCTCGACCGGGGTGCTGGCGCCGCTGTGGTCGGTCCAATGCAGCGGGACCCCGAGCGGTTCCGTTCCGCTCAGGTCGACGGTCCCCAGCAGCGCCGCCTCCGGCCCGAAGGGTTCTCCGCCGGCCTCTTCGCACTGATTGGCAAAGTGGGCGAAATCCCCATCATCGGCTACCGGGGGGATGCCCAGCTGAAAAATGGTCCCGTCTCCTTCGTCGCTCGCGCAGACCACTGAGGACACTTCCTCGTTCAGGGAAACCTGGCGTACCCGCGTGGCGGTCCCCAGGCCGGCCTCGGGGTTCAAAACCAATCGCTCCACCGGGGTCGCCGGGGTGGCGCCGTTCGGGTCCGTGGCGCTGGCGCCGGTCAGGCCGGCTCTGACCACGAACTGCATGACCTGGCCGGTGGTCAACGGATCGGCGACCGATTCCTCCCCGGGAAGGCCGTCGAAGCCGCCGAAGGGCTCATCCGGACCGGTATTGATCATGCGGACGACGGTGCCGTCCGGGAGGCCGGAGAAATCGACAAGGACGTCCGGGCGCTCGGCCGGCGCCATGAGCAGCGCCTGGTCCGGGTCGGGAGCGGCGACCGCAGTCGGCAGGGTCCCGTTCCCCTCCAGAGGGGTGGCGAAACCGGTCGATACCCTGACCACCTTCGGCAACGCACCCTGCTCCCCGCCGAGTAGGTAGAAGGGGATTTCCCGGTCTGGATCGATCCGGCCGGTGGCAGGATCGACGACGAAGAGCGCCAGGTTGAGGAACCGGGAATTGCAGCCGTTGAGCAGCCGCAGGCGGTACTGCGCCCGGGCGACGTCGAGGACCGGCCAGCTGACCCCGTTGACCACCATGACGTTGAAAAAGGCCTCCGGATTCCATTGCGGGGCAATATCGGAAGCGGGCGAAAAATCGATCTGCAAATCCGAAGGGTTCTCCAGCCCCTCGAAGAAGGCGCGATTGTCGGGGTAGAAGAAAGAGCCATCGGTGTTGAAAGCGCGATCCTGAATGGCGATGGGGATTTCCCGCACCCGGTTGCGGATCGGATCTCCGGGAGCGTTCAGGGCGAGGACGGCATCTCCTGCCACCGGCGCCGGACCAGGGAGGATGCCGTCATTGGGAGCCGACGTGCTTTGGTCATCGATCCGGTCGAGGACGGCGGTTCCGCCTCCGGTCGGGGTGTGATCCCCCCGGATCAGCCAGAATCCGGCCAGCCCGGCATAGACGTTGGCGCGGGTCATTCCCAGGGCATGGTCGTGGTACCAGAGGGTCGTCGCCGGTTGATCGTTGCGGTAAAGATAATCGGCAAAGCCGAGATTCCCCGGGTTGGTGCCGGTCGCATCATCGAAGAGGTTGCCCTTGGTGGCGTAGCCGGCCGGGATATCGGTGGCCGCCGGCAGCCACCAGGCTTCGGGATAGCCGTCACTGTGCCCCTCGACGTGGGCACCGTGGACATGGGTGACGATCGGTACCGGGCCCTGGTACGGTTCCGGACCGGTTCCCATGCAGTCGGTTCCGGTACTTCCGTCTTCACAGGTCTGGGGCGGATTGGCCCAATGCAGGGCCTGATCAACCGTCACCAGCGACGGGAGAAAATGTCCGGCAGGGTCGACCAGATCGTTGATCCAGCGAACCTGCACGGGGGTGTCGGCACGGGTTTCTATGGTGTAGGCGGGGTAGTTGAATTGCGAGTTCGCCGCCGGGGCGATCCCCTCTCCGCCGCCGAGGGCGGTCGAGTCGGGGGCCGGGTCACTCTCCGGCCCGTAACCCCAGACGGTGGTGGCCGGGAAGGCATCCCCCCGGCCGTCGAGGGTATCCCAGACTCCTCCGGGGAGGATCTGCTGCCGGAACTGGCGCACCGCTATCTGGTACTGGTCAGCGGGGCCGCCGTTTTTCATCACCGGTGGTATCACCAGCGGCGTGACATATTTAGGAATCAGCAAGGGATCGAGGGTTCCCCCCGGCAAGGCTTCGCTGCTATCGACAGTCTGATCCGGCTCGATCGTGACCAGAGTTGTCCCGCTGGCGGCCCGGGTTCCATCGCTGGCAGTAAAAGTCAGGTTGTGGGTGCCGATCTGGTCGAAGGTCGGGCTCCAGGAAAAATGCCCGGTTGCAGGATCAAGGCTGGCGTTGGCGGGAGCGCCGTTGACCGCATAGGTCACCTGGCCGTTGGCGGGCCCTGACGCGACATCGAAGGCGAGTTCCTGCCCCTGGGTGACATTCTGGGTGGCCGCTACCGAGATGACCGGTGCCGCAGCCTGATTGTTGTTGCCGCTGTTGCCGCAGCCGGAGAAGCCCAGGATCAGGCTGGCCCCCACCAGCATCCCGGCTAACGGAGTGCTGAAATTTGGTCGAATCCCCTTCATTGGTTGCCTCCTTATGGGTTGGTTCAGCCAAGGTTCGTGGCAGACCCTTGTCTGGTTAACAAGTATCCGATGCGGAAGCGATAGTTTCCATGGGGATTTTCCTACTTTTCGGGGTAGGAATGTCCTCCCGGAAGGGAGCGGAGTGATTGACCTGCCTGCTGTCCCAGGGGAAAATCTGGTATGATTCATACGGATTCTTGGCAGAATGTTGAAGAGGGTTGAGAACCCCGGACCGAACATGGATGTTATCGACGCAGCGCATTCGGGACCCCATAAATCCAGGCCCAGGGGGGGGAGGATCGATCCTGCTCCGGGGCCGATCATCGGCAAGATAGTCCTGACCATCGTGCTGGTCATCTTGTCGACGGAACTGGTCGAGGAGTGGCATCCTCAATCCGAGTTTATCGAAGGGGTCCTGCACGTTCTGGTTCTGGTCGTGACCTTGGTGCCGATTTTTTTTGGGTTCTGGTATCGCCCGCTCTCTGTGCAGATTTTGGAACGGCAACGTTCAGAATCGGCGGTCAGGGACCTGAACCGGCAGTTGTTGGTGGCCGGCGAGGAGGAACGGCGCAAGCTTGCCCGTGATCTGCACGATGATCTCGGCCAAAAATTGACCTTCCTGCAGATGCGTTTGGAGGCCCTTGGTGCCCAGGCTTCCGCGTCGCAGCCCGAATTGGCGGCAGACTATAAGCAGTTGACCGATCTGGCTCGGGATTTGAGTTTCAATCTGCGTCAGGTCATCAGTGATCTGCGCCCTGAGCTCCTTGACGATTTGGGGCTTCCCGAGGCGTTAAAGGCACTGCTCTTCGAATTTCAAAAGGGGACGACGCTGGAGATCGACTTTACCAGCCGGGGACTGAAGGATCGCCTGCCGGCAAAGGTAGAATTGGCCCTCTTTCGGGTTTGCCAGGAGGGGTTGACGAATATCATCAAACATGCGAAGGCCTCGCACGCTGTTGTGCGCCTGGTGGTCAGCTATCCCCAGGTCATTCTCAGCGTCGAAGATGACGGAGTCGGTTTGCCGCGGGGTTCGAAGAGCAAGGGCGCTCCCCCTCGGGGAGGTTTCGGCATGATCAGCATGGGGGAGCGAGTGGCCTCGGTCGGCGGGACCATCCAGTTCCATTCCCGCCCTGGCTCAGGGACCCGGATTCGGGTCGAAGTCCCTTTGATCGGAGAACCAGCCATATGAACCTCATCAAGGTTTTGATCGTCGATGATCACCCGGTGGTCCGGGAGGGAATTCTTTGCATGTTAACCGCCGAGCAGGACCTGGAGGTGGTTGGCAGTGCCGGCGATGGAGAGGAGGCGCTCGGCATGGTCCGTTATCTGGCCCCGGATGTGGTTCTGCTCGATCTCAACATGCCCCGGCTGAATGGCTTCGAGGCGACCCGATTGATCAGGGAGACGGCTCCGTCGGTCAGGGTCGTCGTCCTGTCGATGCACTCCAAGGAAGCATATATCCACCGGGCCTTCAGTGCCGGTGCCACCGGGTATGTCCTGAAAGGGACCCCGGTGGGGGAGATCCCCCAGGCGATCCGGGAAGTTCATCGGGGGAACTTTTTCATTTGCTCGCTGCTTCAGGGGAGCATCATCAAGTCCTACCTGAAAAGCTGCAAAAAAGCCGATGACCAGGAAGGTTACGACCTTCTCTCGGAGCGGGAACAGCAGGTCTTCCGTCTTATCGTCGAGGGGCATTCCACCGGCCGCATTGCAGAACAACTCTATGTCAGTCCCAAAACGGTCGAAAAACACCGCGTCAATCTGATGCGCAAGCTGGAGCTCAACAATCTGGTCGAAATGATCAAATATGCCGTTCGCGTCGGAATTATCGACCCCGATTTCTGGAAAGACTGAGCTGCGCCCGCTTCGATGAAATTATTTTTGGAAATTATCAAGGCCGCATAAAATCGAGTTATTGTGGTCTCCCCTCCACCGTTTGGGGGACCGAACATCCCGCCCCCATGATCCCCTCGGGCCACACATTAATGAGTTAAAACCACTTTTAATATCGATCCGTTCAGGTTCTCGGCAGGCGGGGCTCAATCCGTCCGGCAACGGCAGAATGGCGGTTGGCAAGCGGCAGGCAAGGCGGGCGGAAACCGGCTGATTAAACCCTTCAGGAAAGGTCTGGGCGGTTCGGGTTCAGGCAATGGTGTTCTGATAAAATTTGTTGCAAATCCAATGGTTAAGGATTTAATTGGGCGTCGACCAGGCGCCGGAAAGACCATGGCCGCTACCGGAAAGGAGGACAATTATGCTGGAGGTATTCATCGGGGCATTGGGTGTTTACGGGTCGATCATCGTCGGAGCACAACTGACCGCTCTGCTCAGTGGCAAACGCTCTCCTCGCTGAGGGGGGGGGAGGTCTCAGGATCCGCTGAGCGGGACGGATTGCAGGCCTGCAGGAACTTTGAAAAGCCCTCATGGGGATGGTCCCCACCGGGGGCTTTTCCTTTGGCCCCGAGCCTAGACTCCCCCTTGCAGCGCCAGCGGGGTTCGGCCGAGGAGCCTGCCGAAGTCTTCCGGCACGCCGGTGTCGAAGGACATCGGTCGTCCATTGAAGGGGTGGGTAAAAGTGAGGGATCGGGCATGGAGCGCGAGACGTTTCGCGCCGTCGCCGGGACCGTATTTCCGGTCCCCGACGATGGGGTGTCCCCGCTCGGCAAAGTGGACCCGGATCTGGTGTTTGCGTCCGGTCAGCAGGTGAATCTCCAGCAGGCTCAGGTCCCGGGTCTCCTGCACCACCCGGTAGGCGGTATGGGAGAGTTTCCCCTTGTCGGGGTCGGCAGTCGAATAGACCCGCTGGGCGGCATTCTCGGCCAACAGGGAGGAGATCGTCCCCTCTTTTGCGGTCAGGTGACCGTGGACGATCGCCAGATAGTGCTTTTCTGTGGAGTCCCAATGGCCCTGCAGGAAGGTTTTGGCGGCTTCGGATTTGGCAAAAAGGAGGAGCCCCGAAGTGTCCTGGTCGAGGCGATGGACGACATAGACACGCTGGCGGGATTTCGGATCGCCCTTGCGGACGTGCTCGTTAAGGAGATGGTGAGCGGTGCGAGATTTATCTCGATCGGTACCGACCGTCAATAAACCCGGCGGTTTGACAACGACGAGGATATCCCGATCCTCGTGCAGGATCGTCAGCCCTCCGGGGCGACGGATTTTGGAGCGGGTCGCCACGTTATTTCCGACGCCCACCAGGCCGTTTCCCCGCGCCGCGCTCCCCTCCGCCAGTCCCGCCCTGACCCGATCGGGGAGCTTGGGGGCGGGCTTCGGTGACCACGATCAGGCGATTGATCAGGCGGGCGCCGTCGAGGGAGACCCGCGCCTCTTTGGCCTCCGCCTCGGAGGACATCTTGACATAGCCGGAGCCAAGGAACTGGCCGGTTTTGGGGTCGGTCACCAGGTGGATGTAGGAAACCTTGCCCATCACGGAAAAGAGTTTGCGCACATCCTCTTCGGTCGCCTCAAGGGAAATGTTTTTGACGTAGAGGTCTTTGCTCATCGAAATCTTCCTGCCTTGAGGGGCTGGCCGGTGGGGTTCAGGGAACGTCCCGGCAGCCAGGGGCTGTCTCGTCCATCCCCCGCGCCATCAACCCCGCCACATCGTCCAGGCTAAATCGTTTTTATTAGTACTGTGGGTAAATTTCGCCTGGCAGCGCAGACATTGATAGTCCTGCTCTTCAAATCCGCGCGGCTGGACTCCTTTGAAGATGCGGGGCTCTTCAGCTTTCTGAAGATCCTGGTGGGGTTTGCCGCTCCGGGACTTTTTGGTTTGTTCTTCGCACAGAGCGCAGTTCTCCATGGCTCATTCCTCGTTCACGGTTATCGAGAAAAGCTTCCCGCCTGGTCGTCACGATCTCAGCGGAGGGAGCGTAGGGGCGGGTGCGGTTTATTTACAGCGCATGACTTTCTCGCCGTCGGCAAAGAGCACCACCATCTTTTGCAATCCGGCCAGCCGCTGAACCAGGCCGAGACCGAAGACCGGGTGGTTAACCAACGCCTTGGCCTTGTAGGCGCCGGTCATGGAATAGTCCATGGCCCGGATGCTGTCCATCCCCGGACGCAGGGCGGCCCACGCTTCACGCTCCGACTTTTTCGGGTCGACCGGCCGTCGATCCACCGGCTTACGGGCCACCGAGGTGTGTTGGCAGGTACCGCACTGAACCTGGCCAGGACGCTCCTCGTTCATGCTGAGAATGGTGTGCTTGGTGGTCTTTCGGCATTTGCTGCAACGTGCCTGAATTGGGTCGCCGATTGCCAGGGTCGAACTGATCATGGTAGGCCTCCCTTGTTGTAAGTCGCCAATGTGGGGCCGATAATCGCCAGGGAGATCGCTGGAAGCTAAGGGCGGAGTTGACCCGAACATCCTACTCCGTTTCCGGCAGAATAGATACCCGTGCGTCCGGGAAAGAGGTTGTCTTGGCAAAATATTTCCGGTAGAAGGTAGGGGCCGGGGAGGATTTACCTCTTCGGACCCAGCTTTCCTCCAATGATCCGGACCCTCATGCAGCCACTTCGAACCCCCCGCGGTTATGCCCCCTATCTGTTGATGGTGCTCCCGGCTCTGCTCTGGGCCGGCAATGCCGTCCTCGCCCGGGGGGTGGCCGATCTGATCCCGCCGGTGACCATGTCGTTCTGGCGCTGGGTCATCGCCCTCGCGATCCTCCTCCCCTTCACCTGGCGTCAGGTGTGCCGCGACTGGCCTGCCATCCGCGGCAACGCGGGGATCATCGTCCTCCTCGGCCTGCTCGGTATCGCCAGCTTCAACACCCTGCTCTATACGGCGGCGCACACCACCAGCGCCATCAATATCGCCCTGACCCAGTCGGTGATGCCGGCGCTGATCGTGCTGATCAGCTTCGTTCTCTTCCGCGAGCGGATCAACCGCTGGCAGGTCCTGGCGGTGGTCCTTTGTATTCTCGGCGCCATGTCTATCGTTCTGCGTGGCGATTGGGGACGGTTGCAGGGGTTGCGATTCGTCGAGGGTGACCTGCTGATGCTGCTGGCGGTCGCGCTTTATGCCCTTTATTCGGCACTTTTACGCAAACGGCCCAGGATTCACCCCTTGAGTTTTCTCACCGCCACCTTTGCCGTCGGAGTCATTGCCCTCGTCCCCCTCTATCTGTGGGAAGCGGGGCGGACCCCGCCTCTGGTCCTGAACCAACCGGTGATCTACAGCCTCCTGTACGTCGGCCTCGGTCCCTCGATTCTCGCCTACCTTTGCTGGAATCGCGGGATCGAACTGATCGGTGCCAATCGCGCCGGGCTCTTCATCAACCTGATCCCCCTCTTCGCCTCGCTGATGGCGGTGGGTTTTCTCGGCGAGGTGTTCCATGGCTACCACCTCTTTGGGCTGATGCTGATCTTCACCGGGCTGGGTTTGTTCAACAGCCCCCTCGGCCGGCGCTGCGGACCATAACCGGCAGCTGGGAACGGCCGCCCACCGTCTTCCCCCACGAATCTTGATTGCCGGGAGAGATTCTGTCCCGTTTCCCACCCTTGACGATCGGGCTCGCGAGTTTATGCTTACGGGAAGAGGTCTCAATGAGGAGTACTGACGCATGAAAATTACCGTAGCTGTTTTATCCCTGTTGTTGTTCACCGCGGCGCCGGGTCAGGCCCTGGCGGCCGAAGTTATCGGGCATATCCAGACCTTGCAGGGAACCGCGTCGATCCTCCGCGGGGACCTCCTCCTGCCGGTAGCGATCGGAACCGAGCTCCAGTGCGGAGATTTGATCCGGACCGGAAGTCCCGGCGCCGCCGGTTTGGTATTGACGGACGAAACGGCGATTTCCCTCGGCCCGGACAGCGAGCTTTCTTTGAACGAGTATGTATTTGCGCCGGAAGAGGGGAAATTCTCATTGGTGGCGCGGATGGTCAGGGGGACCTTTGTCTACCTCTCGGGGCTGATCGGCAAGCTCGCCCCAAACAAGGTACAGCTGGCCATCCCGGACGCCACCATTTCCGTTCGGGGGACCAAGCTGCTGATTGCCGTCCAGCCGTAGGGCCTTCCGTTGGCCGGTCGTTCCAGGGGAGGGTGTTCTATGCAAGGTTCGCTATCCGGGCTGATGGCCGTCAGCTGCGTCCTCGTGCTCTTGGCGGGTTGTGCTCCCCGGCCTACGGTCATTCTGGTTCCGGACCCGGATGGCCGGGTCGGAAAGGCTGAAGTGACCACTGCCGGTGGCTCCCGGCTCCTGGAAAAAGCCGGAGAAATGACCCAGGTTTCAGGGCCGTCAGAGCCGCCATCGCCGGTCGCGATCGCCGACCCGGGCTACATCTCCAGGACCTTCGCCGAAGCCTTGGCGGTCGAGCCCCTCCCTGCCGAAAAATTCATTCTCTACTTCGAAACGGGCACGACGGTTTTGGTCCCGCAGTCCCGGAGCACGGTTGGGACGATCATTGCTGCCATCAGGCGCCGGGCAGCCGTCTCGATCAATGTCAGTGGCCACACCGATGCGGTCGGGTCCGACCTCGTCAACGAAAAGCTCGCTCGGGATCGCGCCGAATTTGTCAAGGATCTGCTCATCAAGGACGGGGTCGACCCCGTCCGGATGACGGTCAGCTCCCATGGCAAGGGGAACCCTTTGGTCCCGACTCCCGACGGAGTTGCCGAGCCGAAAAACCGGCGGGTTGAAGTTGTCGTCCATTAGGTGCCCAGTCGAAGATGCCTGAAACTCCCCTGTCACACCGTCTTCCCAAGCGTGTGCTCCCCCTCTGGGAGGGGCGGGCGGTCTTGATCCTTGCCGGGCTTGGCCTGACCCTGGTCATGGTTGTGCTCCTGCTTTACCCGCCGTTGCTGGTGCAGCAGGCGGACCTCCGCCTCTATGATCACCTGCTCGCCGGTCGCATTTCCCCTCCCCAATCCGGGGTTCCGATCCTGGTCGGTATCGATGAGGAGAGCCTCAAGGCTT
>JBBQBQ010000127.1:0-9510 GCA_038317685.1 Desulfuromonadales bacterium | reverse complement strand
ATCCGGCCCACCGCTAAGACAGGACACTGTATGGAAGCAATTATCGAATCGATATTGAGCGGGATGCTGATGGGGGGGATTTACGGCCTCACGGCGGTCGGACTGACGATGATCTTCGGGGTCATGAAGGTCATCAACTTCGCCCACGGCTCGCTGCTGATGGTCGGCATGTTCGCCGCCTACTGGTTCGTCAAGCTGACCAACCTTAATCCGTACCTGGCCCTGATCGTGGTGGTGCCGGCCCTCTTCGGCTTCGGCTACCTGATGCAGCATTTCGTCATCCGGCCGGTCTTCAAGGCCGAGAAGGACGTGCGCGAGCCGATCACCGTCATCATCGTCACCACCGGCATCTGGTACATCCTCGACAACCTGGCGCTGATGCTCTTCGGCGCCGAGTACCGGGTGGTGCAGACCTTGGTGACCGGTAAGATCTTCGAACTCGGAGACATCTACCTGCTGCAGCCGAAGGTCTACGGCTTCATCATCGCCCTGGCGACGACGGCGATCCTCTCCTGGTTTTTGAGCCGCACCCGCATGGGCAAAGCGATTCGCGCCACCAGCCTCGACCGGGATGCGGCGAGCCTGATGGGGATCAACCAGTACCAGATCTACAACCTCGCCTTCGGCATCGGCACCGCGGTCTGCGGGGTGGCCGGCTGCGTCCTCATCCCCTTTTACTACGTCTACCCGTCGGTCGGCGTCGTCTTCGACATCCGGGCTTTCATCATCGTCGTTCTGGGGGGGTTGGGAAGCATCCCCGGCGCTCTGCTCGGTGGCATCATCATCGGCATCATCGAATCGGTCGGGGCGCAGTTCATGGCCGCCACCTGGACCGAAGAGATCATCTACGCCCTCTTCCTGCTGATCCTTTTCGTCAAGCCCTCGGGGCTCTTCGGACATCGCCAGGATTTCTGACGGCCAACACATGGAGGCACCCTTGAGGACCTTGCTGACCCACGCTCCGCAAAACAAACTGCTTCTGCTGGCCGCGCTGCTCGTCGCCTTCGGCCTGCCGCTGGTCGTGACCAGTCCGACCTACCTGCAGATTCTGATCCTGCTCTTCTTCTACGCCTACCTGACCTCGTCCTGGAACCTGGTCGGCGGCTTCGCCGGGGTGCTGCCTCTGGGCCATTCGGCCTTCGTCGCCCTCGGCGCCTACACCTCGACCATCCTCTATCTCCAGTACGGCATCAGCCCCTGGATCGGGATGCTGGTCGGCGGGGTGGTGGCGTCGACCGTCGGCATCATCATCGGCATCCCGACCTTGAAGTTGCGCGGCGCCTACTTCGCCCTGGCGACGATCGCCTTCGCCGAGGCGATCCGGGTCCTGATCGAGAACACCGACCAACTCGGCCCCTTCAAGGTCAACGGCCCCCGCGGCCTCCTCATCAACCTGGCCGGCAACTCCTTCAGCGCCTATCAGTTCACCAGCAAGGTCCCCTACTACTACATCATCCTGATCCTGCTGCTGATCGTCCTCGGCCTGACGGTCCTGTTGATGCGCTCCAAGATCGGCTACTACCTCTCCGCCGGCGGCGAGGATCCGGAAGCGGCCCAGTCCCTCGGCGTCAACGTCGCCAAGTACAAGCTGCTGGCGATGGCCCTCTCCTGCTTCTTCACCGCCCTGGCCGGAACCTTCTACGCCCAGCTGATGCTCTATTTCTATCCGAAATCGATCTGCGGCCTCGACATGTCCTTCGAGATCGCCTTTATCGCCCTGATCGGCGGCCGCGGCACCATCCTCGGCCCGGTCCTCGGGGCCCTGCTGCTGCGCCCCCTGAACGAAATGACCCGCATCTACCTGAGCGGCACCCTGCCGGGGCTCCACCTGGTGATCTTCGGCCTGGTCCTGATTCTGGTCATGCTCTACCAGCCGCGCGGCATCCAGGAACCGCTGACCCGCCTCTTCCGGCGCCTGACCGGGCTCAACAAGACCACGGTCCCGCCCGCCCCAACGAAAGGAACGGTGCCGTCATGAGCCTGCTGGCGACCCGCAACGTCACCAAACGCTTCGGCGGCCTGACCGCCGTCAACGACGTCAGCATCAGCGTCGAAAAGGGGCAGATCGTCGGCATCATCGGCCCCAACGGCGCCGGCAAAACCACCCTCTTCAACTGCATCGCCGGGGCCTTCCCGCCGACCACCGGCGAGATCCTCCTCGACGGCCGGATCGTCTCCGGCAAGGCGCCCTACGAGGCCTGCGGCCTCGGCATCGCCCGGACTTTCCAGGTCGTCAAGCCCTTCGCCCAGAAGAGCGTCCTTTACAACGTCATGGTTGGCGCCTTCGCCACCACCAATTCCCCGGCCAAGGCCCGGGGACAGGCGCTGGAAGTCATCGCCTTTCTGCAACTCGACCAGAAGCAGGAGATCCTCGCCAAGAGCCTGACCCTCCCCGACCGCAAGCGGCTGGAACTGGCCCGGGCCCTGGCGACCCGGCCGAAGGTCCTGCTGCTCGACGAGGTCATGGCCGGCCTGCGCCCTTCGGAGGTGGCGGAGATGATCGTCCTGATCGGCAAGATCCGCGATTCCGGGGTGACTCTCCTGATCGTCGAGCACATCATGCAGGCGATCATGTCCCTCTCCGACCATATCTTCGTCCTCAACTTCGGCCAGCTCATCGCCGAAGGCTCACCGAACCAGATCGCCAACAACGAAGAGGTGATCAAAGCCTACCTGGGGGCCGCCTATGCAGTTAATGAAGATTGATAAAATCAATGTCAGCTACGGCGACATCCAGGTCCTCTTCGACCTCTCCCTGCACTTGAACGACGGGGAAGTCCTGAGTATCATAGGGGCCAACGGTGCCGGGAAGAGTACCCTGCTGAAGACCATCTCCGGGCTGATGCACCCGAGCGCCGGGGTCATCCGCTTCGCCGACCAGGAGATCCACCAGAAACCGCCGGAGGCGATCGTCGCCGCCGGGCTGGTCCAGGTCCCCGAAGGGCGGCGCCTCTTCACCCTGATGACGGTCCGCGAAAATCTGGAGATGGGCGCCTTCACCCACCACGCCGCCGACCACATGCAGGAAACCATGGAGGAAGTCTTCAGCATCTTCCCGCGTCTCAAGGAGCGGGAGAAACAGCTCGCCGGCACCCTCTCCGGCGGCGAGCAGCAGATGGTCGCCATCGGGCGCGGCATCATGGCGAAACCCCGGGTGATGATGCTCGACGAGCCCTCTCTGGGGCTGTCGCCGCTGCTGCGCCAGGAGATCTTCGCCACCATCAAGAAGATCGCCGAGACCGGCGTCACCATCGTCCTGGTCGAGCAGGACGTCATCGAGTCGCTGGGAATCAGCGACCGCGCCTACGTCATGGAGCAGGGTCAGGTGGTGCTGGAGGGGACCGGGCGCGATCTGCTGCGCGATCCCCACGTCAAGAAGGCCTATCTCGGCCTTTAGTCCCGCCCCCGGTCCGAAACCGGGCGGCGGGGAAGGAAGTGCCGCATGCAGATCGTCATCAAGCTCTTCGCCTCCCTGCGGCACAACCGCTTCGCCCAGACCCGGCGGGACTATGCCACCCCGCCCAGCGTGGCGCAGGTGACGGCCGATCTCGACATCCCCGCGGAAATGGTGGGGATCATCCTTATCAACGGCCGGCATGCCGGCCGCCAGGATGTCCTTCAAGAGGGCGATATCTTATCTTTGCTCCCTCTGATCGGAGGGGGCTGACCGGCCAGTTCCGGGTCGGCATCTGCCAAAGGAGAGACATGAAAACCTTGACTCGGACCCCGCCGGCCCAGGATCCCTCCTCGGTCCTCTACCAGCGCTGCACCATCGACCTGGCGACCGGTTCCATCGGCTTCGCCGAGATTCCCTGCCGCAATCTCGAAGAGGTCCTCGGCGGCTTCGGCCGTTCCTTCCAGCTCCTTGCCGAGCGGACCGTCAGCGAGGCCTACTCCCCCGGAAATCCCCTGATCATGAATACCGGCCTGCTGACCGGGACCAACATCATGACCGGGCTGCGCACCTACTTCTCCGCCTACAGCCCCCTCAAACACTCCGATGCCGGGCTGCCGGCCGCCATGTGGTCGGCGGCGAGCGGCAAGTTCGGCAGCAAATTCAAGTGGACCGGCCTCGACGAGGTGGTCTTCGAAAACCGCTCCGAGCAACCGGTCTACGCGGTCTTCTCGGCCGGGGACGACGGGCCGCGGGTCGAACTCCTGCCGGCCGGGCAGCTGCTGGGGCTCTCGACTCATGAAAAGATCATGACCTTGCAGCGCGCCTACCCCGAGGACGCCCACTTCGCCGTCATCGGCCCGGGCGGGGAGAACTTCCGGGAGGTCTACATGGGGGCGATCGCCGTCTCCACCGAGAACCAGCTCCGCTCGGGGGAAGGCAAGAGCCGCTTCGCCGGCCGCGGCGGGATGGGGAGTCTGATGGGCTACAAGAACCTCCTGGCCATCGTCGCCCGCAGCCCCGATAAGCTGCAGAAGATCACCCCCGCAGTCCGCGACATCAACGGGGAGATCGTCAAGGGGATCGGTTCAGCCCGTTTCCAGCCCCTCTCCCAGGGTGGCGGCGGCGGCACCTGGGCCAACTATGAGGTTCTCCAGGCCTTCTACGCGGTGCCGGAGAACAACTTCCGTCCCACCGGGAACGACGGGGTCGAGGCCCTGTTCCGGGAGAATGTCGAGAAGGACCTGTCGATCCGCTCCGAGGGCTGCTTCCGCTGCGGCATCCGCTGCCACAACAACATTTACCAACGCCAGGCCGACGGCAGCCGGGGGGAGTTCCTCGCCAAGTTTGACTTCGAGCCCCTCAACCTCTTCGGCACCAACCTCAGCATCCACAGCGGCCCGGAGGTCGCCCGCCTGATCCACGCCTGCGACGACCTGGGGATGGACGCCATCTCCCTCGGCACCACCATCTCCTACGTCCTCGACTACAACCAGCGCCACCCCGACCGGCCCCTGGGGAACGGCGCCCGCTTCGGGCAGTTCACCGAGATTCTGGAGCTGGTCGAAGGGACCGGCCGCGGCCGCTTCCCCGAACTTGGCCGCGGTCTCAAGCGCCTTTCCCGGTCGCTCGGCGAGGTCGCCTACGCCATTCATGTCAAGGGCCTGGAGCTGCCGGCCTACCTTCCGGAAACCAATCCCGGTTATGCCTTCGCCATCGCCGGCGGCCACATGTCGATGGGGACCCACATGCTCCTCGCCAAGGAGGGGAAGACCAGCCTCGATGACTGGACGGCAGCGATTACCGGGCCGGGGCTCCTCCAGGTCGGCTACGACATGATCGGGCTCTGCAAGTTCGTCGGCGTCGGCATCGGCCACGCCCTTATCTCCAAGGCGGTCAAGGAAGCGACCGGACTGGAGATTGCCTCGGCCGACCTCGTGGCGGCGGTGCGGCGCGCTTACCTGCGGGGTCTCGCCCTGGAGCGCCGCCAGGGCTACACCCTCGCCGAATACACCCTGCCGGAGCAGGTCTTCACCGACCCCAACCCCCATGTGACGCTGCCGAGCTTTATCACCCGGGAGTTCATGGCCCAGCTCCAGGAGCGGGTCTGGGCGGTCTTCGAGCCGGAGATGGACGGGCTGCTGCCCTGAAGGTTGGACCCTGAACCTTAAACGCTCCTTTGGAGGCCACCATGGCTGTTCCCGTCTCCCACCACGCCGCCCGCGACATCCTGAAAGCGGCCAGAGTGTCCGCCGCCGCCTGCCCGAGTCATCTGCAGTGGCTGCAGTCCCAGATGCACCCTTACTTCTTCATCACCCTGCAGGACGAGTCGCAGGCGATCGCCGACCTGGCCATCCGGCTCCCCGAGCTGCAGAAGGACCAGCGGCTGGTCCTGGTCGATCGGGAGAAGAAGTTGGTCCTCGCCTGCCCGAGCCGCCCCGGCTCCCTCTACGCCACCCTCCGCACCCTGCCGGAGAAGGAAATCTCCTACGCCCAGTTCACCCACTCCTACGCCCCGGCTCCCGGCCTCGCCGTCCCGCTGGAGATCCAGATCTTCGAATTCGATCGCCGCGACCCGGCCGCCCTCGCCGCCGCCGCCAAGGAGCCGGTCCCGCCCCGCCTGGCGGCGCCGATCCGGCGGGCACTGAAGGAGGAGTTTCCGGACTTCAACTTCGCTGACTTCGCCCGGCGCCTGCAGCTGGTCTGGAGCAACAACGAGAACTACGTACGCATTTCGCCGCCGCGCCGGGTCGCCCAGCTCCTTTGGCTCTACCAGCAGGGACGCAGCCAGGGAGGGGTCTTCGTCGATGCCCTGGAAGTCGACGCCTTCCAGGGCGGGAAGGAGTTCCGGGTCTACTTTGCCGCCGGCAACCCGCCGCAAAAGGACTTCCTGATCCAGGTCATGGAGGTCTTCAAGCGCCTCGGCCTCGGCGTGCAGCGCGCCTACTGCCTGACCCTCAGCGACAGCCTCCACCCCTACTTCCTCGGCACCTTCTACGTCACCGGCCCCGGCGGGTCGCCCCTCTCCCGCGAGTCGGCCCTCTTTGCCCAACTGCGCGAGGAGCTTTTCACCACCCAGATCCTCTCCGCGACCGGGGCGACCTACCAGTCGCTGGTCACCAGCGGTCTGGCCGGCGGCGCAGACACGGCCCTGGTGGAGGCCTGCATCGGCTTCTGCCACACCCAGCTCGCCCACACCCACCCCGACAGTTTCGATCTCGAAGGCGTGATGCGGGCCTTTCACAACCATCCCGACCTGACCCTGCAGCTGGTGCGGACCTTCCGAACCCGCTTCGACCCGGCTCTGACCGACCGTGACGTCGTCTATCCCCAGGCCCTGGAGGAGACCCGGCGGATGATCGAGCACTTCAGCAGCGGCCGGCGCTTCCTCGACGACTACCGGCGCACCATCTTCCGCTGCGCCCTGGTTTTCCTCAGCCACACCCTGAAGAGCAACTTCTTCGTCCCCGAGAAGCATGCCCTCGCCTTCCGCCTCGACCCTGCCTACCTCGACGCCCTCGACGGGGAGTTCAACCGCGACCTGCCGCTGGAACGCCCGTTCCGCGTCACCTTCTTCTCCGGCCGCTACGGCCTCGGCTACCACATCGGCTTCTCCGACATTGCCCGAGGCGGCTGGCGCACCCTCATCACCCAGGGGCGGGACGACTACGTCACCGCCGCCAACACCCTGTTCCGGGAGAACTACGTCCTCGCCCATACCCAGCACCTCAAAAACAAGGACATCTACGAGGGGGGCTCCAAGCTGGTGGCGGTCCTGGCCGCCGACGTCGAGGACGATCCGGCCACGATCACGGCCCGCCTCTACAAGCTGCAGTTCGGCTTCATCAACGCCTTTCTCGACCTCTTCGTCACCGAAAACGGCCGGGCCAAAGACCCGCGGGTCGTCGACTACTACGGCGAGGACGAGCCGATTGAGCTCGGTCCCGACGAAAACATGCACGACGTCATGGTCGAGCTCATCGCCCGCCAGGCCCGCAAGAGAGGCTACCTCCTCGGCAGCGGCATCATGTCGAGCAAGGCGGTGGGGATCAACCACAAGGAGTACGGGGTGACCTCCACCGGGGTGGTGCGCTTCGCCGAGGTGGTGCTGGCCGAACTCGGCATCGACCTGCGCCGCGCCCCCTTCACCGTCAACTTCACCGGCGGTCCGGGCGGCGACGTCGCCGGCAACGGCCTGCGGCTCCTGCTGGAACGGGCGCCGCTGGTGCGCATCCGCCTCATCGTCGACGGCAGCGGCGCCCTCTTCGACCCCCTCGGCGCCGATCGGGAGGCGCTCTCCCACATCGTCCTCAAGGATGACGTCGTCGCCTTTGCCCCCGAAGCCCTCCACCCGGGAGGCTTCCTCCTTTACCGCGGCCAGCGGCGCCGCGAGGGGATGCGGGAGCTGTTCCGCAAGGTCCGCTGCACCGAAGCCGGCCTGGTCGAGGAGTGGATCTCCAGCGACGACTTCCACCGGGAGTTCAACGACCTGATCTTCACCGTCCCCGCCGACCTCTTCATCCCCGCCGGCGGCCGCCCCGAGACGATCGACGGTGGCAACTGGCAGCGTTTCTTCGATGACGCCGGGATTTCCTCCCTGCGCGCCATCGTCGAGGGGGCCAACTCCTTCCTCACCCCGGAGGCGCGGACCGAACTGCAGCGCCGGGGGATCGTCATCATGCGGGACGCCTCCGCCAACAAGTGCGGCGTCATCTCCTCCTCCTACGAGGTCATCGCCAACCTCCTCCTCTCCGACCATGAGTTCCTCACCCACAAGGAACGCTACGTCGGCGACGTCCTGGCCATCCTCGACCGACGCGCCGAAGAGGAAGCACGATTGATCTTCAGGCGCCACCGCGCCGCCGCCGGGGCCCTGGCTTACACCGAGATTTCCAACGCCATCAGCCAGGAGATCAACGCCCACTACGCCCGGCTCTTCCAATACTTCCAGCAGCACCCGGAGCTGCGCGACAAGCCCCTCTACCGGCAGGCCCTCGCCCGCCACCTGCCGCGCATCCTGATCGAGGAACCCCGCTTCCGCCGCCGTCTGGGAAGTCTGCCGGCCAAGATCCACTCGGCCATCCTCGCCAGCGAAACCGCCTCCTCCCTGGTCTACCGGGGGGACGACGAGTCCGACTACGCCGCGGCCATCGAGCGCCACCTGCGCCGCATCGGTCAGGCCTGAACCGGTTCAATCTGTAGGGGCGGGGTCACCCCGCCCCTACGGGAGCTGCCCCGCCCTTGCGACATCCCGGATCAAGTCGTCGCCTCAATTCGTGATAGAATTGGTCATAATAACAGCGGGGGCATGACCAACGGCCCCGCGTCGCAGAGGGAGGCAACGATGAACGGATTGCGCGTAAGGACGATATGGAACCTGGCAGCGGCTTTCGGTCTGGCCGCGGCCTTTTGGACCGGCAGCGCCGGCGCCACCACCATGACCCTCGACTGCCCCGGCAGCCACCTCACGGCCATGGTCGATGCGGCCGGCCAGTTCCGTTTCCCGAACGTCCCCGAGGGGGTCTGCCGCCTCGGGGTCACTGCTCCCGAAGCGGGCCTGGCGACCGAGGGAGTGACGACAGCCCGGGAAGCGGGGAGCGGCATGGCAACCGGTAAACGCCAGCATCAACCGATCCGCTGCGCCGTCAGCCTCGATGGCGTGCCGGCGGCGAGCCAGACCATGGCCTGCGACGACTGGTCGAAGAGCCCGGTCAGTTTTACCGTGGCCGGCAAGCCCCGCCAGTACACGGGGCACGTGACGCTGATGAAGTAGGCGATACGACCGGGATTTTTCCACCGAAAGAAACAAAGGCGCCCCGCGAATCTTCGCGGGGCGCCTTCGATGTGGCGGTCGCGGCCGTCGCCTCCGCCGGTTTCAATCCTTGGCCGGGGAACTTGTGGCGAGCGATGGAAAAGGCTGAAAGTCGATCCTTTTATGCACTCGATCCGACCCTGCCTGGTCGATATCCGAAAGTTCAGATGTTGAACCAAATCCCCGAGCCGGCCTCGGAACAACCCACCCGACCCGCCGGTCTTCCCCGGCCTTTTTGCCGCCATCGTTTTTGCCCCCCCTTGATGACCCCAACTTGGTAGCGCGGAGACCGGATCACGATGGT
>JBBQBQ010000126.1:0-9526 GCA_038317685.1 Desulfuromonadales bacterium | reverse complement strand
GGTCTTGGAGAATGGCGTACTGAATTCGGCCTGCTACTCTCCGGATCCTTCGCCGCCCCTTTCAGCCTGATCCTCGGTGTTGATCTCCTGGACCAGATCCTCCATGGTCATTCCGGCCAGCACCTGACTCTGGGCGATCGTCAGACGCTCCTCAATCCTTTGCACCACCCGACATTCAGGACGCTGGCATTGCCGCGTGTAACTGAGTCCGTCTTCCCGCAAAGCCAGAAGAACCTGCCCAACTTCGATGGTTGAAGGGTCACGGCCGGGCTGGAATCCTTCTCCCCGCTCGTCCTGCGTCACCGAGAGTAAACCAAGCCGCACCAGTTCATTGAGGATCTCCCGGATCAACCGGGGCGGGAGGTCCAACTCTTCGCCGATGTGGGCGGGGGTCCAGGGTCGTTCGCCGCGGTTGAAGGCCCGCCCCAGAACCAGAAGGACGGTCAGCGCCACCAGCTCCCGGCTGGCAAAGTTGACCGGTCCCCCGCGGATCTCCTGGCGGATGGTCCGCAGGTTCTGGGAACAATAGGTGATTTCCAGGCCGAGCAGGACAATCAACCAGGAGATATAGATCCAGACCATGAAGATCGGCAGGGCCGCCAGGGTACCGTAAATGGCGTTGTAACGGGCCACTCCGACCTGGAAATGGACGTATCCCCATTGCGCCAGCTGCCACAGGGTTCCGCCGACCACCCCGCCGATCAAAGCCGATGAGAGCTGAACCTTGATGTTGGGCATAAATAGATACAGGAAGGTAAAAGCCGCCCACATCATCAGATAGGGAAGGATTTTGAAGACCAGGATCAGGAGTTGGCTGATGTAGGCCGTCTCCAGCAGATGCTTCACAAAGTCCTGGGCTTCCAAAGAGGCGGTCATGGAGATGGCGACGAAGATGAAGAGCGGGCCAAAGGTGACCACGGTGAAATAGTCGGAAAAGCGCCGCAGCACGCTGCGCGTCTCTTTGACCCCCCAAATATCGTTGAAGTTCTCCTCGATATTGACCAAAAGAGCCAGTACGGTGACGACCAGTGCGATCAGACCGACGGCGCCGAGCTGTCCGACCTTGGTATTGTTGATGTAGCGAAGGATGGCACTGACGACCTCTTCCGAACCGATCGCGATGCTGTCTAGCAGAAGGGGTTCCAGAATTTTCTGCACCCCGAAGGCCTTGAGGACGGAAAAGACCAGGGTCAATAACGGAACGATGGAGAGAAGGGTGGTGTAGGTCAGGGCCGAGGCGCGCAGCATACAGTGGTCGGCGAGGAAATCCCTCACCACCAGTACCGCCAGCTGGGCTTGATGGAGGATGAACTGGCG
Source organism: Desulfuromonadales bacterium (assembly GCA_038317685.1). Lineage (GTDB taxonomy): Bacteria > Desulfobacterota > Desulfuromonadia > Desulfuromonadales > DDH964 > JBBQBQ01. The sequence continues at coordinate 8,209 of JBBQBQ010000126.1, read as the reverse complement.
ACCGCGGCTCAGGGCCCGGGGGTCGATTTCCCATAAGCCCCGCCGCAAAAACCGCAGCAACTTCTGCCAATATACCTTCAATTCTCCCATGCGGCTCCGCACCACTTTTGATACCAAAGAAAAAGCCCACCCCCTGGTGGGCTTTTTCAATCTTTCCTACCGACTCAAGCTGGTTTCTTGTGGCTGGCCTTTTCGGCTTCGATCGCCTCTTTTCCGGCGGCTACCGCGGATTTGATCAAGTCTTTCTTTTCATCGAGAAGATCGCGTCCCTCCGCGATGACCTTCTTGACCCGGGTTTCCGTCTCATCGGCCACCTCGCGCAGGCGATCACGAGCGTCGTCCGTCGCTTCCCGGATCTTCTCCCGCGTTTCTCGACCGGAGCGAGGAGCCGTCAGCAGTGCCACTCCGCCGCCGATCGCCGCACCCAAAACAAAGGCCAGAAATACCGAACCCATTCCGCATTCTCTGTAATCATCCGACATGCATCAACCTCCTCTTTGCTGGAGACCCTTGAGAATCACCTTGCTGGCCGCCCGGATCCCCAACCAAAGGCCGGCCGCATTCCCGAGATATCGGGTCGTATCGCGACGCAGAAAACTATTGACATTGTGAATCGTATCGCCGATTTCGCCCAGAGACTCCAGCAGGCCAGCGGCCTGCTCGCTCCCTACTTCAAGGCGGGTCGTGGCCCGGTTGACCCGATCGGTCGTCGCCCGCAGATCCTGCAGAATCGACGGAAGATCCCGCCGCAGTTCCCCAATCAGGCCTTCTGCCTGATGGGCTGTTTTGCGCATCTGGAGAAGGAGCGGCGCCAGAAAGGCGGCGATGACGACCAGCACCAAGGTAATGATCAGGGTCAAAAGATCGACTTGAACGGTCATGTTCCCTCCTGAACCGAATTTGTTCCGTAAAGCTCTGGGACAATTAGAACACAAACCTGGGCCGATGCAATATTCCAGTAATTTTTTACAGTTGCAAACGAACTACGGCGGCCAGGGTAAGCCGTTCCGGCAAGGGTCGCCCCCCCTGCTCCTCCCATGCACCGAGGAATTGACGATTGACCGCGGCGAGAAGCAAATTCAGGCGATCGAGATCGAGGACCGATTCTCCCGACAAGGTCGTGACCCCCTGGAAATTTTGCGGACAGTAATCGATCCGCCGCCCCTCCTCGTCCTCGACCAGGAGGGGCAACCCATGAGTGCGGCAAATCAATGGCCGCGCCGCGTAGATGCGGCAGAGCCCACCCTGAAGGAGTGGGCATTCCCCATCCTCCACCGTCCGCACCTCCGCCTGCAAGGCCGTCAGCTCCTCCGGCGGCAGGTCTTCGAGAGCCAAGGCCAAAACCATCGCTTCGACGGCAAAGACGGTCTGCAACCGACAGCAATCGCAACAGCCGGGGCGACAAGCGATCTGTTCCCCATGGTTCTCGACGACGGCGAAGGCATGGCTGTCGGCCTTGGCGACGAGTTGGTGGTAGGGCTGCAACAAACCGGCGATTTCCTGTCGCCAGAGGGAAATATTCCTGGTCATGAGGGGAAGACTCCCGGGACGCCGGCGACCCGGTCGATAATGATAAAGAGCTGCTGGGCAAAGGCGAAAAATAGATCCACGCAACCTCGCGCAAAGGTCAATGGGCGATCGGCGCCACGGTTTCGACCGGGAGGCCGAGGTCGGCGGGTGCTTCATCAAAATCGCTCACCCGGCCGACCAGGACCACCGCCTGCCGCTCAGGATGAAGATGATCCCGGGCCGCCTGCAGCACCTCCGCCGTGGTCACGGAAGCCACCCGGTCCCGATAGCCTTGCAGGTAATCGGAGGGATAACCGTAGAAATCGAGGCGCAACTGCTGGCTCACCACCTCATGGCTGTCGGTAAAGGCAAAGACGAAAGAATTGATCAGACTCTCCTGAGCCAGGTGCAACTCGGCTACCGTAACAGGGTCCCGGCGCATCCGTTCCATCTCCTCCTGCAGAAGTTTGACCACTGCGAGGGTGGAGGAACTTTTGGTCTCGGTGCCGGCGATAAAGGGACCCGGCAGGCGCCTTCCGACCTGAAAGTAGGAATAGACCGAATAGGCCAGGCCCCGATTGGAACGAATTTCGCGCATCAACCGGGAATTGAATCCACCGCCACCGAGGATGTAATTCATGACCCGGGTCGCCTCCAGGTCAGGAGCATCCTTGGCGATCCCCACTTCTCCCAACAGAACCGTCGTCTGTGGGATATTTTTGTCTGCGACCCAAACCGCCGAGGGAGGTGCCATCCCGACCGGGGGGAGTTCCTGACGGGGGGCCGGGCCGGCCGTCCAGTCGCCGAAGACCCGGTTCAGCCCATCGAGAAGTTGGGCCCGGTCGAAATCGCCGCTGATCGCCAGCCAAAGGTTGTCGGGGGTGATGAAGCGCCGTTGGAATTCGAGGAGGTCGTCACGGGTGATAGCGCCGACGGTTTCCACCGTCGCCGTGCGGCCAAATGGGTGATCGCCATAAACCGCCCGGCGCAGGGTTCGCTGGGCGATTGCGCCAGGTTTGTCGTCCTGGCGACGGATTCCCTCCACGGCCTGGCGGCGAGCGAGTTCGAGACGACCGGCATCAAATCGGGGGCGACGCAGCAGATCGGCCAGGAGTCCCAGGGCGGTCTGCAGATCGGCGCTGCGCAACGACAGGTCGCAGGTCGTGGCATAGGTATCGGTGGCGACGGTCAGGTCGGCGGCCAGCCTTTCGATCTCATCGTCAAGGGCTTCGGGAGAACGGTCCCCAGCGCCGCCGGTGCGAAGCAGGGCGGCGAAAAGCCCCCCCTGGCCGGTCTTATCAGCAGGATCGCCGATATCACCGGCGCCGACCAGCGCGGTGATGCGCACCAGTGGCAGTTCGTGATCTTCCTTGAGGTAGAGACGGATCCCGCCCGGCAGCAGAACTCTTTCGACCGCCGGCACCTGAAAGGTCAACGGCGGGAAGGTCAAGCGGTCGGGACGGGTGGCCGCCGGGGGCGCACAGGAAACCAGGAGCGACACCAGACCGACCAGCAACAGACCTCCGAGTCGGCGGCTCATTCCAGTCCTCCTTCCTTGCCGAGAACAGCCACGGTGCGATTGGCCGGCGTCAGGTAGCGGGCCGCAGCCGCCAGAATCTCCTCCGGACCGATCCCCGCCACCACCTCGTCGTAATCGACGAGATAGCGCCAATTGCCGGCGATACTCTGGTAATAGCTTAACATCTCGGCCAGGCCCCCGTTCCCCTGCAGATGCCGTAACCGGTCGGTGCGCAACCGGTTGCGAGCTCGCTCCAACTCGTCTGCCGTCACCGGTTCGGTGGCGAGCCGCTGGAGCTCTGCATAGATCGCCTTCTCCACCTCCCCCGGCGTATGGGGATAGCGGGGGACGGCATTGATCACGAAGAGGTTCGGATAGCGGGAGCCCGGAGCGCCGCTGGTGGACACGGAGGTGGCCAGCTGCTGGTCGACGACGAGGGACCGGTAAAGACGCGAGGAGCGCCCCTGGCTGAGGATCAGGTCGATGAGGTCGAAGACGTAGTCATCCCGGTCGGGAAGGGTCGGCTTGTGGTAGGCGATGGCCAACTGCGGCTCGGCGTCGAAGCTGACCCTGATGCGTTTTTCCCCGTGCTGGGACGGTTCGACAACGGTCACCGGCGGCACCTTGATCCCGGGGGGGATCAATCCGAAATAGCGCTCGACGAGGGCAACGGTCGTCGAAAAATCGAGATCCCCGACGAGAGCGATGACGGTATTGGCCGGTGCGTAATAGGACTTCAGAAAGTCACGGGTTTCAGCCAGGGAGAGGTGGGCGATATCCGAATCCCAGCCGATGATCGGATTACGGTAGGGATGGACGGTAAAGGCATTGGCCAAAAGATTTTCGTAGAGCATTCCGCTCGGGCTGGTTTCGTAGGAACGGCGCCGCTCCTCGCGAACCACATCCCGTTCGGTGTAGAATTCCCGCAACACCGCATTCTGCATCCGATCGGCTTCCAGAGCCGCCCAGAGTTCCAATTTATTGGCCGGCAGGGAGACCAGATAGGTGGTCAGATCCTTGCTGGTATAAGCATTGTATCCGACCCCGCCGTTTTCCGAATAGATACGGGAAAGCTCGTCTTTAACCACCAATTGTTGATGTTTTTTCTGAAGGGCAGCGAGCTCTCTCTGCAACCGTTGCACTTCGGCAGGATCGACTCCGGCGCGGTCCTTGATGGCATCGATGGCGCTGCCGACCCCCTCGATCCTGGCCAGCAACGGTTCCTCCTTCGACCAATCGCGGGTACCGATCGTCTTGGTCCCCTTGAAGAGCATATGTTCCAGGAGGTGGGCAACCCCCCGGTCGCTACTGGTTTCGTTGACGGCGCCGACTCCGAGGGTCAGGTAGGCAGAGAAAGTCGGCGCGTCGTGGCGTTCGACGACCAAAAGCTTGAGTCCGTTGGCCAGAGTATGTTCTCGCACCTTGTCGGCCAACGGTTCGGCGCCGGCCGTGGCAGCCATGAGCCACAGGCCGAAGGCGATCGTGAGGGATTTTTTCAGGAGGGACCGCATCAAAAAATTCCTTCAGTGAGATAAAAAGATGGACCTTTACCGAGGGGGGGAGTATACACCGGGTCGCGGTCAGGGTCGAGGGGTCAACTCAACGGTTTGAAAGAAAGATCCCGTCCCCTTCCTGCGGCTGCAGAAGGATCGGCCGGGGGGGAGGAAGGAGGGTCTGCTCGGCCACCTGGTGAAGGTTGTCGACCAGTTCGAGGCGGATCTCCTTACGGATCGAGGCTTCGACATCCTGCAGATTCTCACGATTGCGTTCGGGGAGAAGGACGGTCTTCACCCCGGCTCGTTTGGCGGCCAGGACCTTCTCCTTGACTCCGCCGATCGGCAGAATCCGCCCTGAAAGGGTCAACTCTCCGGTCATTGCCACATCACGTCGGGCCGGTCGACCGGTCAGCAGGGAGACCAGGGCCATCGCCATGGTCAATCCGGCCGAGGGACCATCCTTCGGAATCGCCCCGGAGGGGACGTGAATATGGAGATCGCTCCCCTCAAAGAATCCCGGGTCGATTCCGAACTCCCCGGCATGGGCGCGCACATAGGAAAGGGCGGTCTTGGCCGATTCCTGCATCACTTCGCCGAGACTGCCGGTCAGCAGCAAATCCTTCTTCCCGCTCATCCGCGACGCTTCCACAAAGATGATATCGCCCCCGGCCTCGGTCCAGGCCAGCCCGGTCACGACGCCGACCCGGTCTTCCTCGCTGGCGACATCGATGAAAAATTTCCGCGATCCGAGAAGCTCCTCAACCACCGCAGCATCGATCTTTTGTCGGGAGGCTTGACCTTGAGCGAGGGTCTTGGCCACTTTCCGGCATAAAGCGGCGAGTTGCCGCTCCAGGTTGCGCACCCCAGCCTCGCGCGTGTAGTCCTTGATCACTTTGAGGACCGCTGCCGCCTCGAAGTTCAAGGGATGACGCTGCAACCCGTTTTCCTCAAGTTGTTTGGGGATCAAATATCGGAAGGCAATGGCTTCCTTCTCCTCGTCACTGTACCCCGACAGCCGGATCACCTCCATTCGGTCCCGCAAGGCTGGCGGAATCGGATCGAGGACATTGGCAGTCGTGATAAACATGACCCGCGAGAGATCGAAAGGAACATCAAGATAATGATCGGTAAAGGTATTGTTCTGTTCCGGGTCGAGGACTTCCAGCAGGGCCGAGGAGGGATCGCCCCGAAAATCCTGGCCGATCTTGTCGACTTCGTCGAGCATAAAAACCGGGTTGTTGGCCTCGGACCGGCAGATTTCCTGGATGATGCGCCCCGGTAACGCCCCAATATAGGTCCGCCGGTGACCCCGGATTTCGGCCTCATCCTTCATCCCCCCAAGGGAAATGCGAATAAACTTGCGCCCCATGGCACGGGCGATGGAACGACCCAGAGAGGTCTTCCCGACCCCAGGGGGGCCGACGAAGCAGAGGATCGGTCCCCGGGTGGTGGCCTTCAGCGATCGGACCGCCAGGTATTCGAGGATTCGCTCCTTGACCTCCCGCAGGTCGTAGTGGTCTTCATCGAGGACCCGCTGGGCGGCGGCGATATCAAGGGAATCGTTGGTCGAACGCACCCAGGGGACCGAACAGAGGTAGTCAAGGTAGGTGCGCGCCACCGTATATTCCGGCGACCCGGGGTTGATCCGTTCCAACCGTGCCTGTTCCTTTTCGGCGATGTTGCGTACCACCTCGGGCATCCCCGCCTGATCGATGCGATGCCGAAGTTCGTTGATTTCAGAGACGCGCGGGTCATCGTGGCCGAGTTCTTCCTGAATCTGCCGCATCTGCTCCTTGAGAAGAAATTCCTTCTGGGTCCGACCCAGTCGTTTGGTGACTTCCGATTGGATCTCTCCGCGAACCTGAAGTTTCTGCACCTCCCCGGTCAGGAGCAGGTAGACTTCCTTCAATCGTTCCACGGCATCGACGATTTCCAGGATCCTCTGCTGTTCCCGCATGTCGAGGTTGAGATAGACCGCCACCAGATCGCCGAGGCGGCCAGGGTCCTCGATCTGGTCGATCATCTTCAGCACATCGCCGGGGAGAGGCCGGCCATAGGCCAGTGAGATTTTCAGAAGGGCGTTGACACTTTGCACCAAGGCCTCGGCAACCAGGCCCCGGGTGTCGATCTCGGTCACCGCCTCGCAATGGGCCAGAATATAAGGGGAGGACAGCCGGCAATCCTGCAGGCGAATCCGTTGCAGGCCTTCAATTACCACCTTGCAGCCGCCGTCAGGAAAGCGGAAGATGCTGTTGATCCGGCACAAGGTCCCGATCCGGGCCAGTTCCTCCCAGCGGCAGTCGCCCTCAGTGGAGAAACAGGTGACGACTCCCAGCAAGTGGTCGCCGCGCAGTGCCTCGTCAAGCAGGGGCATCTCCCCGGACTTCACAAAGAGCGGAAAGACCATATGCGGGAAGAGGACTTGTTCGCGCATCGGGTAGATCGGCAGCATGGTGGGGACGGGTAAGGAACCTATCATCAGGGACTCTTCTTACCGGGCATTCAACCAGAGTGTTTATCCCGGCGTCTTTGGTCAAGGATAGCAATGGGGCCGGACGAGTCAAGACCCGGCCAGGGGGCCGGTGCTGGAAAGAATGTTTAACTCTGGAAGGCTCGGCAGCGGGCTGACGAAAGGAAATTGATCGATGCGACGGATTGCCGTGCTCACCAGCGGCGGGGACTGCTCGGGGATGAATGCCGCGTTACGCGGGGTGGTGCGCGCCGCCCTGGCGCGTGGCGTGGACGTCGTCGGCATCCAGAAGGGCTATCGCGGCCTGCTCGAAGGGCTCGGCGAAATGCTGACGACCAAATCGGTCAGTGGCGTCCTGCAGCGGGGAGGAACCTTCCTGCAGAGCGCCCGCTGTCAGGAGATGTTCACCCCTGAAGGTCTGACGAAGGCCATGGAGCAGCTGCGTCAGCGGGGGATCGAAGGCCTGGTGGTCATCGGCGGCGACGGGTCTCTGCGCGGGGCCCTCGCTCTCCACCGGCTGGGGTTTCCGGTCATGGGCATTCCGGCCTCCATCGACAACGACATCCCCTGCACCGACATGTCCCTCGGAGTTGATACCGCCCTGAACAACATCGTCCATGCCGTCGATTGCCTGAAGGATACCGCGTCCTCCCATGACCGGACCTTTGTGGTCGAAACCATGGGCCGCAACTGCGGCTATCTGGCCATCACCTCGGCCATTGCCTGCGGCGCTGAATTCGCCCTGATCCCTGAGGTTCCCTTCGATCTGGAGGAGATCTGCTCAATTCTTCGCCGGCGCTTCCGGGAGGGACGTGACAACTCGCTGATCATGGTCGCCGAAGGGGTTGGCCGCGCCCAGGACTTTGCCGACCGGATCAAGGACAGCATCGGTTTCGAGACCCGCATCATGGTCCTCGGACATTACCAGCGCGGCGGCTCACCGACGGTTTTCGACCGTCTCCTCGCAGCCCGATTCGGAGTGGCGGCGGTCGAAGCACTCCTTGCCGGAGAAGGCGGCCGGATGCTCGGCCTGACCAGCAACAAGCTCCAGACCACCGATCTGGAGGTCGTCATCGAGGCCGGTCGACGCCCCATCGACGCCTCCATCCTGCGGCTGGCGGCGGTTCTGGGTTATTGAACGGAAAACTCTGCTCAAACGACAGCGGCCGCCCCCATCGGGACGGCCGCTGTCGTAGCAGGAGGGTTGAACCGGGT
>JBBQBQ010000125.1:0-9620 GCA_038317685.1 Desulfuromonadales bacterium | reverse complement strand
ATCGGGGCCAGGAAGAGGTTGTTGGTCAATTTGAGGTTGGCGATATGCATGTCATTCTGCTCAATTTTTGTGCATGTTAGCATGGCTCTGGAGGCGAAAGCAAAGGGAAAAAACAGCTGGAATCTTCCGGTCGTACGGAATACTGTATACAAAATTGCGCTTGACAACCCGAGTGCGAATTGTTAGAACATAGAACAATATTTGAAATTAGTAACTTGTTATGTGTGTGGTAAGACGAAACGGATCCGCGATAAATCAATTGTGAATTCAGTTGGTTGCAATGGTCGTCGGTAGCAGATCCAGCGTAGTTCCTTTTACCCGCAAGGGCATTTTCGGCCGGTGGGCTTGTGTGCCCACCCCTTTTCCATTCACCAAAAGGAGAGAGAGCATGGCGACACTGAAGGAGATTCTCAAGCAGAAGATCGAAGAGTTCCGTCCCCGCACTACCAAACTCACCAAAGAGTTCGGCAAAGTCATCATCGATCAGGTGACCATCGATCAGTGCATTGGCGGCGCCCGCGACATCCGTTCGCTGGTCACCGACATCTCCTACCTGGATCCCCAGGAAGGGATCCGCTTCCGTGGCAAGACCATTCCCGAAACCTTCGCGGCTCTGCCGAAGGCGGCGGGCTCCAAGTACCCGACCGTCGAGTCTTTCTGGTTTTTCCTGTTGACCGGTGATGTGCCTAGTCAGGCTCAGGTGGATGGCGTGGTTGCCGAGTGGAAGAGCCGTCAGGCTGTCCCCTCCTATGTGTGGGACGCGCTGCGCGCTCTCCCCCGCGACAGCCATCCGATGGTGATGCTCTCCGTCGCCATGCTGGTGCTGCAGAAGGATTCCAAATTTGCCGCGTTCTACAACTCGGGCAAGTTCAACAAGATGACGGCTTGGGAATCGGTCTATGAGGATGCCAGCGACATCGTCGCCCGGATCCCGATCATTGCCGCTTTCATCTACAACCTGAAATATCGTAACGACAAGCAGATCGCCATCGATCCGAAACTCGACATGGGCGCCAACTTCGCCCACATGATCGGCCAGAGTGAGACGTACAAGGATGTGGCCCGCATGTACTTCATCCTGCACTCCGACCATGAGTCCGGCAACGTTTCGGCCCATACCACCCACCTGGTGCACTCGGCCCTCTCCGACCCCTACTATGCATACTCCGCCGGTCTCAACGGCCTGGCCGGCCCGCTCCACGGCCTCGCCAACCAGGAGGTTCTGGACTGGACCATGAAGTTCCAGGAGAAGTACTGCAAAGATGTCGAGCCGACCAAGGAACTCGTCATCAAGGCCCTTTGGGATACCCTCAACGCCGGCCAGGTCATCCCCGGCTACGGCCATGCGGTTCTGCGCAAGACTGACCCGCGCTACATGGCCCAGCGCGAATTCTGCCTTGCCACCCCCGGTCTGAAAGACGATCCGCTCTTCAAACTGGTGGCCATGATCTTTGAGACCGCTCCGGGCGTTCTGACCGAGCATGGCAAGACCAAGAACCCCTGGCCGAACGTCGATGCCCAATCCGGCGTCATCCAGTACTACTATGGCCTCACCGAGTGGGATTTCTACACCGTCCTCTTCGGCGTCGGCCGGGCTCTCGGCTGCATGGCGAACATCACCTGGGACCGCGGTCTCGGTTACGCCATCGAGCGTCCCAAATCCGTCACCACCCCGATGCTGGAGAAGTGGGCGGAAGAAGGCGGGCGCAAGCTCTCCTGATCCCGACGGAACCCATAGCACCATGAAAAGCGGGGAGATGCTTCGGCATCTCCCCGCTTTTTTTGGTCCGGCGGCCTGGCCGGGGGACTTACTTCACGTCCCGGCGGGAAGCGTAGATCAGCAGTTTCTGATCGGTGTAGCTTTCCACCTCCCCGGCAAAGGTTTCGATTTGAAAATGATCCTGAACTTTGACGGGAGCCTCGATGAAAAAGCGGTTGAGGCGTTGAATCCCCTCGCGGTTGAGCCCGGCACGCTTGGCCCATTCCTGAAAATCATGGGTCTTGGGGAAGGCCCGGGTCGTTTCGACCGTGAATCCTGCGGTCTCGACCATCCGCCGCCATTCAACTTCGGTATAGGCCCGCACATGGGTCGGGTCCCGCAACTTTTCCATCGACTGGTAAAATTCCGCAACCTCCGGGTCTTCCGGCAACAGGGTGTCGATGAGGACCATGCGCCCCCCCTTGCGGCGCAGGACGCGGTGGAATTCCTGGAGGGCGCGGGGGAGGTCGGGAAAGTGGTGAGGAGCGATCCGGCAGGTGAGGAGGGTAAAGGCTCCGGCAGGGAAGGGGAGGTCTTCGGCATCGGCCTCGCGGAAGGTGACGTTCTCGACTTTTCCTTCTTCAGCGATAAATTCCTGGGCTTTTTTCAGCATCTGCATGGTCAGGTCGGAAGCGACGACGCTTCGCACCAGGGGGGCAAAGAAGAGGGCCGTATGACCGCCGCCACAGGCGACGTCAAGCATGATATCTTCCGTTGTCGGCTGAAGCAGGCGCGCCGCCTCGGTCAAGTCATCGCCCTGTGCAAAGCCCCGATCCCGCACATAGCCATCGGCGGCCCGGCCGAATTGTTCTCGCACTTTGTGCTTAAAACTTTCGCTCATTGCGGTCTCCCGAAATTTTCTGAATTATAGCACCCCCCCCGGAAAATGCCCGGGCCCAAAAAAAGGAGCCTGGCCAAAGCAAGCGGGGCGGAGGTGGTCGTCACGCGGCGATGCCACCGACAAAACCGCCGGGAGGATAGCACAAAACCAAGGGCCTTGGAAAGAATTGCGGAATGGTATTCATGAGTGTCGCCTGAGACGACTCCAGCATCCGCACCGGCGGTTCCCAAGGGTCTTCCCGGAAAACCTTTTTTATTGTACCAGGAGCCCGAAACATCTAATATGCCGGTGTCTTCCCCGGTTGGTCAGACTCAGGGGTTTTTAGCCCACGGGGCCGGCTTCTTCGGACTCAGCTTTTTTTTCAGACGACTCGGCAGGTTGGTTCAGAGGATGGCAAGGTCTCGAGGTTACGACTCCGCACAGCTGCTTGCAGCGCCGCACGTCACTCTCCAGATGCTCGGAGCCTGCCAGGATTTGTCCGGCGCTCCCGGGGAATTGCGGGAGATTGTCCTGCAGGACAGTGCCCTGTGCGCCCGGCTCGTCGCCACCGCTGTCAAGACCTGTCCGGAATGTCTTGATCCCGCCGCCCCGGTCTCTTCGGCCTTGGCCGGACTCGGTCGCCCGCTGATCCGCAGCCTCGCCCTCCAGGCGGCAAAACAACTCATCGATACCCCCCTTGATGCGACCCAGACCCAGTTTCTGCGTGAGCTCTGGTTTTATTCACAGGCGGCCGGAAGCCTTTGCCGCAGCCTGGCCGAGGCGATTGCCTACCCCGACCTTGAGGAGGCTCAACTCACCGGGATGATGTTGAACCTCGGGATGCTGGCGCTCTTTTCAGCCCATCACCAGGACTATCCCCGGTTGATCAGCGGCTCTCTTGGCAATTCCAAAGTCCTTGGCGAAGAGCAGGCAGGTTTCGAGACCGACCACTGTCGTACCGGAGCCGCCCTGATCAGTGCCTGGCGGCTCGATTCGTTCATGGCCGAGGCCATCCGCTATCTGTACCTCGACCCGCGTGCCTGCCGGGATTCGGCGGTTCTGGTGCGGATTGCCAGGTTTGCCTTCGAACTCTGCAAGAGTCCCCTGACTTTGCTCGAGGACAGCGCCGCTCTCGGCAAAGAGCTTCTTGATCTCGATTCGGAGAGACTTGCCGTGGCTTTCGAACGGGCCGCCGTCCGGTATCGCGCCCTGGTTCCTTTCGACAGCCGCCAGGACGAATGCAGTCGGGAGGTTGATCGCATCTGCCGACGGATGAATTCCTTGATCTTCTCGCTGGCGGAACTGGAGGGAATCCGTTCCCGGCTTGCCGAACAGAGTGATCGGGGTGGCACCCTGGTGGCGGCCCGGGCCCTCTACCTGCATTATTCTCCCGCCCGCGAAATCCTTTTCTTCCTGGCCGCGCCCGGCGGGGAACAGTTTGAGGGGTCTCCCGCCAGCGGGCAGTCGCGTCGCCTGCGGGGACTTTCGACGTCCCTCGCCGGGAGTAACCTGCTGGCCGAGGCGCTGCGCAGCGGAAAATTGCGCCACTCCTTCGACGTCAGTATCCAGCCGTTGTCGGTTTTCGACCGGCAGCTCCTGGAACTCTGCGGGACCCCCGGCATGGCCATTCTGCCCCTCCGCCTGGGTGCACAGTTGCCCGGGGCGGTGGTCCTAGGGCTGGAGGGTCCGGAAGAGATCGAAACCCTCGGCCTGCCGAGCCTGCATCAACTCGGCCGGGCCGTGGCCAACACTTTTGCCGTCCCTGCCGACACCCCGCCGCTGCCGCCTGGAGAACCTTCGATTCTGCCGCGGCAGCTCGCCCATGAAATCCGGACCCCGCTGGCGGTCATCAATAATTACATGAAGGCTCTCGGGTTGCTGCTCGAAGGGGGCGAGCATGTCGAAGCCATCGCCGCGATGGAGAACGAGGTCCGGCGCATCGGCGATATCCTGGCGTATTTCACCGAACCCGGAGAGCCGCTCCTCAAGCCCGCCGAAGAGCCTTCTCCCGCGCCCGAAAACCTGGTGCATTCGGTGGCGGAAAGCCTGGCGGCTACCCTGTTTGCCCCGAAACACCTCGAGATTACCACCGACTGCGCCCCGGCCATCCTGCCTTTGGCCGCCAATCCGCTGGTGATTCGGCAGATCCTGGTGAACCTGCTTAAGAATGCTGCCGAAGCCCTCGCCGATGGCGGTCGAATCGTGGTTGCGACCAGGGAAAGCCTGACCTCCGCCGGCGAACGTCAGGTGATCTTCAGCGTTGAGGACAACGGCCCCGGGATCGAAGCAGCGATCCTTGAAAACCTTTTTTCGCCAGTCACCAGCACCAAGGGCGAGGGCCATGCCGGACTTGGTCTGCATATCGTCAAGGGGCTGGCTGATGACATCTGCGCCCGGGTCAATTGTCAAAGCACGCCCGGGCATGGCACTCGTTTCGAACTGATCATTCCCCGGGCCCCCAAAGGTGTCGGGAGTCCTTCGCAGAGGTTGACCAATGACCAGAGGCAGTGACCACCCTTTGACCGTATCAGAGACCCAAACCCAACCGCACATCCTGATCGTCGACGACGATGCCGCCATGCTGCAGAGCCTGAGTTTTCTGCTCGGCGCCAAGGGCTTTGTGGCCGACACTGCCCAGAGCGGCACTGTCGCTCTGGGCAAGCTGGCCGGTGCCTCCTACGAGGTCATGCTGCTTGATCTGCAGATGCCGGAAGTGTCGGGACATGAAGTGCTGCGGTTTGTCAACGAGCGGGACCTCGACACCAAAGTCATCATCGTCAGTGGTGAGGCCTCCTTCGCTGCCGTCAAGGGGACCCTCAAGGACGGTGCTTACGATTTCGTGCGCAAACCTTACGATCCCGGTGAACTGATCACCACCGTCGGCAATGCCCTGGCCCGGCGGAGCCTGGAACGGCAGACCCGGGAGATGTCCCTGGCACTGGAGGATTCCGAACGGCTGCACCGCTATATCGTCAACCATTCTCCGGACTTTGTTTATGTCCTGAATGCTGAAGGCTGCTTTACCTTCGTCAATGACCGGGCTGAGGACCTGCTCGGTTATCGGCGGGAGGACCTGATTGGCCGGCACTTCTCGGTCCTGATCCACGAGGAAGATCTCCCCGCTGCCAACTATGTCTTTTGCGAACGCCGCACCGGCAAACGGGCCAGCCGCGATGTGGAACTGCGCCTTAAAGTCAAGATCGAGTCGGAGGCGGTACGGTATTTCGACACCTATGTCCTGCCGATCTCCCTGCACTCCGCCGGCATGTACAACCCCGACGGCGTCTCCGGCAAGGGAAATTTCATCGGCACCTATGGCTGCGCCCGGGATATCACCGAGCGTAAACGTTCCGAGGAGCTGATCAACTACCAGATTTATCACGACCAATTGACCGGCCTGCCGAATCGGGCCCTCTTCCAGGACCGGTTGCAGCAGGCACTGGCTCAGGCCAAACGTTACAATCATATGCTGGCGGTCCTGTACCTTGACCTCGACCGCTTCAAGTTGATCAACGACACTCTCGGGCACGGGGTCGGCGATCAGGTGTTGCGCATTACCTCGGAGCGTATTCTCGGCTGCCTGCGGGATGGTGATACTCTCGCCCGCTTCGGCGGCGACGAGTTCACCTTGCTCCTTCCCCAGTTGACCCTGCGGGAGGACGCAGCCATCGTCGCCGACAAGATTCTGGCCCGCCTGCGCCTGCCGATCGTCATCGATGGCCACGAACTCTTCAGCAGCGCCAGTATCGGCGTCACCCTCTTTCCCGAAGCCGGGGATTCGGTGGATATCTTAATCAAGAACGCCGATATCGCCATGTACGACGCCAAGTCGAGGGGGAAAGACGGGTACGGCTTCTTCATGGACGGCATGAGCGACTCCTATTCGAGCCATCTCGCTCTGGAGCGGGATCTCCACCGGGCCGTCGAAGCGGACCAGTTTGAAGTCTTTTTTCAACCCAAAGTCGACACCCGCACCTGTCAGGTGGTTGGCATGGAGGCTCTGCTGCGTTGGCGTCACCCGGAGAAGGGTCTGCTCTTCCCCACCGATTTTATTCCCCAGGCCGAGGAAACCCGGTTGATTGTTCCCATCGGCGACTGGATTCTTCGGGCAACTTGTCGGGAGATTCGCCGCTGGCGGGATCTGGGTCTGCTGAGGGTAAAGGTTTCGGTCAACATCTCGGTGGTGCAGATCGAGCAGGCGGATTTTTTGCCCAAGCTTCTGGCGACACTGGAAGAGTTCGGCCTCGACGGGACCTGCATCGAGGTCGAGGTCACCGAGCACGGGTTGGTCAAGAAGAGGGAAAATGTCATCAGCCAGCTGAAGAAACTCGGCAACTACGGGATCACCATCGCCATTGATGATTTCGGCACCGGCTATTCGTCGCTCAGTTATCTGCAGCAGTTCCCTATCCATACCTTGAAAATCGATCGTGCTTTTGTGCAGGACATTGAGGTCCCCGGGAAAGAGGCGTGCATTGTCGATGCCATCGCTGCCATGGCCCGGGGGTTGAGGCTGCAGCTGGTGGCCGAAGGGGTTGAGACCGTAGCTCAGCTCAAATATCTCCAACGTTTGGGCTGCTTCGAGGTCCAAGGTTTTCTGTTCGGCCGTCCGGTCTCGGCGGCCGCAACCCTGGAACTGCTCCAGCGTATTCCCGACGGTCGGTTGGACAACTGTTTATCCATCAATTGATTGATCCCGGCGGTCGGCCGGGGCCCAGTTGCTAAAGACCTCAAGCTGCCCGTTACCGGGGGACTCATTGCCGGAGGCGCCGCCTGTCCCAACGCTTGAGGGGGCGTTCGTCCACCTTGACCAGGATTCCAGGCTCTGTTATGGTGCGGCGGAATCATTCACTAAGGGGTTGCTCATTAACGTGGAACGAATATCCGTCCGCCGTTTGTTGACCGTGCTCAGCCTGCTCGTCTACTTGACGACAGGTTGTGCGGGCGCCCATGCCGCCTCTTGGTGCTTTGGCGCTGACGGGCATGCGGAGTTCATGCTTGCGCCGCAGGCAACCTGCAAAACCGGGAATTTTTCGACCGGACCGGAGGGCGGATCTGCCAGAGGGTCGTTCAAGGCGGACCATTGTGGACCTTGCCTGGATGTCCCGGCTTTTTTTCGCGCCCGCACCCCGGATCCTGCCCAACTGGCCGCGATGCCCTCCCAGGCCGGCACCGGCTTGGCTATTCCCGCAGACTCGCCTTGTTCCCTCCGCCTGGCCCTGCGCCAGTCCCTTCCCCGACCGGACTCATTGCTGCAACTGGCAGCGAGTTCCTCCCTGCGCCATCTCACGACCATCGTCCTTTTGAATTGAGACCGGGCCGCTTGATGAGCGGACCAGACTGACGACGAACTTCTGCTGTGTGCCGGACCCTTGGCGATCACGACCGATCCCGGTGCGTGAGCGTTTCTCAATAACCAGGTTTTTAGTCGGGAGAATAGGGCTTTGAAAGAGAGTGTCAAAAACCCGTTCGCGGGCATCTGGGATTTCCTTTGTTCACTGAAACTGACAATTGTCATCCTTATCCTGCTGGCGACAACCTCGATCATCGGCACCCTGGTGCCGCAGGATCCAGGCAAAGTGGAGCAATTCCAGCAACAAATCGGCAAGGGCACCTTCAAGCTTTTTCGGACCCTTGATTTTTTCGACATGTACCACTCCTGGTGGTTTTTGGCCCTGCTCGGTCTCTTCTGCAGCAACTTGATCTGCTGTTCGATCAAACGCTTTCCCAAAGTCTGGAAAACCGTACGCGAACCGGTTCTGATCGCTGACGACTCCCTTTTTCGCACCCTTGTGAATGTCGAAGAGCTGGTGGTGAAAAAGCCCATCGAGCAGATTCGGGACCAGGTGACCGGTTTTCTGGCGGCCAGGTTTACCCAGCCGGTCATCACCGAAAAGGACGGTATCGTTCACCTGTATGCCCAAAAAGGGGCTTATGCCCGCTTTGGAGTCTATGTGACGCACCTCTCGATTCTGACGATCTTAGCCGGGGCTATCATCGGAAACCTCTGGGGCTACAAGGCTTACGTCAACATCCCGGAGGGAAGCGAGGCGACCCAGGTGATGCCCCGTGGCAGCACCACGCCGATCGACCTCGGTTTTGCGGTGCGCTGCGATGCTTTTTCGCTCACCTACTACCCCGGGACGACCCGCCCGAAGGAGTATAAAAGCCTGCTGACGGTGACCGATGGCGGCCAGGTGGTCTATGCTCGGCGGCCGATCATCGTGAACGATCCCCTGACCTACAAGGGGATCACCTTCTACCAATCGAGCTACGGTCAAACCGGGGATACAGTCTACAACTTCACCGTGACCGAACGGGCCAGCGGCAAAACGGTGCGGATCTCCGGACCGGAAAAGACCCACCTTGCCCTGCCGGGGGGGGCGTCCCTGGTCCCCCTGGGGTATGCACCCAGTTACCAGCAATTCGGGCCGGCCGCCCAGCTCAGCATCGATCGCGGTAACCACCAGCATGGCACCCCCTTTATCGTGCTGCAGAACTTCCCCGGCTTCGATCAGCAACGGGGAGGGGAGTACATCGTCGCCCTGGACGGGGCCAAACAGAAATTTTACACCGGCCTGCAGGTGGCTAAGGACCCGGGGGTCTGGGTGGTCTGGCTCGGCTGCGCTTTGATGGTGGTCGGTTCGATGATTGCCTTTTTTGTCTCGCACCGGCGGATCTGGGTCACGATCACGCCGGCTGGGGATCAAACCGGGATCAAGACCGGGGGGAGTGCGCATCGCAACCAGCCGGCTTTCGAGATCTTTTTCGACGAATTCAAGAAGCAGCTCAAGACCGAGTTCCCGTCCTAAACCGACCCCAGCCGTTACGGAGGTTCAAACAACATGACCAGTTCCCTGCCATTCGACAGTACCCAGCTGTTCAATATCGTCACCATCTGCTACTTCAGCGCGATGATCCTCTTCGTCATCTTCCTGGCGACCCGGAGCAAGGTCGTGGCGCTGCTGGGCAACATTATGGCCTACATCGGGTTTGTGGCCCATACCGCGGCCATCGGCCTGCGCTGGTACGAAACCTACC
>JBBQBQ010000124.1:0-9726 GCA_038317685.1 Desulfuromonadales bacterium | reverse complement strand
GGACACCCTTGCTGTTCGGCTAACGGTTCCCACCATCAGGGTCCGTAGAGGATTTGCACCTCCAAGTCAACGTTCAACCACCATAGTTGAACATATGGCGCTTACGCGCCACGCGCCATGCCTGGCGCACACGCAAAAAAGGGGACCTGCATCGCTGCAGATCCCCTGAATATCTTTGGTTGCGGGGGAAGGATTTGAACCTTCGACCTTCGGGTTATGAGCCCGACGAGCTACCAGACTGCTCCACCCCGCGTCAAGGAAGTTGGCAATTTAGTCGATTCCCGCCGCCCTGTCAAGAAGTATTTTCCGAAAACCTCAATGGCTCCCGGCCTGACCTCGATACCAGGCGACGAACCGGACGATCCCCTCCTCGATCCCCACCCGGGGATCGTACCCGAGGATCCGGCGGGCCTTGTCGATATCGGCGTAGGTACAATCGACGTCGCCGGGCTGCTGCGGCAGGTGTTCAAGGACCGGGGTCACCCCCATGGCGGACCCGAGCAGTTCGACTAGGCGGGTCAATGCCACGGTTTGCGATTCACCGAGGTTGAAGATGTCGTAGACCGGTGCGGTGGAGGATTCGAGCCAGTTCAGTGCACCCAGGACGCCTTGCAGGGTGTCAGTGACGTAGGTGTAGTCGCGGCGGGTGCTGCCGTCACCATAGAAGGGGATCGGCCGGTTGACGGCGAGGAGGCGGGTGAATTTGTGAACGGCCAGGTCCGGGCGCTGGCGCGGTCCGTAGACGGTGAAGAATCGCAGGCAAGCGACCGACATCCCATAAAGATGGTGATAATTGTGGCAAAGGAGCTCCCCGGCCTTTTTGGTCACGGCATAAGGAGAAATCGGCTGGTCGACCGGGTCGATCTCGGCAAAGGGGACCTGCGGGTTGTTGCCGTAGACCGATGAGGAAGAGGCGAAAGCAACCCGCCGAACCCCGGCGGCACGGCACGCTTCGAGGAGGTTGAGGGTTCCGCCGACGTTGACTTCGTGGTAGAGTCGAGGCTGTTCGATGGAGGGCCGAACCCCGGCCATCGCCGCCAGATGGACCACGCTGACCTGACCGGGGAGACCGGCGGCGGCGATCGCGCGGGCCAGGTCGCCGGGGGAGCGCAAATCCCCTTTCAGGACCCGCAGTTCGCCGTCGCAGCTCCGGGCGGAGAGCTGAATCGCTGCGAGGTTGGCAAGTTTGATTCGGAGATCATAGAAATCATTGAAATTGTCGAAAACAACGACCCGCCGGCCCGCAGCAAGGAGGGACTCGACCAGGTGCGAACCGATGAAACCGGCGCCCCCGGTCACCAGAACCGATTGCGATGGGGACATGAATACCTCAGCGCTTGCGAACGATGGGTGAGAATTTTCCCTCCGCCTTGAGGCGATCGGCGGTCTTCTGGGCCGAATCAGCGCTCGGCAGGGGACCGACGTTGACCCGGTACCACAACCCCTTCTTCCCTAGATCGACCTGCTGCACGTAGACCTCGTAGCCTTTTTTTGTCAACCGTTCCTGAAGCACCCCGGCCTCATCGGCCCGGGGGAAGGAAGCGACCTGAACCTGGAAGGATTCGGACTTGACGGATGCGGCCGCGGACGGCTTGGCGGCGGTCTTGGTGGCAACCTTCAGGGCGGGGGCTGCGGAGGGAGCCACCGCCGCGGCTGGCGCGGCTGGCAGGGTGTCAGTCGCCGCCGGCACGGCCGGAATGGCCGGTGGCATGACGGAAGCGGATGGGTCCAGGGGAGCGTTCTCCCGCGGCGGCAGGTTGATGCCGCTGCCAAGGGGCGGCTGTTCGCCCCGCGGCAGGTTGTCATAAAAAGTCAGATTATTGACGCCAGGGCCAGCCGCGGCGGGAGCGGCCGGGGTCAGTGCCCGCACGTCGGGAGCGGCCGAGGCCGGGGAGGGCACTTTTCCGATCGGTATCCGCGGCGGGATGGGGATCGACTCCTCCCGGGCCATCAACCGACCGGAGCCGCTACGGCCGGTCATCACCCCCAGGGCGAAGCTGACCAAGGCCACGGCCAGAACCATAACCAGCAGGATGACCACTTGTTTCCGTTCCATGCGACGCTCACTGCGGGACAGGATCTGGCGGTTCACGTTGGCTCCTCCCTCGGTATTCTCAAGTCCTGCCGGATGGTCAACTTCCCCCCCGGCTTCACCATCACATCGTCTCCGGAGCGGAGACCCCAAGCAATTGCAGAGCGTTCCCCAGGACCACCCGCACCGCATTCACCAGGTAAAGTCGGGCGCGGCTGGCTTCAAGATCCTCGCCGAGTACCCGGTTGCGGTTGTAGTAGCTGTGGAACTCGGCGGCAAGGTCCTGCAGGTAGGTCGCCACCCGCTGTGGCTCAAACTGCTGCGCTGACCCTTCCACGGTCTCCGGGAAGCGCGCCAGCAGCCTGGCAAGAGCCAGTTCGTCGGGAAGAACCAGACGATCCAGGTCGGCGGCGCCTACCCCGGGGAGGGCCACCCCCTGCTCGGCGGCGTTGCGGTTGATGCTGCAGATCCGGGCATGGGCGTACTGGACATAGTAGACCGGGTTGTCGTTGCTCTGCTGTTTGGCCAGGTCGATGTCGAAGACCAGTTGGGAATCAGCCTTGCGCATCAGGAAGAAGAAGCGGGTGGCGTCGCGGCCGACCTCGTCGATCAGGTCGCGCAGGGTCACATAGCTGCCGGCCCGTTTGGAGATCTTCACCTCCTGGCCGCCGCGCATGACCGTCACCATCTGGTGCAGGACATATTCCGGCCAGCCTTTGGGAATGCCGGCCTGCAACGCCTGCAGCCCGGCCCGAACCCGGGTGATGGTGCTGTGGTGGTCGGCGCCCTGCTCGTTGACGACACGCTCGAAACCCCGCTCCCACTTGGCCAGGTGGTAGGCGACGTCGGGGACAAAGTAGGTGTAACTGCCGTCGGCCTTGCGCATCACCCGGTCCTTGTCGTCGCCGAAGGCGGTGGTCCGCAGCCAGAGGGCCCCCCCGTCCTCGTAGGTCTGGCCGTTGGCGATGAGGCGTTGAACCACGTCAGCGACCCGACCTTCGGCATAGAGCCCCGACTCCAGGGAGAAGACATCGAAACGGACATCAAAGGCGGCCAGATCCTGGTCCTGTTCGCGGCGCAGGTAGGCCACCGCGAAGGTTCGTACGGCCTCCAGGTCGTTGGGATCACCGACGGCGGTGACGTGCCGGTCTCCGGCGTCGACGGTCTCACGCTTCAGATAACTGTGGGCGACGTCCCGGATGTAATCTCCCTGGTAACCGTCGGCCGGCCAGCGTGGATCATCCGGGTCGAAGCCGAGGCAACGGGCCTGGACCGAGCGGGCCAGATTGTCGATCTGGGCCCCGGCGTCATTGTAATAGAACTCGCGAGTCACGTCCCAACCGCTGAAGGCGAGGATCCGGCAAATGCCGTCACCGACGGCGGCGCCGCGACCGTGGCCGATATGCAGAGGTCCGGTCGGATTGGCGCTGACGAATTCGACCTGTAACCGGCGCCCGCTCCCGGCGCCGCTGCGCCCGTAGTCGGCCCCGGCTCCAAGGACGTCATCAAGGACCTGATACCAGCAGCGGGGCGCGAGAAAAAAGTTGATGAAGCCGGCCCCGGCGATTTCGACCCGATCCCAGAGCCCCTCCCCGGTGCCAAGGGCCGCAACCAGGGCCTCGGCGATCTTGCGGGGCGGCTGTTTCTCCTCGCGGGCCAGGAGCATGGCTGCATTGGAGGCAAAATCCCCATGGTCCGGGCGCCCCGGCACCTCGATCACAAAGGGAGGGATGATTCCGGATTGAAGGGAGCCCTGCCGGAAGCATTCCAACAGGGCTCGCTCGATCAGGGTACGCAAGCGGTCTTTCATCGGATAAAAACTCTCTCGGTAGATATTTCGCCTGCGGTCGCGGTTCCGGTTGGCCCTTAAGGACAGGCGCGCCTCGGCACTTGAGTAAGGGCATGTTGCCAGCCCTCAACCGAGGCCAAAGGTTCGGCGCCAGCTTCCGCCAGGACCGGGGCAGGAGTCAGCGGCGGGCGTTTTGACCAGTGACGAACCTTCCGACCGGGATGACCAACAGCGGCGGATGGCGCATGTTAGCCTCCCCTCCCCTCCCTGTCAAGGTCGGTGGAAGTGGGTCGTGCCGCTATTTTGCGGGGGTGGCGGGGAGCGGTTGAGGGGTCTGGGGGGGGTGGTTGCGGAACTGGTAAACGAGTTCGCCGTCCTTGACCATGCCGAGTTCCTTGCGGGCCAGGTTTTCAATGGTCCGGCGGTCGTTGCGCAGGGCGTCAATTTCCCGGCGGAGGGTGGCATTGGCCGCTTCCAGCTGCTCAACTTGGGCTTGGAGCTGGTCTTTCTGGCGACTGGCCTGGAGAGCCCGCAACACGCCTTTTTCACCGAACAAGGCCATCCCGAAGAGGAGGGCTATGATCAGCAGGGCCCAGAGGGGGATCCGGCGGGAAACCGGCTTGGCAGGGTCATCGAGGTTGGCCATGGCACCGGCAACGGGAAAGGGATTCGCATGAGAATATGGGGCAACGGAGAGGATCACCATGCCACAATCCCGGTCTCCAACGCCAGCCATTTTTTTGACCGGCGGCGCCCCGACGCGCCATGAACAACGCCCGCCGGTGACCCGGCGGGCGAAGGGACCGACAGTTGCTAAAAGATTACTTGAGGACCAGCTGGGAGCGGATCTTCTCCAGGGTCTTATCTCCAACCCCTTTGACCTGGATCAGGTCCTCCACTCGGGCAAAAGCACCATGTTCGGTGCGATAGGCGACGATACGGTCGGCCGTGACCTGGCCGATTCCCGGCAAGGCCTGCAGCTCGGTGGCACTGGCTGCGTTGAGGTTGACGATCTGGACGGCCGTCGCGGCGGGCGCCTTGGTGACGGCCGAAACCGGCAGGGATGTGGCAAACAAGACAACACTCAGCAGAACTACCAACAGTCGTTTCATGGGATCCCCTCCCAGGGTTAATGTGGGTTGACAAACTCACCCGACCCGGCTACCCCCCCTCCATCTCCCTTTTCTTGCTTGGATTTGCTGCTACGGGCCTGTGAAGTAAAACCACGGAAAGTCCGGATGAAATGCCTAAAATCTACGCGACGCTCCTAAAAAGTCAAGCAGTTTCCTTCAGATTAATCCGAGCGGCTCTGGCTTGGGCCGAAGCCGGCCACCCGCCCGAGTCCGGAGAGGGAGAAAGAAAGCATGATCCCCTGGTCGTTGGGACGCTCGCGATAGGTCACGAAGGCACTCCAGCAACGAGCGCGGTATTCAAAGCCGAGGACGTTTTCGAGGGCCTTGCCGGCCTTGAAATCGTAACGACTCGAATACTTGACATAGACCGGCTTGAGCAGGCTGGTGGTTAGATTGGTGGCGAGATACTTGATTTCGCCGCTGCGATGGCGGAAGTCGATGTCGAGTTGGTTCCCGGCTTTGTCGGTCAGGGCGCCGCGCATATTGAACTCGATCAGGCGGTTTTCTCCAGCGTTGATTTCGTAGCTGGTGTCGAGGTCGATATAGCTCCAACGGTTGGGCCGCACCACCATTTCGAGAAGGAGCGGGGAAAAGGGTTTGCGACTGTCACTGCTGTTCAGGTCGAGAACCCGATCGGCCTCGCGGAAATCGTAGTTCTGCGATAGCCGCAGATAGAGATACTCGTGGTAATAGACGTCGCCGTTCTCCGGTTCGAGACGAGCTGTAAAGCGATTGGTCAGGGCATAGCCGAGGCGGCTTTCCGGGCCGATTCGATCGAGGGAATCGAAGCTCGGAAGGTCATCCTGACGTGCCCGGGGCAGGAAGGAATAGGTCAGTTCCGGTTCCAGACTGTGACGGATGCGGCGAACCGTCGCCCCATCGACGACGAAAACCCTGGCGAACTGGGACGAGACCCGGGCACCGAGATCGAAGATGCCCTTCTCCGCGAAACCGTCGCTGGTCTCGTAGAGGCGCTCCCGATAGCCGACCTGGGGGAGGAGGTCAAACCAGGGGTTGGAGAAGAGGTCGGTGAGGAGAGCCGGGTGCAGCGACAGCCGCCCCCCGGTCGTCCCTTCGCGCCGCCAGAAGTAATCGCTTTCGCCGTCAATCTGATAAAGCAGGGGGGTCGATCCGAGTCGTTGCGGGGCTGCCGCCAGCCGGACCTCGGGGAGCCGCTGCAAGGTGCCGTCGGTCTTCTGGGCAAGGTCTTTGAGGTACTGGAACTGGCCTGAGAGATTGAGCTTATCCCAGTTCCGGGCGAGGGCGACGACGGTCTTGGCCTTATCCCGGGTATAGATCTCGTAGCTCTCTCCGAAATCCCTGAAATAGTCCCGGCTGCTGACGAAGTCGAGGTCGGCCGTCAGCCGGACCTTGCCGGGGAGAACCCCGCGGTGGCGCCCGTCGAGGGCATAGCGGTCGGTCCGCCCGCTTTCAAAGACGTGGTAGCCGTGGATCGTCCCCTCGCTCTCCTCGCCGAGGATGTAGCGGTATTCGAGCCCCGTGCCGAGCCCGAACTTGGAAAGGTAATCAAGCTCCAGGGTGGCGTCGAGGTTGCGGGCGATGGCCTGGTACCAGGCCAGGGAAAACTGGGTGCCGCGGCGGCTGGAATAACCGTAGCGGGGGAGGAGCATCCCCGATTCGCGTTCGGTCTTGGCCGGATAAATCAGGTAGGGGATATAGAGAACCGGCACATCACGGAGGTAGAAAAGGACATTGCGGGCGCGAGCGTACCCGCCGAGAGTGACATCCAGGCGGCTGGCGGCGAATTTCCAGGCCGGCGGATCCCCTTCGCAGGTGGTGAAGGTCCCGTCACTCACCCGGTACCGGTGCTCTCCCAGCTTTTCGATGATGGCGCCGGCGATTTGAAAGTTTTGGCCGGACGCATTAACTCGTCCGTTGGCCACCCGGCCCAAGCCGGTCTCCAAGTTGTAGCGCAGATCCTCCCCCTCCAGCACCGCCTCGGGACTGACCAGACGGACCCGACCAGCGGCAGTAGCTTCACCGCTTTTGCGGTCCCATTTCATCGTCTCGGCGCTCAGTTCCAGCGGCCCCTTGTGCAGATGGACGCCGCCCGCCGCGTTGAAGGTGTCGGTGCTCTTGTCATAACTCAAGCTGCCGGCATCGATGGAAACCGGAGCATCGCTTCCCGTCCCCGGCATGTCAAGCGCCCAAGCCGGGGGCGCACCGAGCAGTGCCGCCAGCATGGGGACCAGGAACAGGCGTTTCACGGGCAAGAGGCTCACGCTTCAACCTTCGTCAGATTCATCAGGAATTCCCGGGCGGCCGCCACCAGATAGAGGGACCCGGCGACCAGCACCACCTCCCCGGGGAGGCGATCTGCCAAAGCTGCCGTCAGGGCCGCCGCCGCCGAGGGGAAAGATCGGGCCGGCCGGCCGGCGGCGACCGCCGCGGCGGCCAAAGCCTCCGGCTCTGCCGCCGCTTCGACGGGCGGAACCGTGCAATAAACGGCCGTCACTTGGGGGAGAAGCGGGGCCAGCAGGCCATCGAGGTCCTTGTCCCCCTTGACCCCGACCACCCAACGAATCCCGGGCGCCGAAAGCTCCGCCAGATAGGCGGCCAGGACCCGGGAGCCCCCTTCATTATGGGCGCCGTCGAGGAGGATCTCCCGTCCTCCCGCCCACCACTCCAGGCGACCGGGCCAGCGAACCGCAGCGACCCCATCCTGCAGCGCCGTCTCGGGCAACGCCAACCCCTGCTGGCGCAGCAGCACCGCCGCGGCGATTGCCAGCCCCTGGTTGAGGTGCTGATGGACGCCGGGAAGCCCGGAGGTCAGAGGGCCGAGGGCCAGCCCCAGACCGGCAAAAGCAAAACCGCCGTCGGGGCAACTGCTCACGCTGAAGTCCCGCCCGGCGAGATAGAAGGGCGACCCGAGTTCCGCGGCCAGAGTTTCGATCACCGCCAGAGCTTCCGGTTCCTGGGGAGCACAAACCACCGGCACCCCGGCCTTGATGATGCCGGCTTTTTCGGCGGCGATCGTCGCCAGATCGGCACCGAGGTGCCGGGTGTGATCGCGGCACAGCGAGGTGATCACGGCGAGGCGCGGAGTGACGGCGTTGGTGGCGTCCAGGCGGCCACCCATACCGGTCTCCAGCACAGCCCAGGCAACCTCCCGGCGGGCGAAATGAAGAAGCGCCATGGCGGTGGTGAATTCGAAGAAGGTCACCGGCAGTTCCCCGACGACCGAACGGATTTCAGCGGTCAGCCGGGCGACCTCGGTCTCGGCTATGGCCCGCCCCTCGACCCGGATTCGTTCAGAAAAGGCATGCAAATGAGGCGAGGTATAGAGTCCGGTTCGATGGCCGGCCCTGCTCAGAATCTCGGCCAGGGTGGCGCAAACCGATCCCTTGCCGTTGCTGCCGGCGACATGAACACTGCTGAAAGTCAACTCGGGATGGCCCAATCGCTTCAGCAGGGCGCGGATGTTGTCGAGACCGAGCTTGATGCCGAAGACCTGCAGACCGTAGAGATAGTCCAGGCTTCCCTGAAAGTTCGCATCGACCGAGGTGGCAGGTGGGGAGAAAGGCATGCGTTCAGCACCGTGGCGGCCGGTGACCCGGCGCGCCGCCGCCGCCCGCGAAAGAACCGGATGACCATGGGGAAATCGGCGCAGCGGACCGCCTTATTGCCTGGTGAAGATTTTCAGGATCTGGGCCAGGCGTTCCTTCATCTCCTGCCGACGAACGATCATGTCGACCATGCCGTGCTCCAGCAGGTACTCGGAGCGCTGAAAGCCATCGGGGAGCTTCTGGCGGATGGTCTGCTCGATGACCCGCGGGCCGGCAAAGCCGATCAGAGCCCGCGGCTCGGCCATGTTGATGTCGCCGAGCATGGCAAAGCTCGCCGTCACCCCGCCCGTGGTCGGATCGGTCAGGACCGAGATGAAGGGAATCCCGGCCTTCTTCAGCTTCGCCAGGGCAGCGCTGGTTTTGGCCATCTGCATCAAAGAAAGGATGCTCTCCTGCATGCGGGCACCGCCGGAGGAGGAAAAGATGATGACCGGACTGCGTTTTTCCAGGCCCCGCTCGATGGCCCGAGTGATCTTCTCCCCGACCACGGAACCCATGCTGCCCCCCATGAAGCCGAATTCGAAGACCCCGACGACGACCGGCAACTCCTCAATCAGCCCCTCGCCGCAGAGAATCGCGTCACCGGGACCACTCTTCTTCACCGCCGCCTTGATCCGGTCCTTGTATTTCTTGGAGTCCTTGAAATTGAGAAAATCGACGGATTCCATTTGGGCATCCATCTCGACAAAGGAATTCGCATCGAGGACCAGCTCAATGCGCTCCCGGGCGCTGATCCGGAAATGGTAGTCGCATTTGGGACAGACATTGAGATTGCGCTCGATCTCTTTGGTGTAAATGATCTCATTGCAGTTCTTGCATTTTGTCCAGAGACCCTCCGGCATCTGCACCTTCTTGATCTCGACCGGTGAAAGCGGCGCCTTCGATTTCTTGAACCAAGCCATAGGCGTACCTCGTGGTTTTCAGGAGAGCTGGAATTCCTCGCCGCCCTGCAAGAGCTGCAGGCGCGGGTCCTCCAGGGCCTCCAGTTCGTTGCGGATTTCCGCCAGGAACTGGGGTTTCATGTGAAAGATCCGGACCGGCACCTCGGGGCGGCCGAACTTGAGCAACTCCCCCCGCAGCATCTCCGGTGTGAGGTGCCCGCTGGCCGCGGCCAACTCCGCCAGACGGTTGGGGAAGGACGTTTCAACCAGGGCCAGCTTCAGATTTTGACAGCCGCGCCCGAGG